>JANWYN010000064.1 GCA_025055235.1 Candidatus Roseilinea sp. | reverse complement strand
GGGTCTTTAACACCAGGCTTGCACCATCCGGAAAGGCAACCCGAACTGCATCCAGTGCTCTATGGTGTGCTGAACGCACATGCCCGAAACTGGGGACATTTCTTCAGGCGACGCAAAGATCCGCATGAGTGGTCTTTGAGTTTTAGTATTGTGCTGAAGGCAGGTCAACGAGTGTTAGAGGTGCGAGGGCCGTCAATCTCACGAGCATATAGGGATGTAGACTATGGCATCTGGCTACCAGAGGATGTGGCGAGCGATTTTGGCCGCTACGTCGAAGCCATACTGGCAGGCATAGGGCAGGTGCTGTTGAAGTATAAGGTGTCGCCCGAAGAGATTGAACAAATCAAGCGCGAGTGTCGCGAGCGCCTAGGCTTGATGACGTCGGGCGGCTAATTGCGTAGCGCTGGCGCCCAGACCCTCGTGAGACACGCCGTATGGCTCGGCGCGCTGGGTCAGCGGCACCTGGCCGACGGATCGGCGGCCTGCCCTGAGCTTGCCGAAGGGTTAGCGGGCAGCGCCCCCGCCTGCGCGGGGGTGACGCAACGCGCGGATGTATTCGCCGCTGCTGGCCCGCTTCCTCTCGCCGGACAGCATCGTGCCGCGGCCGGATGACCCACAAAGTTTCAACCGCTATGCCTATGTCCTCAACAACCCGCTGCGCTACACCGATCCGACGGGGCACTTCTGGAAGGAGGCGGCGATTCTTCTCGGCGGAGCCGTCGCAGGTGCATTCATCGGCCTCGCGGGAGAAACATCTTCACAGGTCTTCGGCCAAGCATTAGCTGTCGCGAAGGGTGACAAGTCGGTGCAACAAGCCATCAAGGACTATCATAGTTCAGAAAGTGAAGCCAGCAGAATAGGTGCAGCGGCTGGAGGTGCAATCACTGGCTTCACAATCGCTATTCCTCAGGCGCGAGGCAAACACGCCGGCCCCGCATGGGTCGCTGCTGCAAGCATTGCCGGAGGACAAGTGGAAGCACTCGTGGGTGGAATAGCTGAGGAGCGACTGCGTCATGGTGAACAGTTCAATGTCGGCAATGCTGGTCTGCGCGCTGTGAAACGTGGATGGGGTGATTTCGGCACGATGGTAAAAGATGCTGGGCTTGGCGTGGCAGCTGGGTTAGCCAGTGACATTGTAAAAAGCCAAATTGACAGGATAGCTGGTCGTTCGTTCCGCACTGAGATCAAGCAGATCACTGACTTTGACCCGGTGACTAAACGTCCCAACATCACTAGCTTGGGGAAGTCGAACGTGGTGCGGCTCAATCCTCTGCAGCAAGTTCTGGTTGAAGGACTTAAAACAGGCTGGGACGTGCTCGCTGAGATTGGGGTGCGCAATGCGCCTTAAAAGGAAATGGCCATGACTGATTCAAACCGGCCGGTTGAGATCATCAAAACCTCGCGCATTCTTCGACGACTGGCATGGTGGTCGCTGGCGATTGGTATGCCAGCAAGCTTCGGCTTTTATGTGCCGGTTTTTGCAGTGATGTCTGCGCTCATCGGATTCGTATTCCTCCAGCTTGTTTTGCGGCTGGACTTTATCAGCTTGAAACAAAAAACTGTCACGGCTTTCACCGTGCAAATTGGTGGATTCCTAATAGCTGTGATGACAAGTTCGATGTTGTGCATAGCTGACCCAGCCTGTGTTGAACCGCTAGCCATGCTCATCTTCCAGGGAGCATGGTTTTTCTTTCTGCTGGTGGGAGATGCTGTCACATTTGGGGCAGTATTCTTTGAGACGCTCATCAGAAAGAAGTAGAGTGGACAACTCGCGATACGCTTTGGAGTCTGCACGGCGATCACCCCCGCCTGCGCGGGGGCAGGCTTGGGTTCGGTGTCATTGGCCACGAACAGCAGCGGCGGCACACACGGCCAGTCACGCTACAGCCGTATGGCTCGGCGCGCTGGGTCAGCGGCACCTGGCCGACGGATCGGCGGCCTGCCCTGAGCTTCTCGAAGGGAAGGCCGGGCAGCACCCCCGCCCGCGCGGGGGTGACGCAACGCGCGGATGTATTCGCCGCTGCTGGCCCGCTTCCTCTCGCCGGACAGCCTTGTGCCCAACCCGGCCAACCCGGTCGACCTCAATCGCTACGCCTATGTCCGGCACAACCCGCTGAAGTATGTCAATCCGACAGGGCATACAGCGGTCTGTATATCCTGCAGACGGAACTATCAACCAATAGACGAAGGCAATACACTTCGGCGCAGGGGCGGCGATATCCCTGTTCAGATCACAGAGCCCTCGCCAAAGATTAACGTGCCGCTTGGTGGTTCACTGGGGCCCTCGCCGAAGATCAACACGCCCGGTGCAACAGTGGGGTCGCCCGGTCCGTTCATCAACATTCCTATCCTCTCTCCTTTTGGGGAGAATGGTCGCAGTTCGAAGATAATCGCAACACAGGCTAAATCAAGCGACAGCTATATCGAACCAAGGACAGATGTTTGGCCATCGTCACCCGAAGAAATCGTTAAAAAGCTGGCTGTTACTGGCAAGCGAATACCCGACAGTCGTAATACGCCTGGTCGCAACAAGGTAATCTGGAAGGTCAGGATGATTTGACAGTGACCTATGAACAGCATCCTTATCACTCGGATGCACCTAATTGGCTCAAGCTCCCTCACTGGCATGTCGACACACCAAGTGAGAAGCATGGCAGGCGCCTGCCTGGTGATCCGTGGGATATCTCGTGGGAGTAATTCAGAACATGAAAGCAGATCAGGGTCAGACAGTCATTTCTTTTTACGACGCTGATAATCGCAGCGAGGCGCTCGCGATTGTTCGCAAAAGCGGTGATCAAATTAGTCTCACGCTCTCAATAATGAAGGGTGGTGACATAGAAGTGTTTCTCGATCAGTCTACATGCCTGAAATTGATTCAGGCATTACAGGAAGCAGCGGATAACTGACGAAGAGACGAAAACTTGGATAGCATCAGCCTGATGACAACCGTCGATAGGGGGAGTGACACCTGGCCGACTGACCGGCGGGCCAGCCCTGAGCTTGCCGAAGGGTCACTGGCCAGCACTCCCGCCTGCGCGGGGGTGATGCAGCACACGCACATGCGGGCGCTTCATCTCGCCGGACAGCCTTGTGCCGCGGCCGGACGATGCTTCGGCAGGCTCAGCGCAGGTCCGCAAGGCGAAGGAATCGGCAAGACCACGCGAAACATCCTCAGAATGCCTCGCGATACAGTTGCTCCATGACCTGCACGTTCACCGCGCGCGGGTTGGTCCACCAGTTCAGGTCGAGCTCATAGGCCGCCTTGGCCATCGGCGCGAGCAACGCCTCGCTCACGCCGGCGTCGCGCAGGCGCGCCGGCAGACCCACATCGCGGCGCAACTGCTCGACCATTATCGCTGCGCCCTCGGCACGTGCGCGGAGCGTCCCGCCCGGCCCGCCCAGGGCATCGTTCACCTGTGCGTAGCGCTCGATTGCGCCGGGCAGGTTGTAGCGCATCACGTGCGGCAGCATGATGGCGTTGGCCAGGCCGTGCTGCACGCCCGCAAAACTGCTGAGCGGATGGGCCAGCGAATGGCACGCGCCCAGCCACTTCGAGCTGATGGCTATGCCGCCGATCATCGCCGCTTCGGCCATGTCGCGGCGCGCGGCGCGGTTGGCCGGCTGTGCGACGGCGACCGGCAAGCTGCGCCCGATCTGCGCGATCGCGCCCAGGATCATCGCGTCGAGCACCGGGTTCTCGTTGGTCGAGACGTAGGCCTCGATGCAGTGCGTGAGCGCGTCCATGCCGGTAGCTGCGGTGAGAAAGGCCGGCAGCGTCAGCATCAGCTCCGGGTCTATCAGCGCCATGTTCGGCACCGAGTGCGGCCCACCCACGCCGAACTTGAGCTTGGCCTCCGGATCGGTGACCACCGCCCAAGGCGTCACTTCGGCGCCGGTGCCGGCGGTGGTCGGGATGGCAATGTAGAAGGGCAGGCGCGACCGCGGCGGATGCGGGCGGGCTTTGTCGCCCAGCCGATAGGCGTATTCGGCGATCCGGCCTTCCTGTGGCCCGGCGACGACGATGCGCACAGCCTTAGCCGTGTCCAGTGCGCTGCCGCCGCCGATGCCGACGACGCAATCGGCCTCGCTAGCGCGGTAGCCCTCAGCGGCGGCGTCCACCGACGCGCAGTCGGGATTGGGGATCACCTGGGTGTAGAGCGTATGCGCCACGCCGGCCTCGGCGAGCGAGGCGAGGCCGGGCGCAACCAAGCCGGCGGAGGCGACGCCGGGATCGGCGATGACGAAGGCGTGTCGCATGCCTTCGGCTTTCAGCGTTTGGCCGGCCAGGCGCGCCGCGCCAAAGCCGAGGTGCACTTGATCGGGGAAGATGTAATATGCGGTATGCATGGCGATGCGACGATCGAAACGAGGGGAAAGGTAGTGGATCGCCGGGAGTCGCGCAAGTTGTTGCTCCGCATCGCGCTGGTGACGTTGGCGCTGGTCGTTGCCATCTGGGGCAGGCTGGCGCTGTGGGCATGGCAGACGTATCATGCGGCGCGCTACCCCGGCGCAGAGGTGATTGATGCCGGCGACTTCGTGCGCCTCGTGCCCAACCTCGTCTTCCGGCGGGTAGAGACCTATCGCAGCACTGACCCGTTCAACCTGATCTACAACTGGTATTCGCAGCGCTTCGCGCTAGGGCCGGAGCGCTATGCAACGGGTAGCTGCCTGCTGATGGCGCGCTCGGCGCACGTATTCGGCCCGCTGCACTTGAACGCCAGCGTCATGGTGTGCGACGCCGGCCCTATCCGGATGATGTTCGTACAGCGCACCTACCTGCTGCGCTATCCGGCCTGGCTGCAGCGCTGGATGTGAAGATCGTGACCCGGTGCGCCGCCATTCACGCATACCTTTCCCTGCATGCTCCACGGCCCAGCCCAGGTGATCGTCACATTGGCCAACTTGCCGCGCCAGTCTTGCGACGCATCTTCGAAGAACACCAGCTTGTTCTGCGGCGTGCGCCCGCGCCACTTGCCCTTGTGCTCACCTTCCACCAGCACCTCCACCGTCTGGCCGAGGTAGCGCTGATTGATCTCGCCGCTGATGCGCTCGTGCTGTGCCTCAAGGAAGCGGAAGCGGCGCTCTTTCTCTTCTTCCGGCACGTCGTCGGCGAACTCGCGCGCGGCGACGGTTTGCGGACGCGGTGAATACTTCGCCAGATGCACCACGTCGAGCCGCAGTTCCTCGAGCAGTTCGTAAGTGCACATGAACTGGGCCTCGGTCTCGCCGCAGAAGCCAACGATGACGTCGGTGGCGATGGCCGCATCCGGCACCTTCGTGCGGATGCGCGCGATCAGCCGGCGGTAGTCGTCGCTGGTGTAGCCACGGCGCATGCGCATCAGCACTTCATCGTCGCCGGCCTGCACCGGCACCTCGATATGCGGCATCACCTTCGGCAGTTCATTTACCGCGTCGAGCAACTCGTCGGTCATCCAGTTCGGATGCGAGGTCAGGAAGCGTATGCGCTGCAGTCCCTCAATGTCATTAACAGCGCGCAGCAAGTCCACCAGCGGTGTATGCAGCGGGATGTTCTGCGACGGGACGCCTGACGCTGCGCCGGGGTTGTAGCGCTTGATGGCATAGTCGTCGCCCAGCAGGTCGTAGCCATAGCGATCCACGATCTGGCCGAGCAACGTGACCTCCTTCACCCCCTGCGCTACGAGCGATTCGACCTCGCGCACGATCTCGGCCACCGGCCGGCTGCGTTCCGCGCCGCGCCGGAATGGGATGATGCAGAAGGTGCAGGCGTGCGAGCAGCCATACACGATCGGCACGTTGGCCGTCACGCGCCTGCCGACCTCGTGGGCCGGCAGCCGCAGCGCCAAGTCGGGCTGCGCCGCCGGAATGTCCCCGTCCTGCACAGCGAAGCGCGCCTGCGTCTCGGCCTCGGCCAGACGCTTGCCCTCGCGCTGCAGCAAGAAGTCCACCATCGGGCCGGGCTCGCTGGGCGCCATGAACACATCCACCCAGGGGAAGGCCTTCTTCAGCGGCGTGTTGCCGCGCACGCCCACCAGGCAGCCCATCACGCCGACCACCACGTTTGGGTTGCGCTGCTTGATCGGTTTGATCATGTGCAGATAGCTCAGCGCCTTGTCCTCGGCGCCCTGGCGCACCACGCACGTGTTCAGCACCAGGACGTCCGCGGCGAAGCGGTCGTCGGTGGCGCGCAGGCCGAGCTTCTCCAACTCGGATGCCAGCCGCTGCGAGTCGGCCTCGTTCATCTGGCAGCCGAAGGTGGCGACGTGATACTTCATGGGATGCGAATTGTACTCGGCGCGTCTGCGGTGGGCGCCATGCGGGTGCATTCGCCAGCGGGGGCAAATTTGCAGGTTGGATAGGGCGCGCTCTGAATGGCCCGAATCGGCTACCGCAGCGCGCCATCGCCGATGCGTCACAGGCGCGGAACGGCGTCCGCGCCCTACCGCACGATGTTTTGCCCCCACTTGCTTCTTATGCTACACAAATGCACCCGCGCCATGCGGATGCGCTTTGAGTGTAGCGCAGAAATGTGGGTGACTTTTTAGCTGGCGATATGAGCGCATCGCCCGTCACCGCTGCCCGTCATTCCTGCGCAATCCCACCTTCATGGAGATGACCGGGAATCTAGCATTTCGATAGTCCTGGACTCCTGTCCTTTGATCCCGTGGCCTTTGGCTCGTCCCCGATCCCGTTTCCCGTTCCAGTTCACGGAACGGGAATCACGGGAGCCACGGGACCTTCGCGGGAGTGACGTGCTTCAACATCGCTCACCGCGCCGGCGCGACGCTCCACGCCGTCATTGCGTTGGCCCGCGTGTGGGTCACGATGGTTGCGCCGTCGTCGCTGATCGTTCCGGTGTAAGGCGGGTCGTCGGTCTCGATGCGCCGCAGCAGCTTGCCGCTCTGTGTGTCCCAGAGGCTCAGCTCGCCGGAGGCGAAGATGCGCTGATCGAGCGACTGCTCGGCCGTCTCCGGCGTGGGAATCATCACTGCCGTGACGATCAGCCGCGAGTCGCGCGGGAAGAATGCCACCACGCTGCTGCCTTTCGGCAAATCCAGCGATGTGAGCTTGCCGGAGGCGATGTCCAATACATCCACGTCGTCCCCGAAGTTGATCGCGAACCGTTCGCCGCGTGAGCTGAATACGCCGCTCCGTGGGTCGCGCTGTAGCCGGATGGCCTGCAACTGCTGCTGCGCCTGCACGTCCCAGATGGTCAACCGCGTCGGGGTGAGCACGGCCAGCTTGCTGCCGTCGTCGCTCAGGTAGAGCGCGCCGGCGTCCTCGAGGCCGCTCAAATCGTTGATCGTCGCGACGGTGCGGCCATCGAGGTTGAACACGCGGATGTCCTGCTCGCTGGCGACGGCGAAGATGCCTGCATCGTTGTCGCACCCGCTGATGAAACGTGGCTCGAGCGGCAACTCGAAGTCACCCACCTCCCGATCGGCGGCGATGTCGTGCGAGACGATGCGCCGGCCGTCCAGGTAGGCCAGGCTGCGGCCGTCGGGCGTGAAGCACAGCAGCGTGCGCGCAGTGTCGGTGACCGGCGCGGCGATGCTCGTCAACAGCCGGCCGTCGCGCACGCGCCAAACGTGCATGCCGCGATCGAGCGTGATCGTGGCGACGTAGGTGTTCGCGCGATCCGGCTCGACCCAGGCGACCGGCGCGTCGTGCAGCAGGCGGCCGCGCACTTCCCAAGTTTGCGCATCGAAGACGGCGACGTCGTTGGACGGGTAGACCGCGCTCCACGTGAACAGCGTCTTGCTATCGGTGGAGAAGGCGCTGCGCGTGATGGGCGGGCGCGTGGCCGATTGAAGCGAGCGCCGCGCGACGATGTCGAAGCTGGCCAGCTCGCCAGATCCGGCCACGAACAGGCGCTCGCCTGGCGGATCGAAGTTCACCGACCACACCGGCAGGCTGCCGGCCAGGCGGAACTGCGCCCTCGGCTCGTCGTCCTGCAGGTCGTAGAGCAGCACCACAGGGCTGATCAGGACGGCCATGAAGCGGCCGGTCCGATCGAAGGCCGGCTCGACGGCGCCGCCGAGCTCGGTGAAGGTTTTCTGCAGCACGGGCGCGTCGCCCGAAAGATCCCAGATGGCGAGCGACTCGCCGCCCGAAGCGCCGAACTTCGCACCGTTCGGGCTGAAGCTCAGATGCTCGATCGCTGTGTTGGTGAACACGCCGGTCAGCGTCACCGGCGGCGCGCCGCTGATGGCGTTGACGATGACGATGTCGCCCGTCAACTGAACTGCCGCCACGCGCGAGGCGTCTTCGGAGAAACGGATGGTCTGCGTGGTATCCGGCAGGGTCTGGCCTGCGCCCACGATTTCGGCGTCGGCCAGGCGAATGCGCCGCAACTCGCCCTGCGAAATCACGACCAGCTCGCTGCCGTCTTCGTTCAAGGCGATATCGGACGCGACCTCTGCCGAAGGCCGAGGCACGGCGATGGTCTTCACGATTTGCGAGGTCTCAAGGTCGTAGATGTCCACCGTGCCGTCGAGCTGCATGATGGCGCCCACCTTGCCGTTCGGCGAGGCGGCATACCAGAAGATCGGCGCGGTCTCGTCGTTGAGTTGCACCGGCGTGCGGGTTTGCAAGTCGAGCGTGTCCGCGGCGATGACCTCGAAGCTGCGCGAGGTGAAGACGACCAGCCGGTCGCTCGCCACCGAGTAGATGTGCCGGGGCGGCGGCTCATCCAACTGGAAGACGCGCGCGAGTTGGTCGGCGTTCTCCAGGGTCAGGCCGGTGAGCGGTTCTGGCGTCACGGTTGGCGTCGGGCGCGGCTGCGCGCCGGGCGGCGGAGTGGCCGTCGCCGTCGGGCGAGGGGCCAGCGTGCGCGTCGGCACCAGTTGCGGCTCCGGCGTGGCGGCTTGTTGGTTGCATGCCGCAAGCGTCAACGCCACGATCGCCATCAACGCTGCGCGCGCTGGCCGAGGGGTCACTCGCTTCGTGAACATGCCTACAGTGTACGCCTTTTCACCCGCCTGGCTATACCCGTTTCGATTCGATGCAGAAGGGGTAGCGCCTAATGCGCTCGGAGCGCGTTAGGCGCTTAATCACTCGATCCGGCGCGCCACGACCACGACGCAATCGCCCTGCTGGGTGAGCGGGATGGCGCGGCGCGACATGACGAATCCGGCGGTCTTCGCGCGGATGACCACCGGCTCCCAGCTCGGCTGCTCGATGAAATGGATGCAGCCGACCGGCTGCCCGACCTCGACAGTGTCGCCCAGCTCGACCAGTGGCTCGAAGATGCCTGACGCCGGCGACATGATGTAGTCGTCACGCAGCTCGGACGCGACGATCTGGCTCGGCGTGGCCGGCGTGCGGTGCTCATCGCTCAGCACGCCCATCTCGGCCAGAACATTGCGCAGACCGTCGTAAGCTAGCTTGAGCGTGGCCGGGCCGTACTGCGACGCGCTGCCCATCTCGGTGCCCAGCGTCGGCTTGCCGAGCGATTCAGCGTAGCCGGGCAGCAGCCCGCTGCCGGCCACGTCGCGATAGATGAACACATACGGCGCGCCCCACGCCATCGCCAGGCGCACCATCTCGCTCATCTGGCGCGGATCGGCCACGCGATGCATGTTCACCGACGGCAGAAAGTGCATCGAGCGCCCGCCCGAGTGCACATCCACCACTACGTCGGCCATGGGGATGAGCACGCTGGAGACGAAGTGCGCGATCTGGCCGGTGATGGTGTCCGACGGGCTGCCGGGGAAGGCGCGGTTCATGTTGCGGCCGTCCAGCGGCGAGAGGCGCGTGTTGGCCTGCACCGCCGGCAGGTTGAGCGCCGGCACGAGGATGATGCGGCCGCGCACGTGCTCGGGCGAGATGGTCCGCGCCAGCTTCAGCAACGTCACTGGCCCTTCGTACTCGTCGCCGTGGTTGCCGCCGAATAACAACGCGGTCGGGCCGTCGCCATGCTTGATGACGATGAGCGGGATGAACAAGTTGGCCCACGCGGCGGTGTTGGTGGACTGCGGCGCCTGGATGTAGCCGAACTGCTTGCCGTCGCGGTCGAAATCGAGATCGGTAAAGAGGCTGCTGGTAGTAGACATAGGCAGGCGAATGGTAGACGAAAATCGCTACAATCGCCGCATGGCTTCCGCGGCTTCATCTTCGCTCGATGCACCTTCCGACCTTCGCCCTTCTCTGTTCGAATTGTTCACGACCTGGCTGCACATCGGCGCGACGTCGTTCGGCGGCGGCTCGGCCACGCAACTGCTCATCCAGCAGCATTTCGTGGTGCGCCGGCGCTGGATGACGCCTGAAGCATTCGCCCAAGATTGGGCGATCGTGCAGTTCGCGCCGGGCATCAACCTGGTCGCCATGACGGTGCTGATCGGCCACCGCTTTGGCGGCGCGCCGGGCGTGGTCGTCTCGCTGCTGGGCATGCTGGGGCCGGCCATCGCCATCACCGTCGCCATGACGGCGCTCTACACGCAAGTGCGCCACTTGCCACAAGTGCAGAGCGCGCTGCGCGGCGTGACGCCGGCTTTGGTCGGCCTGAGCATCGCCTTCATGTGGCGGCTGCTGAAAGGGCCGCTGTACGGGCTGCGCCGGCTGGGGAACGCAGCGTTGGTCGCCGGACTCGCGCTGCTGGCAACGGCGACGGCGCTCACCGCGCTGGGCGCGCCGGTGCTGGTCGCATACCTGATCGGCGCGGCCGGCCTGGGCGCGGTGTATGCGCTCAGGTTCAGGAGTGCCGCCAACCACGCGCATCAAGGATGATCCGATGGATTGGTTGACGTTCTTCCTGCTGTTCCTGAAAGCCAGCTTGCTCTCCACAGGTGGCCGCGGCCCCTTCCCCTACCTCTACACCGACTTGATCGCGCGCGGTTGGGCGGTCGAGTCGAACTTCGCCGAGGCGCTGACCGTGGGCGAGATCAGCCCGGGGCCGAGCGGGTTGTGGGTGATCAGCCTGGGCTACCTGACCGCCGGCCTGCCCGGCGCGCTACTGGCGTCGCTGGCGATCGTCATCCCGCCGCTGCTGGTGTTGATCGTGGTGCGCATCCATGACCGGCTGAAGTCCTTTCCGGCGACTGCCGGCGTGCTCGACGGCTTAGTGCTGGCCATCGTCGGCAGCGGCGTGGTGGTGCTGGCCAGCCTGTTCGCCAGCAACGGCGTGAACGTCGTCACCCTCGCCATCGCCGTGATCGCCGCTGTGCTCGCGTTCGATGGCCGCACGCCTACCTGGGCGCTGCTGGCCGGGGCAGCCATTGCCGGCGTCTTGTGGTTACCATGACACCGGCTGCGGCGCAGATCGCTCGTGTATCATGCTGACCGGCAAGACATGAGGCGAGCCGGAGTCACAAAGATGAGCCGCGAATCGGAGGGCAGCGATGAAGATGATCATGGCCGTCGTTCAGGCCGACGATGCCAGCAAGGTGACGCAGGCACTGAACGAAGCCGGCTATCGCGTCACGCGCATGGCGACGCAGGGCGGGTGGCTGCGCCGCGAGAACGTCACGCTGCTGGTCGGCGTGGAAGACGCGCACGTCAACGACGCGCTGCGCATCCTGCGCAAAACTGCCCAGCGGCGCACGGCCTACGTCAACGTCCCCGGCGAGGTGATGGGCACCTATAACCCGCAACCGCTCGAGGTCGAAGTGGGCGGCGCGACCGTGTTCGTGCTGAACGTCGAGCGGTTCGAACGACTGACCGGCGAGGCGCAGGGGTGAGGCGAACGCTCTACGCAGCCTTCTTGCCATGCCGCTGTGATTACTGATTGACTTCTTCTTTGCTCAGCCTCGCCCGCGCCACCCGCACCGCCTCCTCGCTCGCGTCAATGCCGACCCACCGCCGGCCCAACTTTTGCGCGGCGACCAGCGTCGTGCCGCTACCGCAATACGGGTCGAGCACCACGTCGCCGGCGTTGGATGACGCGGCGATGATGCGCTCCAGCAACGCCAGCGGCTTCTGCGTCGGGTAGCCGGTGCGTTCCGACGACACGTTGATCACCGCCGGGATCTCCCACACGTCGCGCAGCAACACATCGGCGTAGTAGCCGTGCGCGTCGCGCTGCGCGCCGAAGAAGCGCTTGCGGTAGCGCACGCGCTCGCGCTGCGGGTGAAAGGTGTAATCGTCCGACGCAGTGTAGAACAAGATGGCGTCGTGTTTGCGGGCGAAGTGGCGCTTGCCGGCGCCGCCGGTGCGATAGGCCCAGACGATCTCGTTGCGGCAGCGCTCGCGGCCGAACAGCGCATCGAGCATCAGGCGCAGGTAATGGCTCATCCGCACGTCGCAGTGCAGATACAGGCTGCCGGTATCCTTCAGGACACGACGCAGCTCGCCCAGGCACGGTGCGAGCGCGGCGCAGTAGGCCAGCGCGTCGCTTTCGCCGAGGATGCGGCGCAGCGCTTCCAACGCGCCGGCCAGCGGCGCCGGCGATTCGGCCAGCGCACGCCGGTACGCTTCGCCATCCCAGCGCCAAACGTCATGGAAGCGTGGGCCTTCGCGCCGCCTGCCGGTGGCGTAGTAGGCGTGGCCGGAGTTGAACGGCGGGTCGGCGTAGATCAGGTCAACCGAACGATCGGAAATGTGCTTGCGGAGAACGGCGACGTTGTCGCCGCAGTAGATCGTTCCAGATGCAATCGAGAAGGCGGGAGCGCACATCCCCACTCCCCTACTCCCCACTGCCCACGATCTTCTCGTAAATCGCGCCCAGCTCCTCGTCGGAGTAGAACTCGATGACGATGCGCCCGCCCTTGCGCCCGCGCATCAGCGACACCTTCGTGCCCAGCACGTCGCGCAGCTTGGCCTCGTATTCCTTCGCCCCCTGCCATTCGCGGTCGCGCTCGGTTTTCTTGGACGTGGTCTTGGGCCGGTTCATCCGCCGGATCAGCTCTTCGGTCTGCCGCACGTTCAGGCCGTGCTTCTTGATCTCGTCGAGCGCGACCAGTTGATCCACCGCTGAGCTTAGCCCCAGCAAGGCGCGCGCGTGGCCCTCGGTAATGTCGCCCTGCATCAGCGCAGCCTGAACCTGACCGGGCAGCTTGAGCAGCCGCAGCGTGTTGTAGATCGCCACGCGGCTCTTGCCGACGCGCTCGGCCACCATGTCGGGCGTCAGGCCGAATTCGTTGATGAGCTGCTGGAAGGCGGCGGCCTCTTCGAGCGGGCTGAGGTCGTTGCGCTGGATGTTCTCGATCAGCGCGATCTCCAGCATCTCCTGCGGCGTGGCGTCCTTGAGGATGACCGGGACGTGGGTGAGGCCGGCGAGCTGCGCCGCGCGCCAGCGCCGCTCGCCGGCGATGAGCGTATAGGGCGCACCCGGGCCCTGCGTGCGCGTGACGATGAGTGGCTGGATCACGCCATGCTCGCGGATGCTGGCGGCCAGCTCCTCGAGTTGCATCGCCTCTTGCCCGCGCACCATGCGTGGCTGGCGCGGGTTGGCGCGAATCTCGGTGACGGCGATTTCGATGACGCCGCCGCGTCCTGCTTCGGCCTCGCTCGCGCCGGGGATCAGCGCATCGAGTCCTCGTCCAAGTCCGGTTTTAGGTGCCATGAGCAATCAGGGGTCAGGGAGTGTCGGTCGTTTCGCGCGCCGTTGCGCCGTCCGGCGAAGATTGCGCCACCGGCGTATGCATCGCATTCGACAACGCAGCTTCGCTTGATGCCGGCGTCGCTTCGTCTTGCGCCATCAACTCTTCGGCCAGGCTCTTGTAGGCCTGGCCGCCGGGCGACGATGGCGCGTAGGTCATGATCGGCTGGCCGTGGCTAGGCGCTTCGCTCAGGCGCACGTTGCGCGGGATGCGCGTGCGGAACACTTTGCCGGCGAAGAACTTCTCCACCTCGGCCACCACCTGTTGCGAAAGCGCCGTGCGCGCATCGTACATCGTCATGATCAGCCCGCGAATTTCGAGCTGGGGGTTCAAGCGCTGGCGTACCAGTTGCACCGTGCGCGTCAGTTGCGATAGCCCCTCCAGGGCCAGGTATTCGCACTGCACGGGGATGAGCACGCCGTTCGCTGCGGTGAGCGCGTTCACGGTGAGCAAGCCGAGCGAAGGCGGGCAGTCAATCAACACGTAGTCGTACTTGCCGGCCTCGGCGGCCAGCGCCTGCCGCAGCCGGTATTCGCGCGCCAATTCGCCCACCAGCTCGATCTCCGCCCCGGCCAGCGCCGGCGAGGCCGGCACGACCGACAGGTTGAGCCGCGCGTTCTTCAACGTGGCCTTCGCGGGTGTGACGCTGCCCAGCAATACCTCATAGGAAGAGGTCGCCACCTTGTTCTTGTCCAGGCCCAAGCTGCTGCTGGCGTTGCACTGCGGGTCTATGTCCAACAGCAACACGCGCCGGCCGGCCAGCGCGAGATAGGCGCTGAGGTTAACCGCCGTGGTGGTCTTGCCCACGCCGCCCTTCTGGTTGGCGATTGCGTAGATGCGCGTCATGATGAAGCGCGGGTGAAGTGTTGCGGGTCACGTCTTGCGTCTCGCGTCCTGAGTCTTGCGTCCTGCGTCTTACACATTACGCACCCGAGCTGCCTTCGACGCATGCGCGTGACACATTACACCTTGCGTGCGACGATTGTACTGCAGCGTTCGAGATCCTCCCGCGTAGGCAGGCCGGCCAGCCGCTTGCGCGTGACGGATTGCGCGGCAACGCAATTGGCGAACGCAGCCGCTTCCAGTGGATCCTGACCGCGCTGCAGCGAGATGAACAGCGTCGCCGCGAAGATGTCCCCCGCGCCGGTGGGATCTACCTCCTCGACCTGCGGCGCAGGAACGTGATACGGCCGGCCGTCGAGGAAGACGACGCACCCCTCTGCGCTCAAGGTGACGACGAACAAGCGTGCCTGAGCAGCCCAGGTGAGCGCCAGCCGCCAATCGCCGGCCACGTCGTCAATGCTGATCACCACAGCATCGGCGCGCGCCAGCACATGCGGCGCAGCATCCCAAGGCTTGGCGTAGACGCGGCCGGTCTCGTCCCATCGGCGCAGCCATCCCTGCGGCGTCACGCCGATGAATGCACCGGGCGGTGCTTCGGCTGCGAATGCCGGGCTCACCTCGTCGCACACCGGCGCGAGGTGCATGATCCTGGCCTGCCGCAGCTCGTCGGTCAGGTGCGCCGGTTCCAGGCGAACCGGGCTGGGGCGCGTGTACTGGATGCGACCATGCGGGGTGTAGATGTTCTCGAACTGCGTCGTGGTCGGCGATGGGATGCGATGCACGTGGATGTCGGGCAGGAACTTCTCGGTGTCGTAGCTCTCCGCCGCGGCGGTCAACACGCTCACGCGCTCCACGATGCGTCGGGCGGCCAGCGATGCGAACCAAGCCGTGCCGCCGGGGGTCACGCTCCCATCACGCCAGACGTCCTCGGTGACGTGTCCGATGGCGAGATAGTCGGGCGGCATGAGAGCGACCTTGCCGGCGCGTCACACAATGCGCAGCGTATTCCGCTTCCGCATCGCGTATTGCGTCGCGCGTCACTTCTTCGGTTTGATTTGCACCTTGCGCGAGGCGCCTTCGCCGCAGCTCTCGGTGAACACGCCGGGACGGTCGCGCAGCGCCATGTGCACGATGCGCCGCTCATTTGCCGGCATCGGCTCAAGCGTGATGGGCTTGCCGTTGGCGACGACCTTGTCGGCCAGGCGCCGGGCCATGTTGATCAACTGCTGTTCGCGCCGCCGGCGATACCCGTTGACGTCCACGTTCACGCGCAAGCTACTCCTGGTGCGGTGCGACCACATCGTCTGCACAACGGTCTGCAGCGCGTTCAACCCTTCGCGCTGATGGCTGAGCATCAACTCCTCGTCGAAGGCGTTGACGAGTGTGACGTCTACCCAGATGGAAGGCTCTTCCTCGCTGTTGGCCGGGAAGATGCTCTTCACTTTCACCTCGTAACGCTTGATCCCCATGCGCCGCAGAATGTCTCGCACCAGCGTGAGCGCGAGCTCTTCGCCTTCGATCTTCGGCGCAGGCGCGTCTTCAGGCGCTTCGTTCGAGGCCGGCGCGCCGGCCGGCAGCTCGACTGACTTCTGGACGACGGGGGGCGATGCCTCTGCAATAGGCGGAGGAGATCCCTGAATCGCTGCCGATGCAGGAGGAGGAGGAGCAGCAGCAGGCGCTGGGGCGGCTTGTTGTGCCTCGAGTTCAGCGAACGGCGTCAGGCGAACGCGGGCCGGCTTCGCGCCGATCCCCAATACGCCCCGGCTTCCCTCGTCGAGCACTTCGATCTTGACCTCGGCGCGGATGAGATTGAGTTGTTGCAGGCCTTGCGCAATTGCGCTCTCGACGTCGGGTGCTGAAACTTCGATTGCAGGCATCTTTCTAGCTACATGTCCGAAGGGTTTACTGCGGCGTAGTCGTGACTTTGCTGCCCTTGCCGCTCCCATCCTTGGCGCTGCTCTTCGAAGCCGAGACGGAGCGATTGACCCGGCCGGTGGACTTGGCCTTCACTTTGGACTTGGGCGGCTCGAAGAGCGGCTTCTCTGCTGCTTCTGCCTTGACGGCCGGAGCAGCGCTGGGGACGGCGCCGGCTGCCGGGGCAGCGTGCAGCGCACGGGCGCGATCCAGGCTCGGCTTGGTGACGTAGTACTGCACGATGCCGATCAGGTTCGAGACGATCCAATACACGCCCAATCCAACCGGCGTGCTGAGCATGAAGAAGCCGAACATCAGCGGCATCATCAACTGCATCATCTGGTTGGTCTGCCGCATGGTCGGATCGGTCGTCGGCGGCGTCATCACCTTGTTGGCAAAGTAGGTGCTCACCACGACCAGAATTGGGATGATGAAGAGCGGGTCGGGCTGGCCCAGATCCCACAGCAAGAAACGGGAATCTATCGGCACCAGCGTGGAGAGGCCGGGCAGGAAGCCGTAGAGGTGGTTGCCCAGCTCCAGCGTGCTGAGCGGCGTCACCGTCAGCGTGCGGATGATGGCCTGGTAGAGCGCGATCAGGATGGGGAACTGGATGAGCAGCGGCAGGCATCCGCTCAGCGGGTTGAAGCCCAGCTTGCGCATCTCGGCCTGCAACCGCTGCGGATCGCTTTTGTATTTCTCCTGCAACGCCTTGATCTGCGGCTGCATCGCTTGCATCTTGAAGGCGGAGATCTGCTGCTTCAGCGTGAGCGGCAGCGTGACCAGGCGGATGATTAACGTCAACGCGATGATGGCCAGCACGTACTGGTTGAAGAGCAACCCGTACAGCAGCATGATCGCATTCGTCATCGGGTTGACGAGCAGGAAGTCGAAGATATTACCCATGTAGATTCAGGGCCTGAACTTTACCAGAATCCGCGCGCTTTACTCACTGCCGGCCTTCCCGGCGTCGGCTTGTGCCGGGTTCTCCGGCCCATCGGCTGGCTTCGGCGCAGGAGCAGCCGGTTTGGCCGCGCCGGCCGGCGCCGCCGGCTTCGCAGCAGCGGCAGGCTTAGCTGCCGGTGCAGCGCCGGCAGCCGGCTTAGCAGCGTCGGCTTTGGCCTTGGCTTCGGCAGCAGCCTTCTTCTTCGCTTCCTCGGCTGCGCGGTCTTCCAGTTCGCGGCGCCAATCGGTCGGGTGGATGGAAGCGTGATAGGTGTCCGGCTTGGTCAGGCGGGCCTTGTCGTGCACCATGCGCGCGCTGGGCTCTTGATGTGGATAGTAGCTGAGTTCGTAGTCGTGATCCATCTTGATCGCATCGAACGGGCAGAACTCCGCGCAGTAGCCGCAGTTCATGCAGATGGTGGTGTCAATGTAGAACTCCTTCGGCTGCGGCACGGGGCGCTTGGTGACCGGGTCTTCCGTCCGCACGATCCAGATGCATTGCGGCGGGCACACCTTGGCGCAGATGCCGCACGAGGTGCATTTGTCGTCCTGCTTCTCGGTGTCGTAGACCAAGAAGGGCACGTAGCGGAAGTTCTCCGGCAGCGGCAGGCGCTCGCGAGGGTATTCGACCGTGACCAGCCCGCGATTCTTGGGGCTTTGCCGGCGCAGTGGGCGCGGCTGCACGCCACCCTTGTTCAGGATGTATTTCAGATCTTCCGCGTAGGTGTCAATGAAATGCCTGAGGGTCACGCCCAGACCCTTCAGGATGCCGGTTCCCATCAAACCCATTTCGGATTCTCCATTTGTCATCTTTCATCTTTCATTTCTCATCGTTCATTTGGCGCTGCCGATACGGCTGCAAAAATGACAGGTGAAAGATGAAAGATGAAAGATTCTTCACCGATCTACTTCTCCCAACACGATGTCCAACGAGCCGAGGATGACGACGGCGTCGGCGACCTTGTGGCCGACGGTCATCTCCTTCAGCGAGTTCAAGTTGATGAACGAACTCGAGCGCACATGGTAGCGATAGGGATTTTGGCCGCCGTCGCTGACCAAGTAGAAGCCCAGTTCGCCCTTCGGCGTCTCCACGCGGCCATAGGCTTCGCCTGCCGGCACGCGGTGGTTATAGGCCTTCTTACCGGCCTGGATGTCGCCCGGCTTGGTCTGGTCGAGCTGGTTGAGCGCCTGCTGCACGATGCGCAGCGACTGGCGCATCTCGGCCACGCGCACGCGATAGCGATCGTACACATCCGCGCCGTAGAACACCGGGATCTCGAAGTCGAAGCGGTCGTAGATGCTGTAGGGATCCACGCGGCGGATGTCGTAGGGCACGCCGGCGGCGCGCAGGCACGGCCCGGTCAGGCTGTAGTTGATGCTGCGCTCGGCGGGCAGGTAGCCGACGCCGATCGTGCGCGCCTTGATGATCTCGTTGTCGGTGAGCAACTGCTCCAGCTCGTCAATCTTGCGCGGGATGCGCTCGAAGGCCAGCTCGCGCGCTTGCATGATCTGCGCCTCGGTGAAGTCGCGGCTGACCCCGCCGAAGCGCATGTAGTTGCACATCAGCCGGCTGCCGGTCACCGCTTCAAACAAGTCGAGGATCAAGTCGCGCTCGGTGATGAAATAGAGCGCCGGCGTGTAGAACGCGCCCAGGTCGTTCAGCAGGAAGCCAATGGCCCAGAAGTGCGACTCGATGCGCGTCAGCTCGGCCATGATTACGCGCAGGTATTCGGCGCGCTCGGTCGGCTTGATGCCCATCATCTTCTCGACCGTGATCACGTAGCCCAATTCGTTGGCCAGGCCACAGATGTAATCCAGCCGGTCGGTGTAGGGGATGTTGTGCAGCCAGGTGTTGCGCTCGCCGATCTTCTCGTGGTTGCGATGCAGGTAGCCGAGCACGAGCTTGAGATCGGTGACCATCTCGCCATCGAGCTTGACCACCATGCGCAACACGCCGTGCGTGGATGGGTGCTGCGGGCCCATGTTGACGATGATCTGGTCCGTCCGCAGCTCCTCGTCGTCGGCCAAGTTGTTGTAGTTGCGGTCGAGCACCGGCACCGCCGCGCCGACGCCCTTCGGCTGGGGCGCGTGACCATTCGACTCGACCGCCAAGCCGGGCACCCCGCTGGCCATGCTGTCATACAGGCCGGCGTCCGGGTTGGCGTTGAAGTTCAACGGGTCGAAGCCGGGCGGATAGTTGACGTTGTCCTCCCACGGCACGCGCTCCTCGGCGAGTTGATGGTGGCCGCTTGGCCAGCGCGAATCGAACGGCTTGGTATCGCCCTCGTAGTAGGGCTCGTGCCAGTCCTTGCGCAGCGGCCAGCCGTAGAAGCCCTCCCAAGTCAAGATGCGGCGCAAGTCGGGATGGCCCTCGAAGCGCACGCCGTACATGTCGTAGATCTCGCGTTCCTGGAATTCCGCGCCGGCGTAGATCGGCGTAAGCGAGGGCACGGCGACTTCGGTCGGCGCGACCGGATCGTTCCCGCGCGGCACGCGCACCTTGAGCGTAATCGGTTGGCCGCCCTTCGACCGCTGCGGGTGATAGACCACCTCGATGTAGCCTTCCTTGATGTAGTCCACCGCGGTCGCGTTGGCGAGCATGTCGAACCCCAACTGGTCGCGCACATAGGTCATCACGTCGCGCAGCTTGCTCAAGTCGTTCACCAGCACGCCAACGTACGGCGCAGGCGTGATCACGTTCTCGCCGAATTGCTGTTGCAGTTGCAGCAGCTCCGGCGTCAGCGTGGCGAGCGGTGGGCCTTTTGGCGCAGCATGGCCGGCAGGCTTGGCAGCCGCCGGTTTAGCGGCGGCTGCAGCAGGCGCAGCTTTGGCAGCGCCGGCAGGCGCAGGAGAGGCAGGCTTGGCGGCAGGCGCGGCTTTTGGCGCAGCAGGTGTCTCAGCCGGGGTGGGATTGGTCGTCTCTTCAGCCATCGTTCTCCTTCCTCATCAAGCGGCCGGCTGTTCCTGCGCAGGCGCAGCTTGTGCCGCCTTCTCCTTGATCTCTTGTGCGCGCCGCAGGTCCACCAGATCGGGCCCTAGCACCGGAACGGGAACGACGTCCTCCTCGCCCTTCTGGTACCACGGCACGTTGCGCAGCGACTGCTTCTCGATCTTCTCCTGCAACTTGATGAAGCTATGCAGCAGGGCTTCCGGTCGCGGCGGGCAGCCGGTGATGTAAACGTCCACAGGGATGAACTTATCCACACCGCTGACGACGTTGTAGCCCTCTTTGAAGGGGCCGCCGGCTGTGGCGCATGCGCCCATGGCGATGACGTAGCGCGGCTCCGGCATCTGGTTGTATAGGCGCACGATCTGCGGGATCATCTTCTTAGTGACGGTGCCGGAGACGATCATCAAGTCGGCCTGGCGCGGGCTGGCGCGCATCAGCTCCCAGCCGAAGCGCGCGAGGTCGTGCCGGCTGGCGGCGGTGGCGATCATCTCGATGGCGCAGCAGGCCAGGCCGAACAGCATCGGCCATACGCTCCGCTTGCGTCCCCAGTTGTAGATCTTGTCCAGCGAGGTGATGAAGACGTTGTTCTTCAACTCGTCTGGCACGCGCGGGTCGTTCTGAAATGCTTCGGGCGCGTTCGCATTGGTCGGTTCAGCCATCTCCACACTCTCCATCTCGTCGGTCGTGCGATTGCTCGTCCACGCAGCAGCACAGCAACCCAGCAACCCGACAACCTAGCAACTCCTATAGCAGTTCTACCCACTCCATCTGGATGCGTTCCAACCATTCGACCGGCCATGCGTCGCGATCGTCGCTGAACCCATCGAGCCGGATGACCCAGTCGCGCAGCACACGCAAGTCGAGCATTGTCGGGTCGGCCACGTTGGGGTGCGCAGCGCGCAGCAACAGCGCGATCGGGTAGGCGTCATCCCAATAGAGCGGGTCGGCCATCTTGTGAAATCCGGCGCGATTATACCCATCCGGCTTATTTCTTGATGAGTCGCGGGGACATTCGCCGATAGGAGCAAACCGTTGGGGGCAAAGCCGGCCGTGTGCCGGCTTTGCCATGCGTTGCGCGCGGATTCATCCGCCGCGCAAATCTGCATAATGCCCCCGTAGAACTAATGCACCCCATCGAAGCACGCCGTCCATGCTACAATCCGTGTCACCAAAAACGCGCGGCTACCCGCGCGTCGAATACGGATCGAAAACGGACGCGCGTCCGATTCTGTCGGCACTTTAGATTTAAGGAGAGCAAAAGACGATGGCAACCGTTGATTTGATCGAAAAGAAGACCGAGCCCGCAGCGGCGGAGCCGCCGGCGATGACGCTGAGCCCGGCCGCCGAGGCGAAGCTGCGCGAACTTTTGCATCAGCGCAACATCCCCAACTATGGCCTGCGCGTGTTCGTCGCCGGAGGTGGCTGCTCCGGCCTGCAATACGGCATGGCGTTCGAGGCCCAGCCTCGCGAATTCGACACGGTCGTCAACCAGAACGGCATCCGGCTCTTCATTGACCCGACCAGCCTGATGTATCTGAGCGGCGCCTCGATTGACTTCGTGGATAGCTTGATGGGCGGCGGCTTCAAGATTGACAACCCGAACGCCGTCTCCTCGTGCGGCTGCGGCCATTCGTTCAGGACGAAGGATAGCGCCTCGACCGACGAGGGCGCGAGCTGCGGCTCCGGCTGCGGTTGCCACTAATCCCAACCTGATACACAGCGAGTTCTGGACGCCGTTGCTCTCGCATTTCAATGCGCGGGAATTCGGCGTCCAGGACTTGATGCTTTTTTCGCCGGGCAAATGCCGGCGTTGCGTCGTGTCAATTTCCAGGGCGCGGTTTTAGTATTAGCATCGGTTGAGTCACTTCTGCGGATCGGCGAATTTCAAGAGCGATGTTCAAAAACCTCTTCAACCCGAAGGTGAAGCCGGAAGGCAAGGAGCCCAAACGCCTGTGGCTAGACCTGGGTGATCTGGGCGACCTGGTGAACCCGGCCGGCCCACACGAGCAATGGCAGGATCACGGCATGGGCCTGCTGCGCACCATCCTCCACCAAAACGGTGTGATGACCGACATGTTCAGCACGCGCCAGTGCACGAGCTGGGAGGAAGTGGAGAAGCGCATGAGAGGTTACGATATGCTCATCATGAACGTGCGCAGCTACACCTACCCGGTGGCCTATCGCTCGGCGCAGATCTTCAAGAAGGTCAATCCCCATGGCATCGTGCTCACCGGTGGTATGCACGCCACGGTCGCCCTTGATGAAATGCTAGCCGTGCCCGAGTTCGACAAGATTTGCCAGGGGCCGGGCGAAAACGTCATCGTCAACCTGGTCACCAACCCCGACGCCTTCCCGCGCGTGATCCTGGGGGTCGGCGCCAAGAGCATGGCCGAATGGCCGATGATTGACCGCACGTTGTGGCCCGAACCGGCCAGCAAGAAGCTGGCCGCCAAGTTCAACTGGCCGCTTGAGCCGGAGTGCGGCTGGGGGCCGCCGCCGGTCGCGACGATCCTCACCAGCCGGGTGTGCCCATGGCAGTGCGCCTTCTGCAACGAGAACAGCTACATCCCCAACATGGGCCGCCGGCCGGTGGATATGGTGATCGAGGAGCTGAACTACCTGGACGAGACCTATGGCCCGATCGGCTCGGTCGTCATTCACGACTCGATGTTCTTCCAGAACCCTTCGTGGCTGGAAGAGTGGCTCGACAAGTATCCGAAGTACGCCAATAAGACATGGCCCTACTGGGCGGCTGCGCGGGCCGATACCGTCCGGCAATGGCCGGATCTGTTCGAAGCGCTTGTGCGCAAGACGAACTGGAGCACGGTGTCCATCGGCTTCGAGAGCGGCAGCGATCGCGTGCTGAAGATCCTCAACAAGGAGTGCACCGAGGAGGACAACTATTTCACCATTGACCTGCTCACCCGCATCGGGGACGACATGGAAGCCAAGGGCTTGAAGCCGCCGGTGTTCTGGAGCAACATCATGCTCGGCATTCCCGGCGAAACGCGCGAAGACGCCTTCAAGACGATGCGCATGATCAAGTACACCAAGCGCATGATGCCGTCCATCTCGTTCTACGCCCCCTACCCCGGCTCGGCGCTCGGCCACCAGATCATTGCCGAGGGCAAGAGCCTGATGTCGAAGGAGAACTATCACCGCTATCCCGACGACGAGAAGGTGAAAGGCATTGATTACCAGTTCTATCGCGATCTGCTGAGCGGCAAGTACGACGACGAGATCAATCGTGGTCTGGCCACCATCCGGCAGCAACGTGCAAACTTCTGGGATGCGTTGGCGAAGGCGTAGCCTCATAATCCAGCTATGAGCAGCTTCTCTAACCCTCACTACATGTATCTGTTCGACATGAAGAATGGCAAGAAGAAGCTGGCCTACGGCCAATCGCCGGAGGATGCGCTGGCGATCCTGGCGTTTCGCCTGACCGAGGAGGAGATGGCGCAGATCATCCCCGACAAGTACGTCAAGATCAACCAGCGCCAGCTTCAAGCCTACGTGCATGAACTCGGCTGATTGCGGCAGCGGCAAGGCAGTCCCAACAGCAGAGGATGCAACTGACCGAATCGCAGCGGCGGATCATGCGCGCGATGGCGTACGGCCTGCGCCTGAAAGACCATCGCGACATCGAGGGACGCAAGTTCTATGCGCTCCATCACCCTGATGATCGCACCGAACCGGTGGATCCGGCCGACGTCGAGGCGCTCGTCGAGCTGGGCTTGATCAGCAGCAATAAGAAATTCCCATCCGCGACGTACTGGTTGACGGATGCCGGTAGCGCCTGCATTCCAGAACTGAAAAGCGAAGCCTCGCAAGTGACCCACTAAGCAACGCCGTCCTCCATATAATGTTCATCGAACACGAAGGGAAGGCAACATGCGAGGCATCACCATCTTCAGCGGCAGCGCACATCGCGAGCTTGCAGAGGAGATCTGTCAACATCTGGGCTTGCCGCTCTCGCCTGTAGAGATCCGGCGCTTCAGTAACGATTGCATCCAAGTTCAGCTCCTGACCAGTTGCCGGGAAGCCGACGTTTTCTTCATCCAGCCGATTTGCCCGCCGGTGCAGGAGAACTTGATGGAACTGCTGCAGATGCTGGACGCCGCCAAAGGCTCGGCGGCAGCGCGCCTCACCGCCGTCATCCCGCACTACGCGTATGCGCGCTCGGACAAGAAGGACGCGCCGCGCATTTCCATCGCCGGGCGATTGGTGGCCGACCTGCTCAAGACTGCCGGCGCGGATCGCGTCATCGCCATGACGCTGCATTCGCCGCAGGTGCACGGCTTCTTCAGCGTGCCGGTGGATCACCTCAACGCGCTGACTACGCTGGCGCGTTATTACAAGGAGCGCGGCGACTTAGATAACACGGTGGTCGTCTCGCCCGATCTCGGCAACGCCAAGTCGGCGGCGAAGTTCGCGCGCCTGTTGCGGCTGCCGGTAGCGGCGGGGAGCAAGCAGCGCCTCTCCGACGATCGCGTGGTGATCGAGGACATCGTGGGCGATGTGGACGGCAAGAACGCGATCGTGCTCGACGACGAGATCGCCAACGCCGGCACCATCATCGAGACGCTGGCGTGCCTGCGCAAACGCAACGTGCGCCGCATGTCGGTCGCCTGCACGCATGGGTTGTTCACCGGCAAGGCCATCGAGCGCCTGCGCGCGCAGACCGACGTGGACGAGATCGTCGCCACCAACACCGTGCCGATTCCGCCGGAGAAGCGCCTGCCGAACATGCACGTGATCTCGATCGCGCCACTGCTGGCCGAGGCAATCCGCCGTACCCACAACGGCGAATCCATCAGCAGCATGTTTGAGGAGGAGCTATGAGCTGTGAGCTATGCGCTTTGAACTTTGAGTTCTGAATTCTGGTTTCTCAATTCTGAATTTTCAATTTTCAATTTCCAGCTCCATCCACTGCGCCTCGGGCACATCCACATAGGTGAAGGTGTATTCTCCTGAGCGCGTGGCGACGGCGCGATAGTTATCCACCCAAGCGACGAAGCCCAGGGAACCGCGCGGCGACGGCGCGCGCAACACTTCTTCTCCATCCACACGAAAGATTGCGACGTCGGGCAGCCAGTCCAGCTCGTAGCGATGCCACTGCGTCATGTCCAGGTCGAGCAAGGCTTCGCGTGCCTGGACGATTGAGCGCGCCGCAGCCATCGCCAGCACAGAGATGCCGGGCAACTTGAGCGCCAAGTTGCCGACGGCCATCATCGCCTTCGTCAGGCCGGCCTGCACACCTCGCCGCTCCGTAGAAGGCAGCGGCGTGTGCAGCGACGCAGCTTTGAACCCATGGCCGGGCGCGTCACGCACGATCTGCATGTCCGACTCCGGTGAACTGTAGAAGAACCAGACGTTGCACGGCGGCTCGATCACACCGCCTTCACGGGTGAACGGGTGATTCCAAAAACCAAAGCCGGCCGTGCCCTTCAACGCGCCGGCGGGGTGCGAGAAGCGCGCGCGCAACCGCAGCCGCTGCGGCGGCCAGTTGGCGAACCGGCGCGGGAGCGCATGCTCGTAGTCGTCGAGCTGCGCGTCGGTGTAGGCTGCAGACGTCGCCGGTGGGATGGTCAGGCGAACCGTGTTGCCTGCGCGCTCCACCCGGCCGCCGTTGACCAGATGCTCTTTCAGAGATGAAAGATGAACGATGGAAGATGAATGATTCAAGTCGTGCGTCTTGCGTCTTGCGTCTTGCGTCTTGCGTCCAGCCATCGCTTCGCCTGCCGAATTTGTTCCCGCACGGCGCGCGGCGACGTCCCGCCGGTCACGTCGCGCGATGCCACCGACTGCGCAAAGTCGAACACGCGCACGATGTCTTGGTCGAAGCGCGGCGAAATCAATCTCCAATCTCCAATCTCCAGCTCATTCAACCTCACGCCTTTCGACTCGGCCAGCGCCACCGCCCGGCCGCTGAGATGATGCGCCTCGCGGAAGGGCACACCTTTGCGCACGAGATACTCGGCCACATCCGTCGCCAGCATCGCCGGATCGAGCGCGGCGCGCATGCGCTCGGCGTTTACCTTCAGCGTGCGGATCGCGCCGGCAGCCACCGGCAGCGCAAGCGCCAGCGTGTCGAGCGAGTCAAACAGCGGCTCTTTGTCCTCCTGCAGGTCCTTGTTGTAGCTCATCGGCAGCCCTTTGAGCATCGTCAAGACCGCCGTCAAATTGCCGATGAGCCGGCCCGCCTTGCCGCGCGCCAGCTCCATCGCATCGGGGTTCTTCTTCTGCGGCATCAGGCTAGAGCCGGTGGCGTAGGCATCGTCGAAGGTCACGAAGCCGAACTCGGCTGTGGAATAGACGATCAGGTCCTCGGCCAGCCGGCTCAGGTGCACGCCGATCATCGCGCAGCAAAACAACAACTCGGCGACGAAGTCGCGATCGCTCACGCCATCCAGGCTGTTCTGAGTAACTTGACCGCGGAGACGCGAAGGCACGGCGGCGTCTTTCCTATCCTCTGCTCCTCCGCGCCTCCGCGGCGTAAAACCGATCTCCGCCGCCAGAGATTCGCGGTCAATCGCGAAGGGGTTGCCGGCCAGCGCGCCGGAGCCCAACGGCAATACGGCCGTGCGCCGGGCGCAATCGTCCAGCCGCTCCACGTCGCGGGCGAACTGCCAGAAGTAACTCAAGCACCAATGCGCAAACGTGATCGGCTGCGCCCGCTGCAAGTGCGTGTAGCCGGGCATCAGCGTGCGGACGTGCGACCGGGCTTGGGCGAGCAATGCGGACTGGAGATCGCATATCGCGTGCTGTGCATCGCGTATCGCGTCGAGGCAGAACAGGCGCAAATCGGTCGCGACCTGATCGTTGCGGCTGCGGCCGGTGTGCAGCTTGCCGGCCACCTCACCGACGATCTCCTTCAACCGGCGCTCGACGGCGGTGTGGATGTCCTCGTCGCCGGGCTTGACCTCGAACCGCCCTCCGGCGAACTCGGCGTGCACTTCGCGCAGGCCGCGCACCAGCGTCGCCGCCTCATTCTCGGTGATCACGCCCGCGCGCGCCAATGCGCCGGCGTAGGCGATGCTGCCGCGGATGTCGGCGTCCCAGAGGCGGATGTCGAACCCGATCGAATCGTTGAAGCGCTTCATCAGCGCATCGGTCTCGCCGCTGAAGCGTCCGCCCCACAGCTTCCCGGTTGCCGGCATGTCGCCGCGGTGTCCTGTCATCGCTTCTCACTCAGCGGGCGGCGACGATAGTCCGGCGCCGCGTTCTCGATCACCGTGCTCAGCTCCGTGTCTTGCATGCGCGAAGCGATGCGATAGTCGAAGTCGTCGGGGTTCACGTTGGTCGCGATCATCGTGGCCAGCCGGTTGCGATAGCGGTAGTCGAGGATCTCGAACAGCACGCTGTCCGACCAAGGCGAAGACGGCTCTGCGCCCAGGTCATCAATGATCAACACCGTCGCCGTCTTGAAGACGTTCATCCGGCCGGTAAAGCTCTCCTGCTCGGTGTTCGACTGCAGCTCGATGGCTTCGCGCAGCGACGCGAGCAGATCGGGCATGGTGATGAACAGCGACGGGATGCCAGCTTGCATCAGGTGATTGTCCACCGCGGCGCACAGGTGCGACTTGCCGCTGCCGCGCTCGCCCCAGATCACCAACCAGCGCCCGAACGGGTTGTTGGCGAATGCCTCTGCGCTCTCCAGGCAATCCACCAACGTTTCGTCCTCGACGCCGTTGAAGCGCGTTTTGAAGTTGAGAAAGGTTTGCTTGGCCGAGAAAGCGTTGCGTGATGAGAAGGAGGCGAGCGAAGCCAGCTTCCAGCGCTGCGCCGTGTCGCACTTCGGGCAAGGCTTCAATTCGCCGTATGCGTCCAGCACGAAGCGCTTGTTGCCGCAGTAATCACAATCCGCGCCATCCTGCGCATCCACCGGCGCATCGGGGTCACTCCGGCTCGGCAGAGGCGCGGCGCTCGCATCAGGACGCGTCGCTCTGCCCACGCCGGCTGGCAATGCGTTGTCGAGCGCGCTCGCGAGCCGCTTGGCGGTCGGCCTCGGTGTATTCGACTTGCGGCCGGCTGTAGGTGCGTCCCTTCCGTTGCGTGGTTTCTCCTCGTCTGCCATTTTTGTCCGTCCCTCCCCGCTTCGTTTGCGACGAAGCAGTCAGCACTTTGCGAATATAGTCCCAGCGCAGCGCGTTCGCCTCGGCGGCTTTGTCGAAGGCGGTCGTCCAGCGCGCCGGATCGGTGATTTGTGTTGCCAGCGCGTTGATATCGGCGGCGATGTGCCCGTCGAGCGTCCGGTTGACCCGCCGCTTGTACTCATCGAACGCAAACTGCGCCGTCGCGTTGACCGGCGGCGGCGTGAACACGTCTGGCGACGGATGCCGCAGGAGCTTCTTCACGTAGGGCCAGCTTCGTTTGTTCTGGCCGGCGGCGTAGGCGAAGACGCTGCGCCACAAGGCCCAGTCGCCCACCTCGTCCCACAACAACCGCATCTCGTCGGCCACGGTAGGCGTGGGCGGCAAACCGAAGGCCGACTCGTAGAGCGCGACGAGTTCCTGCATGTGTGACTCGGCGCGCGCGCCGCTGCGCTGCAGTGCCAGCATCGCCTCTTCGCGCTCGGCCAGCAGCGGGATCAGCGCGTCCACGTTCACGTTGCCGTCGCGCGTCACGCGCTTCAGCCCGTCGAGCACGGCGCGCAGGCCGAACATGCCGGTCGCCGTGCGCACCAGATCGTACTCGCGGCCGGTCGGCTCGCGCCCCAGGCGCTCGCGCAAATTCACGATCTCTTCGGGCGGCGGCGCAGCTTTGGCCACGATCACTTGGTAGTACTCCGACGGCGATGCCGGCGGCTGCGCATCCAGTATTGCCAGACACGCGCGCAGCGTCCGCGGCGGCGTGTGCTTCGGCCGGGGCGTGTGCAACGCTGCGCGCACGGCGGTGATGATCTCCGCTTCGGTGTAGCCGCGCGCCAGATACTCTTCGAGCATGGGCAGGTCTTCCGGCGCCGGCTCATATGCCTCGATCGCCTCGAGGCGCTCGATCTCAAACGCGGCGCGGGCGAGCAATTCGGCACACTTCGTCGTTTTGCCTTCTGGCTGCGCCGTGACGCTTTGGATCGCTTCAACGGCACGGCGACCGGCTTCATTGTTGGCGAAGTAGCGCGGCTCACCGTCACCAACGCTTGCACACAACAACGTGCCGCGCGCCACGGCGCGCTGCAGCGCCGGGCGCAGCGTGATCGCCGGGAAGCTCAGCCCATCGCGAACGGCCGGATGCGCCATCAACTCGCCTTCAGTGACGAAGGGCGCGGGCGAAAGCTTGCCTTCCAGCAGGCGCAGCGCGACCAGGCTGACCTTCAACTCGGCCAGGTCATCCACCTGCGCAAGCGTGTTCGCGATGAAGTCGTCGAGCATGGTCAGAAGTCAGAAGTCAGACGTCAGACGTCAGATGTCAGAGATTGAGATTTGAGATTAGAGATTAACCGCAACATCATCTCCAATCTCCAATACTCACAGCTCACAGCTCAATTCGCTCCTTCGCCAAGTTCTTGAACGATGTGAGCCGCCGATCGAAGAATAGCATCGCTTTGCCGGTCGGGCCGTTGCGGTTCTTCGCCACGTGAATCTCGGCGATGTTCTTGAACTCGGTATCCGGGTTATACAACTCATCGCGATAAATGAATATGACGATGTCGGCATCCTGCTCGATGCTGCCGCTCTCGCGCAGGTCGCTCAGCATCGGCCGTTTGTCGCTGCGCTGTTCGACCAGTCGCGAGAGCTGGCTGCCGGCGATCAGCGGCACCTTCAACTCGCGCGCGATCGCCTTCAACGAGCGCGAGATGTAGGAGATCTCTTGCACGCGGTTGTCGCTGCGCGCGCCGGCTTCGCCGGACATTAACTGCAGGTAGTCCACGATGATCAAGTCGAGGCCGTATTCCTGGTAGATGCGTCGCGCCTTCACCCGCAAATCGAGCGGGCTGAGCGACGGCGTGTCGTCCAGGAAGATCATTTGGTCGGCCATCTGCATCGAGACACGGGTGAGCGCGCCCCACTCCTCGTCCTTCAGATCGGCGATACGCAGGCGCTGCGAATCTATGCCGGTCTCGGAGGCGATGAAGCGCTGCACCAGTTGCTCATTCCCCATCTCCAGGCTGAAGATCGCCACGCGCTGGCGATGCTTGAGCGCCGCGTGGTAGCCGATGTTGAGCATCAGCGACGTCTTGCCCACGCCCGGCCGGGCAGCGACGATGATCAGGTCACCTTTTTGCAGGCCGCCGGTCAGCCGGTCGAGGTCGTGATAGCCGGTGGGGATGCCGAGCGGTTCGTCGCGGTGCTCATGCAGATACTCCAGACGCTCGAAGAAGTCGCTCACTGCCCTGCGGATCGGCACCATGTGCCCTTCTCCGTGGCCTTCGGTGACGCCGAACAAGGCCGCCTCGCTCTTCTCGATCACCTGCTGGATAGGCAGCGACTGGTCGTAGGCGATGCGCGCGATCTCGCCGGCGGCGTTGATCATGCGCCGGCGCACGGCCAATGCTTCCACCGCGCGGGCGTAGGCCTCCACATTCAGTGCCGTGGGCACGGCGTTGGTGAGCTGCGCGATATACGGCTCGCCGCCGACTTCGTCGAGCCGGTTGTTGTGCGCCAGTTCCGACGACACCGTGAGCAGGTCTATCGGCTCGCGCCGCTCATGCAAGCGCAGCATCGCCTCGTAGATCCACTGATGCTTCACCACGTAGAAGTGCTCCGGCGCGAGGAAGCTGGCGACGCGCACGACCGCCTCGGGGTCAATCAGCAGCGACCCAAGGACAGCCTCTTCGGTCTCGACGCTGTGCGGGGGGACGATATACGCATCGGCCATGGAGAAGAGATTGTAGCGAGGTTGTCAACTGCTTTCATCCCCAGCTCAGCCTTCTCTGTCAACATCAAGGGTGCAAAAACACGCTGTTCATCAACAGGACATTCACCATGGCGCTTACAGATGCATGGTCGCTCTTCCTCGCCGGCACGCTCGCCGTCGGCTTCGTCGGCTTGCTGGTCAACCTCGCCTTCTCCGGCTGGGCGGCGCGCCGGGCCAAACGCATCGGCGCAGATGCCCCGATGGTCTCGATGCTCGTGCCGGCGCGCAACGAAGCGCACAACATCGAGCCGTGCGTCCGCTCGCTGCTGGCGCAGGACTATCCGAACTACGAGGTGATCGCCCTCGACGACGATTCGACCGACGCGACCGGCGCAATCCTCGACCGGCTGGCGCAGCATGACCCACGGCTGCGCGTCATTCACAACCGCCAGCCCTTGCCACCGGGCGTGAACGGCAAGAGCCGCGCTTGCCAATTGCTGGCCGAACAAGCGCGCGGCGAATGGCTGTTGTTCGTGGATGCCGACACCGTGCATCGCGCGGATTCGATCCGCGCCGGCGTCGAGCGCGCATTCGGCCTGGACGTCGCGCTGTTCTCGGCCATCCCGCGCCAGGTGATGGGGAGCTGGGGCGAGCGGCTGTTCACGCCGGCAGGCTTCACGCTCATCTACAACTTCGTCTCGCCATGGCGCATCTACCTGGAGCGCGCGCTGCGCCCCGTCAATGCCGCAGCCATCGGCCAGTACGTGCTGGTTCGTCGCGACGCCTACTTTGCCAGCGGCGGCCACGACGCCATCCGCACTCAAATTCTGGATGACGTCGCGCTAGGCAAGTCGCTCAAGCGGCATGGCTATCGCATCGCGCTGAGCGACGGCGACTGGGTGAGCTGCCGGATGTACCGCGGCTTTCGCGAGATGGTGGCGGGTTTCTCGAAGAACGCTTTCTCGATTCTGAATGGATCGCTGGCGATGAGCGCGGCCTTCGTTGCCGTGTGTGTCGTGCTGTTCCTGCTGCCGCCGGTCGAATTGATCACCGGCGCGCTGAACGGTGCAGTGAACTGGCCGGCGGCGGTTGCCGTCGCGCTCACCGCGGCCAACTTCGCGCTGGTCAACCGGCGCATCGGCCAGCCGTGGTTGCTTGGCCTGCTCTATCCGCTTCAAATCATCGTCGGCATCGGAGTGCTGCTCAACTCGATCCGCTGGCGCTACACCGGCCGGGCACGCTGGAAGGAGCGCGCGCTCACCGGCGCGACGCTGCGCTAGGCCGCGGTCTGCCGTCGCCGGCGGCGCGCTTCGCGCTGGCAACGCTCGCTGCAATAGACTACGCCCTCCCAATCGCGCGCCCACTTCTTGCGCCAAACGAACGGCCGGCCGCAAATCGGGCAGACCTTCGTGGGCAAGTCGGGCTTCTTGGGCTTGGCCGGCCTGGTCTTCCCCATGTGTCACTTGATCCAGTCACGCTTGGCAGCGTCGAACTGCAACGACACAGCGCCGTCGCTCAGCGTCAGTAAGCTGCCTTCGGCGCGCACGATGCGCAGTGCCCCCGCCTGCGCCGGCGCGCGCATGAGGCGCGGCGGGAAGACGTACTCGCCCGCCGGGCTCACCTCGAACACGGACACGCCACCGCGCGCATTCGCGTCGTCGCCGCCGGTCGCCGGGTCGCGCACCAGGCCGGCGAAGACGACGGCGTTACCGCCGTCCCAAGCGTTGCCGGGAAGAAATTCCATCGCGCTAAGCGGCAGCGCTACACCTTCGACAATCTCGCCGTCACCCGACGGAATGCGCAATATGTCTGCGCGAATTCCGATTGCGTCTTTCATGTGCTTCGTGGTGAGACCCTCGTTCCGCCAAGTGATGTCGCTGGGCGGCGGCAGCGGCATGGCCGTGCGCGGGTCGGCGTTCAGCGCATCTTGCAATTGACGCCAGCCTTGCTGTGGCGTGTTGTCGGTCAGGCCGCCGCACGTGCCTCTGTCCCGGCACGCCTGCCACTGCGTCAGCAGCCCGCCGAACGCGAGCTTAGCGCCTTTGTTCTGCGCCGCATACAAGCTCATGCGATACCACTGGTCGGCGTTCACGCCGCTGCGCAGGTAGATCTCCGGGAAGGGGATGGCGTATGGCGGCCGGTTCACCTGCCACACGTCGTCCACCGTCCAGCCGTTGTTGGGGTTCTGCGTCGGGTTGCCGCTGGTCGGGCAGCCATCGCACGTGCCGAAGTTGATGAACGGGCGCGCCGTGGCCGAGGCATAGCCGTCCACCCATGCCTTAGTGAGCGCAGCCGTGTTCCAGCTCATCTCGATGTCGTTGCCACCGAACACGGCGATGCGGTCGCGCACGCCGGGCGGCGCGGCATCCTGCAGCCAAGTGTGCAACTGGCCGATCATCTGTCCCCAAGCCTGGCCGTGGGCGAAGCTGGTGGCGGGCTGTAAGGTTGCGCCGCGGTAGTTGTTGGTGCCGATGGCGACGCTGAGCCGGGCGGTCGCCGGCGCGCATTCCCAGTAACCGCGCAGGAAGGCTTTGCTCGCCTCGGCAATGGCGCCGGTCGGCGCGAACGGGAAGCCGGGCTGGTAGTAGATCACACCGTATTGGCCGTCCTGCGTCCACGGCTGGCCGAAGGCCAGGATGATCACGCCTTGCTCACCTGCGCGTCCAGAGGCGCAGCCCATGGCGTAGTGCCGCGCGGGATCCATCGTCCCGATGTAGCGCGACGTGGTCGCAGCGATGTTGGGCGTGACCGTGATCGGCAGATAGGCGCCGGCCGGCAGCGTGACCGGCGGCGTCACACTCACCTGTGGCACGAACGCGATCGCGTCGAAGCCGATGCGCCGGCTGTTGATCGGCTCGCCGGTCGAGTCGGTCAGTTGCACGAAGTTCGGGCCGCCCGTGCTGAAGACGTGCATGCCCAAGCTAACCCACTCGGCGTAGTAGCGGTTCTGGCTGATGGCGACGGTGGCCGTCACGCCGCCGGCGACGACCTCATAGCGCGCGTTGGTTGTGCTGCTGTGGTAGCGCGGGATGAACGCGAACACCTCGTAGGTCATCGGCAGCGTCGCGGTGACCGGCAGCGACCAACGCGCGTAGTTGATCGTGTCGGTCATCACGTTGAAGGTGTAGATCATTCCGCCGCCGTAGAAGTTGAAGCTGGTGCCGGTTGCGGTGTACCACCACTGCGGCGGGCCGAACTTCTGGAAGCCGGCGTCGGTCTCGTCCACGATGATCGCCGACGGAGGAAGCGACGACTGGCCGTGAAGGGGTGTGTTGGTGAGGAAGTTTGCCAGAATCAAGGCTGCTTGAACGAATCGCTTGAGCATCGCGGAAAGCATCCCTCACAGGGCTGTGGGCCCTGTGAGGGATAGATTACACTCTTTCGTATGTAGAACATTTCGCCTCTGCAGCCGGGTCGCACATATCACCTGTTCAATCGGGGCAACAATGGCGAAGACTTGTTTCGCGAGGAGCGTAACTATCGCTACTTTTTAGAACTCTATGTGCGACACGTGCACGCAGCGGTAGATACATACGCTTATTGCTTGCTGCGCAACCACTTCCATCTGCTCGTGCGAGTAAAGACGGAAGAAGAATGGGAGAGCGCCGTGAAGCCCTCACAGGGTTCAGAACCCTGTGAGGGCTTGGCACAGCGCACGTTCAACCCATCCCGTCGTTTCTCCAATCTCTTTAACGCCTATGCGCAGGCGATCAACAAAGCCTACGGCCGCACGGGTAGTTTGTTCGAAGAGCGGTTTCGGCGCATCGAAGTAACATCGTACAGCCACTTCACCAATCTCATCTTCTACATTCACTTCAACCCGCAGAAGCACGGCTTCGTGGAAGACTTCCGCACGTGGCCATGGTCGTCCTACAACGCACTGTGCTCATCAACTCCGACGAAGCTCAATCGCGACACCGTGCTGGCGTGGTTTGGCGGCGTCCAACGATTCCGGTCTTTCCATCAAGGCGCGGTAGATGAACGCAGCATCGCGCCCCTGATCGCTGACGATTGGTTTTGAGTCCCGTTAGTCCCCTCGGGATTTCAGACCTTGTGAGCTTTAACCCGCCAGTCGCTCGCGCACCTGGTCGCGCCGCGCCCGCAAGTCGGCCAGCTTGGCGCGCTCTTTCTCCACCACAGCCGCCGGCGCGCGCCGGCTGAAGTCGCTCGCCAACAGGCCTTCGCTCTTGGCGATCTGCGCCTCCAGCTCGGCCAGCTCGTCGCGCAGGCGTTTGCGCTCGGCCTCGAAGTCCACCAAACCGGCCAGCGGCAGGTATACCGTTGCGCTGCCCAAAGCCAGCGTCACGGCCTGCTCCGGCGCCGAGACGTGCTCGGCGATCACCAACCCGTCGTCCACGCGCGCCAGCATCTTGATGCTCTCACGCATCTCCTCGAAGTAGGCGACGTGCGCGCCGGCGCTGATCAACGCCGGGATGCGCCGGCCTTGCTCCACGTTGTATTCGGCGCGCGCGTTGCGGATGGCATGGATGGCCTCCTGCACCAGCGCCATGCCGGCCATCGCTGCATCGTCGCCCGTCGCAGGCACTTCATCCGGCCGCGGATAGGGCGCCAGCATCAGCGCCGGGTAGTTGAAGCTAAGCAGCGGCCAGCGGCCGGCTGCCGTCTCCTTCAGCTTCTGCCACAGCTCCTCGGTGACGAAGGGCATGAAGGGGTGCAGCAAGCGCAGCGCCGCGTCGAGCATCTGCACGAGTACTGCCGGGTTCAACTTGATCTTGGAGAACTCCAGATACCAATCGCAGAAGTCGCTCCAGATGAAATCGTAGATCAGCCGGCCGGCTTCGCCGTACTCGTAGGCGTCCATGTAGGCGCGCACGCGGGCGATCACCCGGTTGAGGCGCGTGCAGATCCAGGCGTCGGGGAGGCTGGGGGGCGGCGTTGGTGGTGTCGGTAGTGTCATTAGTGTTGGTGGTGTCTTGGCGTTATCCGACACCTCTGACACCATAGACACTTTTGATGTCTCCGACACCTTCCCCAGGACGAAGCGCGCAGCGTTCCACAGCTTGTTGGCGAAGTTGCGCGCGCCCTCGATGCGGTCGCTGCGCCACTTACCGTCCACCTTGCGCGCATCCATCTTGATGTCGTTGCCGGGCGCGCCGGCCGTGACCAGGAAGAAACGCAGCGCGTCAGTGCCGTAGGTGTCAATCAGCTCGAGCGGGTCAATGATCTTGTCCGGCCGGCTCTTGCTCATCTTCTTGCCGTCCGCTGTGCGGATCAGGCCGTGCAGATACACGGTAGTGAACGGCACATCGCCGGTCAGCTCCAGCCCCAGCATCACCATGCGCGCCACCCAGAAGAAGAGGATGTCGTAGCCGGTCTCCAGCATGGTGGTGGGGTAGTAGCGCCGCATGTCGTCGGTGTCGCGCGGCCAGCCCAGCGTGCTGAACGGCCACAGGCCGGACGAGAACCACGTGTCGAGCACGTCCTCGTCCTGGCGCAGCACCACGTTCGGCCCCCAGTCGGCGATCGCCGCGCGATAGGCGTCGGCTTCGGTCAGCGCGCAGTACTGCGTTGGCAAGCTGGCACGTTGCACGTTATCACGTTCCGACGCGCCAACTTGCTGCGAGCGTGTCAACGTCTCTGCGTTCTCCACATACCACACCGGAATCTGGTGCCCCCACCACAGTTGTCGGCTGATGCACCAGTCGCGGATGTTGTCGAGCCACTGGAACCAGGTCTTCTCGAAGCGCTCCGGCACGATCTTGATGCGGCCGCTGCGCACGGCGTCGGCAGCCATCTGCGCCATCGCCTTCATGTCACACCACCACTGCAGGCTGATGCGCGGCTCGATGATTGCGCCGCTGCGCTGACCACGGCCCAGCTTCACCATGTACGGCTCGGTCTTCACCAGCAGCCCCTCTTTCTCCAAGTCGGCCACCAGGCGCTCTCGACACTCGAAACGATCCAGGCCGGCGTATGGCCCGGCGTTCGCGTTCATCTTCGCCGTCTCGTCCATCACCTCGACGAACGGCAGATGATGGCGCTTGCCCACTTCGTAGTCCACGAAGTCGTGCGCCGGCGTCACCTTCACCGCGCCGGTGCCGAACGTCATGTCCACGGCGCTATCACTGATGATGGGGATCTCGCGGCCGATGGCCGGCAGGATGGCGCGGCAGGCCACGCGATGCGTGTAGCGGTCGTCTTCGGGGTTCACCATCACTGCTGTGTCGCCCAGGATGGTCTCCGGCCGGGTGGTCGCCACGGTGATCCACTCGGTCGCGCCCTCAGCCCAGCGCCCGCTACCCCACGGATGTTGCGGCCCTTCCCAGCGGTTAGTCTGCAGCGGGTAGCGCACGTAGTAGAGGAAGCCCGGCTCGCCCTCTTCCTCTACCTCCACCTCGAGGTCACTCACTCCGGTGAGCTGCACCGGATCCCAGTTCACCATGCGCGTGTCGCGGTAGATCAGCCCCTTGTCGTACAGGCGCTTGAAGGCGGTGCGCACGGCCAGGGTGCGCTCCTCATCGAGCGTGAAGGCCTCGCGGTCCCAGTCTACGCTGATGCCCATGGCGCGCTGCTGGTTGTTGATGATGCGCTGGGAGTGCTCCTTCCACGCCCACACTTCGGCGAGGAATTCGTCGCGGGTCATGTCGCGCCGGCGGCGGCCTTCTTGCTCCAGCTTCTTCTCCACCACGGCCTGCGTAGCGATGCCGGCGTGGTCGGTGCCCGGCACCCACAACGTGCGCGCGCCCTTCATGCGGTGGTAGCGCGTCATCACGTCCTCGATCGCGCTGGTGAGGGCGTGGCCCATGTGCAGCGTGCCGGTGACGTTGGGCGGGGGGATGGTGATGACGAACTGCGGCTGGTTCGGATCGAGATAAATCTGATTCTCCGGCTTGAAATAGCCGTGCTTCTCCCACCAGTCGTAGATGCGGCGCTCTACCGCTTTCGGGTCGTAGGTTTTGGATAGCTCGGTCATCGGTCGTTTCCGGTCGCTAGTTGCTGGTTGCTGTTGCTGGTCGCCGGTCGTTAGTCGCTAGTCGCCGGTCGCCAATCATCAATCATTAATCGTCAATCATTCAAACACAAACGCCCTTCATCATCCTCATCGGACGAGAAGGGCGCTTCCCGCGGTACCACCGAAGTTTGTCTGCGAAGGCACATGCATGCCGCCTACGCAGACACGCTCTGGGCGCTGTAACGGGCATTCCCGAATCCGGCTACTGTGCAACGCAGTTCACCGGATTGACTCGCGAGCGACCTTCAGCGGCTGCTCTCCGGCGCGGGCTTTCAGTCCACGACCCACGCTCCCTGTCGGCGCGACGCCGCCTACTCCTCTCGGTCATCGTCTGTGCGATTTCTTTTCCGCGACCAGATTATACCGAGATCGTGGTGCAGCGCGCACGGGCACGGAACAGAGTCCGTGCCTACCGTGCGATGGTTTGCCCCTATTCGCGAATGCACCCATGGCAACGCACGGTGCGCCTATAATCGCAGCGCAAAGCGACACCTGCAAAGACGAGAGACCAACGATGGCCGATCCCCTCCTGATTGCGAAAGGCGAGAAAGACTGTTTCATCCTGCCCAAGATGGCCAACCGCCACGGCGTGATCACCGGCGCCACCGGCACGGGCAAGACCGTCACCCTGCAAACTATCGCGCAGAGCTTCAGCCGCATCGGCGTGCCGGTGTTTGTCGCCGACGTGAAGGGCGACCTGAGCGGCATCAGCCAGCCCGGCAGCGAAGCGAACGCCAAAGTAGCCCAGCGCATCGAGCAACTCGGCCTGAAGGACGGCTGGACGTGGGAGGGCTGCCCGGTCATGTTCTGGGATGTGTGGGGTGAGCAGGGCCATCCGCTGCGCGCCACGGTCTCGGAGATGGGGCCGCTGCTGCTCAGCCGCATCCTCGGCTTGAACGAAACACAGGAGGGTGTGCTCAACGTCATCTTCAAAGTGGCAGACGACAACGGCCTGCCGCTGCTGGACTTGAAGGACCTGCGCGCGCTGGCGCAATCGGTCGGCGACAACGCGAAGGAGTTGCGCACCCAGTACGGCAACGTGTCGGCGGCCAGCATCGGCGCGATCCAGCGCGGCCTGCTCACGCTCGAATCGCAGGGTGCGGAGCGGTTCTTCGGCGAGCCGGCGCTCGACCTCTACGACATGATTCAGACCGATGCCAACGGCCGCGGCGTGATCAACATCCTTGCTGCCGACCGGTTGCTGCAATCGCCTAAGCTCTACGCTACCTTCCTGTTGTGGATGCTGAGTGAACTGTTCGAGCAACTGCCGGAGGTGGGCGACCTGGACAAGCCCAAGCTGCTCTTCTTCTTCGATGAAGCGCACCTGTTGTTCGACGAGGCGCCCAAGCCCCTGCTCGACAAGATCGAGCAAGTCGTGCGCATCATCCGCTCGAAGGGCGTCGGCGTGTTCTTCGTCACCCAGAATCCGATTGACATCCCCGACGTCATCTTGAGCCAGATGGGCAACCGCGTGCAACACGCTCTGCGCGCGTTCACCCCGCGCGACCAGAAAGCCGTGCGCGCGGCAGCCACTACCTTCCGGCCCAACCCGAAGATCAACACCGAGCAGGCCATCACCGAGCTGGGCGTGGGCGAGGCGCTGGTGTCCTTCCTGGATGAGAAAGGCATGCCCAGCGTGGTCGAGCGCGCGTTCATCCTGCCGCCGCGCAGCCAGATCGGGCCGATCACGCCAGAGCAGCGCCGGCAGCTCATCTCCAGTTCGCTGGTCTACGGCTACTACGAAAAGCAACTAGACCGCGAGTCGGCCTACGAGATGCTGCTCAAGCAGGCAGAGCGCGCCGCCGAGGAAGCAGAACGCGCCGCCGCTGAGGCCGCAGCGTTGAAGGAGCAGAAGGAAGCCGAGGCCGAAGCGGCCAAAGAAGCCGAGCGCCTGGCGCGCGAACAAGCCAAACAAGAGGCGCTGCGGGCCAAGCAACTGGAGCGCGAGGAGCGCGAGCGCCAGCGCCGGGCCGAGCGCGAAGCCCGCGAACGCGAGAAGGCCATCGGCGGCGTGCTCGAAGCCTTCGCGAAGAGCGCCGCGCGGTCGCTGGGCGGCTCGACCGGCACGTTGATGCGCGGCATCCTGGGCGGGCTGGCTGGCAGAAACTCCCGCCGGCGCTAAGCGTTTGTTTCGGCAAATTTCCGCTTCGTGTCGAAAATACCCTTGACCGAAATCAAGTTGTGCATATAATCACAAGTGCCGATGCGGGATAGAGCAGTGGCAGCTCGTCAGGCTCATAACCTGAAGGTCGTAGGTTCGAATCCTACTCCCGCTACTCCATAAGCAAAGCCCGAAGCTTGAACGCTTCGGGCTTTGCTTTTCACCTCGTTATCCAGCTTCCGAACTTTCTGACCTTCTGACTTCTGACCTCTGACTTCCGACCTCCGCCCGATATAATCGCCCGCAGCAATGTCCGCGGAGTTGACCGAGGCCGCGACCTCCGACGCAAGCCCCACCTCTTCCAGCGACCGGCGCGCCCCATTGCGGCGATATTTGCACCCGGCCGCTCTGTTCGTCATCCTCGTCGTCGCGGCAGCGTTGCGCTTCTACGACCTCAACTGGGATCAGAGCCAATACAACCACCCCGACGAGCGCCACGTGACGAACGTGATCTCGGCGCTGCAGATGCCGCGCAGCCTCGGAGAATATCTCGATCCGGCCCGGTCACCGCTCAATCCCTACAACAACCGGCAGAGCTGGGTATACGGCACGTTGCCGCTGTTCGGCGGGCGGGCGCTCGCCGAGTTCCTCGACCAGGGGTGCGCGCCGGCGAATGCCGCCATCCCGGCGATGCTGGGACGGCTGCTCTTCGGCGCGGCTGCCGCCGATTGCACCCAGGGCTTCTTCACCGGCTATGAGCACATCCGGCTGGTCGGGCGCCTGCTCTCCATGCTGGCCGACACGATCACCGTGCTGGTGGTGTATCTCACCGGCCGGCGGCTGTTCGGCTGGCGCGTCGGCCTGCTGGCCGCGGCGTTCAGCGCCCTGGCCGTGCTGCAGATCCAGCACAGCAAGTTCTTCGTGGTCGAGAGCGCGCTGACGATGTTCGTCGCGTGGTGCCTGTATTTCTGCTCGCGCATCGCGACGACGGAGGTGAATTCTCGGCGCGGCGCGTACGCGTTGTGGATCAACGCCGCGCTGGCCGGCCTGTTCTCCGGCCTAGCCGTCGCGAGCAAGATCAGCGCCTGGCCGACCGCTGCGCTCACGGTCGTCGCCATCGCGATCGCCATGCTGCGCGACCGGCGCGCTACCGGCCCGGCGGTGCTCACCGCGCTGATCGCCGTGCTGATCGCCGGGGCGACCGCCTTCACCGGCTTCCGGTTGACGCAGCCCTACGGCTTCGTCGGCAGCAGCGAAGTCGAGTGGGCCTACACCATCCGCGCGTGCGAAACGCTGACTGACCCTGAACAGTTCCAGATCTGCCAGCAGACGCCGCCGCTGCCCGAGACCCTGGCGCGCATCGTCGAGCGCATCCCGGCGTTCCTGCGCCCGCTCATCGCGCCGTCGGCGCGCTGGATCGCCGAGCTGCAGTTCGCCGCGGCGCAGTCCTCCGGCGCAGCCGACCCGCCTTGGGGCTGGCAGTGGGCCAACCGCGCGCCGATCCTCTTCCCGCTCACCAACATCGTGTTCTACGGCCTGGGCGTGCCGCTCGGCGTGGCCGCGGTGATCGGGTCGTTCTACCTGCTCAGCCGGCTGCTGCGCGGCCGGCGCTGGTACGCCTACCTCGTGCCCACGCTGTGGATCTTCGGCTTCTTCCTGTATCAGGGCACGCAGTTCGTCAAATCCCTTCGCTACCAGTTGCCGATCTACCCCATGCTGTGCATCGCCGCTGCGGCCGTCCTGGTGGCGCTGTGGAGAAGCCAGAGGTCAGGGGCCAGGGGTCAGGGGCCGGAGACAAGGGGGCAGGGGACAGGAGGCAGGGACCAGGAGTTGGGGGTTAGGGATCAGGGATCGGGAGTCGGGAGTCGGAAGTTGGCACTTCCTCTTCCCCTTTCTCAATTCTCAATTCTCAATTCTCAATTTCTCATCGCGCTCGTGCTCGCCGGCACGCTGGGGTGGGCGCTGGCGTTCATGCGCATCTACGACGGCGAGCTGACGCGCACCGAGGCGTCGCGCTGGATCTACACGCATGTGCCGACGGCGCTGACGCTGTCCGGAGAGGTCGCCGGCCGGGCGCACCAGGTGCAACTGCCGGTCATGGACATCGCGCTGCAGCCGGGCGCACCCTTCGTCACGACGATCCGGGTGAGCGAAAAGGCCGACGGCGTCGGCGCGGCGCTGCAACAGCCGCGCTTCACCTTGAACTACGTGGAAGGCGAGGGCACCGTGCAGATGCGGCTGTTCGACGCGCAGACGCAAGCCGAGCTGGGCGCTGCCCAACAACGCATCGGTCCCGGCGCGGCCACCCTCGCGTTCGACGGCGTCGCGATCGCGCCCGACACCGACTACACGCTCGAGCTGACGCTGCTGGACGGCACCGGCCTGCGCGCGCGCACCAGCGTCATCGCCAACCAGCACTTCGACGAAGGCATCCCCTTCCGCATCGAGGGCAAGGACGGCTTCGGCTGGTATTACCGCGGGCTGAGCAGTTCGCCCTGGGGCGACATGCCGGTGTACAACGAAGACGACCCGGCCAAGTACGAGATGTTCCTGAACGCGCTGGACGAGGCGGACTACATCGTGCTGAACAGCAACCGCCACTATGGCTCGGTGGCGCGCTTGCCGTGGCGCTTTCCGATGACGAACGCCTATTACCGCGCGCTGATGGGCGGCGAGTTGGGCTTCGCGCTGGTCGCCGATTTCTATCGCTTCCCGCGCATCGGCCCGTTCGTCTTCAACGACCAGGAGATGCCGCAGCGGCTGGCGCGACCGGAAGGCGTTCAGGGCACGCCGCCGGCCATCGAAGTGCCTTACCCGAAGGCCGAAGAAGCGTTCTCGGTCTACGACCACCCGCGCGTGCTGATCTTCAAGAAGACGTCGGCATACACGCGCGCGCTCGTCGAACGCGCCCTCAGCCCGTACGTGGACGTGCGCACGGTGCGCCAGACTGCCTTCCAAGCCACCAACACGCCGGGCGGCCTGCTGCTCGACCAGCACGCGCTCGAAGCGCAGCAGGCCGGCGGCACATGGCGAGAACTCTTCCCGCGCACATCGCCGCTGAATCAATCGCAGTTGCTTGCCGTCCTCGCCTGGCTGGTGCTGATCGAGGCGCTGGGCGTCGCGGGGTTCATGCTGCTGGCGGTGGTGACGAAGAGGCCGGAGGTCAGAAGCCAGAGGCCAGAGGTCAGAAGCCAGAGTTCAGAGGTCAGAGGCCAGACGGAGGACGCAGGACGCAAGACGCAGGACGCAGGATCGTCTTGCGTCTTGCGTCTTGCGTCTTTCGTGGATGGCGGCTACGCCTTCGCGAAAGTCTTCGGCCTGCTGATCACATCGTTCGTCGCGTGGTGGCTGGCCGGCTTGCGCATCGCGCCGTTCACGCCGGGCGTAATCTGGGCGGTGATCATCGCCTTCATCGTAGTTGCAGCGACGATCGGTCATCTCAATCGGGACTACATCATCGCGTTGGTGCGGGCGCGCTGGCCGGCCTTGCTCGCCGGCGAGGTCTTGTTCCTGGCTGCCTTCGCCTTCTTCCTGCTCGTGCGCGCCGGCAATCCCGACCTGTGGCATCCGTTCTTCGGTGGCGAGAAGCCGATGGACTTCGCCTACCTGAACTCGGTGCTGAAGGCGACCCACTTCCCGCCGCAAGACCCTTGGTTCGCCGGCGGGGCGATCAACTACTACTACTATGGTTTCGTCATGGTCGGCGCGCCGATCAAGGCGCTGGGCATTGACCCGGCTGTCGCGTATAACATCGTCATCCCCACCCTGTTCGCCATGACCGCCTGCGGCGCGTTCGGCCTGGGCGCATCGTTCTACGCGGCGCACAGGGGCAGCGATGCGCTCGCGCTCCGGCGCGCCATCATCACCGGCCTGATCGCCGCGACCTTCGCCGTCGTCATCGGCAACGGCGACCAGATCCGCGTAGTCGGCCCGGCCTGGCAAAAGCTGGGCGGGATCGAGCAGGGCGTCGCCGCGCCGGTCGCCTTCGTGAGCGGCCTGCTGAAGTGGCTGGGCGGTGCGCCGCTGCCGGTCGCGCCGTGGTGGCCCTACTGGAACCCGACCCGTCCGGCGCCCGAAGTGTTGATCGCCGAGTTCCCGAACTTCACCTTCCTCTACGCCGACCTGCACGCGCACATGATGGCGATGCCTCTGGCGTATCTGGCATTGGCGTTTGCGCTGGCATTTGCTGCCGGCGTGCGGGCGTGGCCGGCAATCGTGCTCGGCGCGATTGTGACGGGCATGCTGTGGCCCACAAATTCGTGGGACTACCCACCCTACCTGCTGCTGGTGGTCGCCGGCCTGGTGTTGGGGCGGATCGAAGCCGGCGAGGGCGAGACGCTCGACCTGCGCCGGCTGCTGCGCGCGGCAGTCCAGGCGTTGCCGGCGGTCATCGCGCTCGTCGCGCTCACGCGCCTGGCGATGGCACCCTACTTGGTGAACTACGGCTCTGCCTACAACGAGATTGACCCGTGGGACGGCGACCGCACGCGGCTCGAGACCTACATCACGATCTACGGTTTGTTCCTCATCCCGATCGGCTTCTACCTGCTGCGCGGGCTGTTCGTCGGGGAACGCGCGCAACGCATGGCGCTGGGCGTCATCGCAGCCATTGGTTTGGCCATCGGTGTGCTTCTAGCACTGCGCGGGGTGCCGGTGGCCATCATCGCTGCGCCGGTTGCGCTGCTGGCGTTCGCATCTGCCTGGCTGCCCGGCCGCGCGTCGCCAACGCGCTTGCTTTGGCTGATGACGGCAGGCGCGTTCGCGCTCACGCTGTTCGTCGAGCTGTTCACATTGCGCGGCGACATCGGGCGCATGAACACGCAGTTCAAGTTCTACATCCAGGCCTGGCTGATGCTGAGCGTCTCGGCGGCGGTCGCGCTGGTCTGGTCGGTCGAGGCGTTGTTCGCCGGCGAGCGGGCGGCGGCACGGCGTCTCCCGCGGGCGCTTTGGCGCGCGGCCTTCACGGCGGCCTTCGCCATCGCATTCTTCCTGGCGATGCTGTATCCGGTCTTTGCCATCCCGGCGAAGGTCAACGACCGATACGTGCACACGGCGCCGCGCGGCCTGGACGGCATGGCCTACATGCAGTATGCGGTCCGCAGCGAAGAGTTCGCCGGCCGGCAGGCCGAGTTCCCGCTGAGGCACGACTACGACGCCATCCGCTGGATGCAAGACAACGTCGCAGGCTCGCCGACGATCATCGAGGAGGGCGCAGCGGCGGGCAACCAATATCGCTGGAGCGCGCGCTTCTCGATCTACACCGGCCTGCCCACCGTCGTCGGCTGGGAGTGGCATCAGCGGCAGCAGCGCGCGGCGTTGAGTGCGCCGGTTGTCGAAGACCGCGTCGCCGACGTGCGCGAGTTCTACAGCACGACCGACGTCGAGCGGGCACGCTTGTTGCTTCGCCGCTACGATGTGCGCTACGTGATCGTGGGCGAGATGGAGCGGCTGTATAACGACCCGGCCGGCTTCGACAAGTTCGAGGCGATGGTCGAGGCCGGCGACCTGCGCCTCGCCTATCAGAATCCGGGAGTCACGATTTACGAGGTGACGCCTCGTGCCGTGACGATGGCAGGATTGAGCGCGCGCTGACGCGGCCGATCGTCGCCTTCGCGTCAAGTCTTTCACTTTCGACATCAACGCAACTACGTTGCTGCCATCTGCGAGATGTATTCAACGTTGTTGCATATACGTCGGTCAGTCGTCGGGTTGAGCCGAACACAAGATGGGTAGATCGTCGCCTTCGAAGGTGGGATCACGATGAGCAGCGCAAACGACAACTCGATAAAAATCGTCGCGTCCAATCGCAGGGCGACCTTCGACTATACGCTCGAGGAACGCTTCGAGGCAGGGATCGTCTTGACCGGTGGGGAGATCAAGTCGGTTCGGGCAGGCAAAATGGATTTGCGCGACGCGTTCGTGCAGATCCGCGATGGCGAAGCGTGGCTGATCAACGCCTACATCCCAACCTACGATCTCTCCACCGGCTTCGCGCGCGCAGCAGCGCAGGACGGCGAACGCCGCGACCGCAAGCTGCTGTTGCACAAGAAGGAGATCCTCGAACTCGCGCGCGGCATCGAGCGGAAGGGCTACACCGCGATCGCCACCAAGGCGTATCTCAAGCGCGGGAGGGCGAAGGTCGAAATTGCGCTGGCGAAGGGCAAGAAGCTGTATGACAAGCGACAAGCCGTGGCCAAACGCGACGCCGACCGGGATGTCCAGCGCGCACTGCGCGAACGATACTGAATCCCCAATGTCCGTCATCGGCTCTTGCCCGTCTTATACAAAAAGTGAGGCAAGAGACGATGATGACCCCATCTGCTGATCATCCCACGAGCCGTCGCGCGACGCACATCCGCCGGCTCGTCGCGTCCGTCGTTTCGCTAACCCTGGCCATCGGCAGCACACTCGTGCTCATCGCTCCAAGCGGGACGGCGCGCTCGCAGGAAACCGAGCCGACGCCTACGCCGGAAGCGCCGGTCGCCGAGGCTGAACCTGAGAGCACAGTGACAGTGGATGTCGCTGCAGATGCTGCCGCCAACCTGACGCCGCGCGTGTATGTGCCGGCGGTGAACAACGGCCCGCAACCGGTGAGCGCCAACATCCCCTGGGCCGTGGTGTTCGTATCGCGCCAGATTCCGGATCGCGGCAGCATCTACTACGCGCCGGCCAAGGATCAGCCGGGCGTCGGCGCACACAGCCGCTTCCGCGTGGCCGCGCCGGGTAAGCTGCTCGTGCGCGAGCCGAACGGTGCGATCCGCACGCTGATTGACGGCTCGAAGCCGACCGCCGCGTCGCTGTACCTGATTGACGTGAACGCGCCGGACGTCTCCTACGACGGCACGAAGATCGTGTTCGCCGGGCTGCCCCAGGGCAACTACGATCGCGGCCCGGTCAACAACCCCGGCGCCTGGCGCATCTACGTCATCAACGTGGACGGCACCGGCTTGAGGCAGGTCACCAAGTCCGACATGAACTTGAACCTGGCGAGCCGGGGGCTGCCGGAGAGCCTGGCCGGATATGACGACACCGACCCGGCCTGGCTGCCCGACGGCCGCATCGTCTTCTCGTCCACGCGCTACCCGAGCTTTGGGCACTACAGCGGCGTGCGGACAACCAACCTGTTCGTCGTCAACGCCGACGGCAGCGGCATGCGCCGCATCACTTCCGAGCGCAACGGCGCCGACCGGCCGATGGTAGATCCGCTGACGGGCAAGATCGTGTTCGCGCGCTGGTGGCGCAACCACCGCTTCGCCATCAACGACATGAGCACCGTGCCCGATCCGCGCGGCGGCTACATCCGCAAAGACGGCCTGACGGCCGAGCGCGAGAGGCAGCTCACCGGCGAGTCACAATACGCGGATCTGCTGTGGCGCAACGCTTGGCACCTTGCGTCCATCAACCCAGATGGCACGGATGTGCAGATGTGGAGCGGGTTCTTCCGCGACGAAGAGGCCAATCACGTCTACGGCGGGACGTTCACACCGTCCGGCGAGTTCGTGGCCAACTTCTTCCCGATGTACAACATGACCGAAGCGGCCGGCTTCGGCGGGTTGCGCTTGTATCGCCGCGGCGGCCAGCGATACGTGCGGTTGATGGGAATAACCGACTTGACCGGACAGGCCTACCACTGCCCCAACCCCAACGACTGCTCGTACGGCATCTTCAAGGGCGAGTACTTCACCGAGCCGGAAGCGCTGCCCACCGGCGGGCTGATCGTGTCGTGGGCGAACACCATCAACCAGGATTACGGCCTCTACGTCGTGAACATGGACGGCACGGGCCGGCAGTTGCTCTACGACAACCCCGGCACGACGGAGCTGCGCGCTCGCCTGATCCGCCAGCGACCGCTCCCGCCGGTGATCCCCGATAAGATCACGCAGACGCCGAACCCGCTGCCGCCGCCGGCCAACGGCCCTTACAACCAGGACGGCACCTTCATCTTCAACGCGCTCAACGTCTACGGCAACGGGCCGGTGGACATGGACATCGTGAACGCCCCTGCGGTGGGCTCGGCAGCCAAGATCCGCTTCTTCATAGACCACCAGCGCCAGAGCCCCGGCTCGTTCCCGCATTTGGATTGGCCGATCCTGCTGGCCGAGCTGCCGATCAGCCCTGCCGGCGCGGTTCAAAACCCGGCTGCGCCCGCCAATGTGCCGCTCTTCGAGCAGATCCGCGCGCCGAACAACACCGTGCCGTTGACCGGCGACTCCGGCGCGGCGCATGTGGCGGGCATGAACTACGGCCGGCCCGGCGAGAACGCGCGCTGCATCGGCTGCCACGCCGGCCACAGCATGATCCCCGTGCCGGCCAACGACGCCGACGCGCAATGGTCGAACCTCGCCCCCGGCGCAGCCGTCGTCGTCTCGTCGTCGCGCGATCCGCGATACAACACCGGCGTCAACGACCGCCGGGTGATGAAGGGTGAGATTTGGCGCTACTGGACCAGCGCGCCCGGCCAGCAGGCCAACCAGTGGGTGAGATTGATCTTCCCCGTGCCGGTGACCGTGCGCGCTGTGCGGCTCTACAACCCGCGCCAGGGCGACGAGGCCAACTCCACGTTGCAGGTGCAAAGCACGACCGTGCGCCTGTTCAGCGACGCCGCCGGCACGAACGAGGTAGCCGCTCAGAACACCGGCCCACTCTCCGTCGCCGGCACGACGGTCAACTTCCCCGACGTGCGGGCGCGCGTGGTGATGGTGAACATCACGGGAATGACCGGCACGTTCTACGGCGCGCGCGTCGCCAGCATCGCCGAGATCGAGGTCATCGCGCGCGGCGAGCAGCCGTGATGCACATATCATCAGAACGTTAAAAACACACACGCCCTGGCTGATGCACCGGGGCGTGTGTGTTGTAGCGCGCTCGCGCAAGCCTCACTGCTTTGCTGCAGTTGCCGGCGCCGCGGGCGTGCCCGTCTGCTTGGGACGGACGAGCATCACCGGGATCTTTGCGCCGCGCACCACCTTCTCGGCTACGCTGCCCAGCAACCAACGCTCCATGCCGCTGCGGCCGTGGGTGGACATGACGATCAAATCGGCGTTCGTCTCCTCGGCGCGGTCGAGGATCGCATCGGCGACCGGCCCCTCGAGCACTGCGGTCGTCACCGTGAGCGACGTGGATGCCTGCAACCCGGCGGCCACCTTCTGTAGGTATTCCTCGCAGTGCGCGCGATCGCTGTCATACAGGCTAGCGAGCGTCGCTGGGTCGTTGACGTAGACGTAGCTCGACGGGTGCACGGCGATGCGCAAGAGCTCGATTTGCCCACCGGAGTATTCGGCCAGCATCTTCGCATACGGCAGGGCACCTTCGGCGAACCGTGAGCCGTCCAGTGGCACTAGGATCTTCTTGAATCCTAGGGATGCATTCGACATGGCTACCTCCTCATAGGCGCGCGGGCGCGTCGCCCATTGTTTGCAGTCTAAACGAGGCCGGCAGCCGGCGCAATAGAGGAAAGAGCAGTCCGGCCCTGTGCGAGCGGCCAGTCTGCCGGCCTCAGCCCAGGTAGCCGTTCAGCGCACGGATGAGCGGCTGCATCGCCCCCGGAATGCTGCCGTCGAACACCTCGGCCGATTGCACTTTGCGCCCCACCCGCCCAACGATCTCATAAGCGTAGGCATCGGGGGGCTGCGCGGCTCGACCGGCGCGCTCCGACGCCTGGCCAAGCCCGCTCTGCGCAAGGGTGATGCGCAACTGCGAGAGCTGCTGTTTGGTCAGCCGGGCCAGTTGTTTGCGTGATGCTGCCTGCCGGCCCGCGGCGTCGCTCTCCGGGCCGGCTTCGACCGAACGGACGATGCGCCCGTCGGTGCGCACGGTCACCGTGCGCGAGCTGAAGCGCAGCCCGCCGCTCTTGCGCATCACCACGAGGGCGCCTTTCGGCAGGCTTAGCCGTTCTTCGGATTCAGCCGGCGCTGCTTGCTTGCGGCGGCTGGGACGGGTGGTCTCTTGAGGCGCAGCCTGCTCTGTTGCATCGGTCAGCGAGCCGAGCACGACGCCCGGCCGGTCGGATTCGATCTTCTTGCCAATCGTCCTCATTGCAACCTCACCGACTGGATGATGGCGTCGAGCCGGTCGCGATTGCGTGCGATCTCGCTCTCCGGCGCGGCGAGCGTGATGTAGTACACGTGATCTTTGGTGACGACGATGTATTCGCGCGCGACGACGACGACGGGCAGCGATGCGCGGCGCGGCTCGTCCGCCGGCTGCACCACGTAGGTGTAGTCGTACTGCATCGCCCGCTCGCCACCGACGGTCGTCTCGTTGTTCGACAGGAAGTGATAGCCCATCAACACCTGGCGCTGCTCCACGCGCCGGTCGAGCAGCGTCTGCAACGTCGGCGGCGCGGCCGGATCTAGCTCACGGCTATCCACCGTCAACGTGGTCTTGAAGGCCGACTCGGTCAGCGGATTCTGCACCTTGAACAACGGCGCATCGAGCAATGATTCAGCATCTACCCAGCCGGCGGGATAGGCGATGCTGAACGGCTGGTCGGAGGCCGTGAAGGTCTTGGTCTGCGAGGTCACGCTTTGCTGCAGGAGCAGGCCGAGCAGCAGCGCGATCGCCGTGACGATGGCCACGCCGACGTCTTTGCGCAGATAGCGGATCTGCCAGAGTTGCTCCGGCGCAGCGGATTGTGCTTGAGCCATGTGCGTTCTCCCGGATCAATCGAGGGTCGAGCGCCGCAGCGTCACCTCGGTGGCTTGTCGCATCAATACTGCCAGGGCCAGGAAGGTGGCGAGGGCTACGATGAACCCGAGCGCCAGCGAGCGCCACGGCTCGACGGTCAAGCCGGAGGCCGCGACTTCGCCGATCAGCCAACTGAAGATGCCGTTGAGCACGGCGGTGACGATGAAGCCTACCGGCACCCACCACGCCGGCTTGTGCGTGAACTTCGCCTCGGCCATGAACCAGCCCAGCAAGCCGCCGAACGACGCCATCGCCAGCGCCGTGGTGACCGTCTGCACCACGCCGGGCGCCAGCTCCACGCCCTGGTTCTCGATGATGTAGCGCAGGTTGAGCATGGTCGCGATGCCGAGGCCGGCGACCGAGCCGTACACCACGCCGTCCATGCGCTCGTCGAATTCGTCGGTCGCATACACCATGCGCACGGCGACGTAGGTGATGGCGGTGTAGGTGACCGAGGTGATGAGGATCGAAGCGGCGAGCGACGTCCAGAAGTTATAAGCTGCCCACTCCTGCATACGAAACCAGTCGTAGATCAGCCGGCGTGCGATCACGTCCGTCAGCAGCAGCGCGGTCATGAACACCAAGCCGAGGCGATGTTTGGGTTCCGGCTCCAGCCGGTCTTGGCGATAGAAGTAACCCATCCACAGCGCCGTGGGCACGACGGCTAGGAACAGCCCGAGCAGGATGCGCACCGTTGGCGTCGGCTCGGTGATCAGGTTAGCCAGGAGCGCCACGACGGCGGCGAAGATCGCCATGCCGACCAACTGCACGACCACGGCGCGCCAGAAGCCGGGATGGGGCTTGTTCACCATTGCGAAGGCACGGTCGCTATACACCCGGCCGCCCAGAATGTTGTAGGGCGGGTACACCGGCTCGCCGGTGATACAGCAGTATCGCTGTTCGGTTTGCTGCTCGGTTGGTTGCTGCTCAGCCATATTCGTTCACCCAGCGCTCAGCCAATCTCTAACTCTAATCTCCAATCATCAATCATCAATCATCACCTCACCCGCATCACCTCACCTACTACGCCGCATAGTCGCATCCAGCGGGAAGGGGTTGGAAGCGTTGCCCGGCACGGATGCCGCATCGTTGGCGACGATGGGACGATAGCCGCGCGCGATGATGATCACGCTATACGTCTGCCCGATTTGGACCGGCTTGTCGGTGCGGAAGAAGCCGCTCTGGTCGGTGACCGCGGTAGCGCTGACCTCATCGGAGGTCACGGTGTCGTCCGCCGCGGCCTGAGCAGCGCTCACGCCCGGCTTCATGATGAACACCTGCGCGCCGTAGATGCCCCGGCCGGTGTCAGCATCGGTCACCTTGCCCTGCAGATAGACCAGGTTGCCGGCTGATGTCTGCGGCGCGGCCGGCCCTTGGCCGGTCGTGCAGGCGATCATGCTGACCTCGTCCACGAAGAAGCTGCTGACGTTGCCGCGCGGGTTCTCGGCGGCAAAGGCCAGCCGGATGGTCTTGCCGGCCAGCTCCGACACGTCGAAGCGCGCGCGGCGCCACGTGTCGTCACCGCCTTGAGAAGTCAACTGCTCGATTGCGCCCAGCAGGTCGCCGCGCTCGTTGGCCACCAGCACACTGAACCGCGCCGGGTCGGGCTTGCCGAACAGCGAGCCTAACAAGCCGCCGGCCATCTCTTCGTGGATCAACCGGTAGTAGCTGAACTCCACGCGCGTGGCGTTAGCCGGCAGGCGGATTTGCTGGTAGATGATCTGGATGGTTTCCTGGTCGGTGCCGCCCAACCAGGCGCTGCGGTCGCCGGCGTAGGGCAACTCGGAATCAATGATCTGGCTCTTCGATTCCTGCACCCACGGGTTGCTCGATTCGAACCCGCCATCGGCGACGACCTCGACGCAGCCGGACGGCAACGGCGCCGGCGTGGTCTGCGCGCCACCTTTGGCATCCACCGGCGGGCCGCTTGCAGCGGGCGGGCGTGGCGCAGCATCGCCACCGATGTTGATGCCCACCTGGTTGAAGGCGTTGCGCACCGCGTCCACTTCGGCTTGGCCATACAAGTCCGCCGCTGCGCGTACGGTTGCGTTGGCCGCCTGCAAGAAGTTGCTGCGCGGCGTCAAGTACTGCGTCAGCGTGCGGTAGTAGATTTGTTCCATCTTCTCCAAGCCGATGGTCTTGGCGATCAGGTATGCGGCGTAGTTCGGGATGCCGCTGTTGATGTGCACGCCGCCGTTGTCGGCGCGCCGGCTGATGGGCAGGTTCGCATATTCGCGCATCGTGCGCGGTTGGCCGACGCCGGCCAGCGGGTTGCGCGGGTCGTACAAGCCGCCCAGCGTGGGGTCTTCCAAGCTGCGCAGCGTGGGCGCCGGATAGGGCGGCGACTTGACCACTGCTTCGCCGATGGACCAGTTGCCGCGGTCAATCAACGCGCCGAATATATCGGCGTATGACTCGTTCAACGCGCCGGACTGGCCTTCGTAGATCAAGTCGGCGGTGCTGTTAATCACGCCATGCGTGAACTCGTGCCCCACGACGTCGAGGCCGTAGGGCAGCGGCCGGAAGATGCGCCCGCCGTCGCCGTAGATCATCTGCTGTGCCTCGCCAATCCACGCTGCGTTCTCGGCGTCGGACGGATCGCTGCCGTAGTTCACCGTCGAGACCAGCGGCATGCCACGCCCGTCAATGCTGTCGCGCTTGAACTTGGTCCAGAAGTATTCGTACACTTTGGCTGCGCCGTCGTGCGCAGCCTGAGCGATCGGGTCGCGCGAGCGCTGGCCCTCGTCAATGACCAGCCGCCCTGGAATGTTGGTACTGTTTCGCGCAGAGTAGGTCAGGCGGCGCATCGCCGGGTGCGCGAATTGCACCTGATGCACCACCACCGGCCGGCGCGCGTTGACGAAGAAGTCCCATTCGCCCAGTGGCGACTTGCTCAGAATCTTCACCCGCCAGGTGAGCGTGGCCTTGTTGTTGCCGTCCACATACACCGTCAGCGCAGTGCGATGTTTGTAGACCTCAATCTCGGCGCGTTCGGCCTCGTCGGGCGTGAACTGGTTGTTCATCAAGTCCTGGACGGCCAGCGCCTCGGCCTCCGCCTTGGTCAAGGCCGGCTGCGTCTCGACGTTGATGCCGGGGGCATACTGCCCGTTGACCGCGACGATTGCTTCGTTGGGATCGAGGTGCACCACGAGCTGCCGGCCGAACACCGGCAGGCCCTTGTAGGTCTGGTTCAGCCGGACATGCGCGTAGTTCAACTGCGTGTCTGGCTCGATACGCAGCAGGGTCAGCTCCTCCATAGCGCTGCCTAGCTTGAAGAGCGCGCGGTTGGCGTCCAAAAAGCCGCGCGCGATGGCGACCGGGTTACCGCGTTCCGCCGCAGTGGGCGTGTAGGGCAGGCGCTTAGATGGATCACCAGGGGTGAGGAATTCTGGGATGCCGGTCACCGGATCCCACTGTGCGTGCAGCGGCGCGCCGGCGCGCGCTTGCAACGCCAAGAAGGCGTCCCACGGCGTGGGTTGATGGGTGGCCGGCTGACTGCGGGGCGAGGGCGGCGTCCACGTCCCGCTCGAGAGCCTCGCTGACCGAAACACACGCGCCGGAGTCGCAGCCGGCGCAGCCAGGGGGAAGATCGAACCGAGGACGAGCCCGCTAACGACGAGGGCATTCAGGCCGGCGATGATGAAGAGCAACGATGGCCGCTTGGCAGGTGCACTGTTCATTCACACTCCACGGCTTTGACTGAAAACTCGATCACAAACAGACGGATGCGTTGACGGGAGCTGAAAGCAGTGCAGCCTTACACCCGCGCACACAACCGGCAAGAGTTTACAACGCCCTTTCGCTGCCGCGCAACTATTTGCCAACAAAAACCAGGTTTCCTTGAGAAACCTGGTTCTGAGATCGCTGGTTTCTGAGATCGCCGAAGGGCTACGGGATCGGCTCCACGATGATCTCGATGCCGGTCACCGGCGCGCCGCGCGTCAAGACACGGTTGCGCGTCGTGCTGATCCAGGCGAGCTCACCGCCGACGGTGATCCGCGCCGACACGGCATACTCCATCCGCTGGTCTATCTGCGCCGGGTCGTAGACCAGCTCGAACGGGATCGGCACCTGCGCGCCGTTCGCCCGGATGGTCTGCGAGGCGATGACCGTCGCGGCCACGTCCTGCTTCGACACGTCGGCTAGTTGCACCTCGATGATCGCGCTGGGCGGGAGTGCTACGCGCTGAAGATAGGTCACTGTTCCGGTCATCACGGCTCGACCCTCCGGTTGGCCCGGCGCGCCGCTGCTCGCGCGCTCACGGCAATCGTTCGCGACGACGACGTTGTTCTGCACGTCCACCAGGAAGCCGTTCGGCCCCTTGCTGCGCCATTCCCAGATGCCATCGTCATAGCGGACGCCCGAAGCGCTGGGAACTTGCGGCAGCGTCCAGGTCTGGCCGTCGAAGGTGACCTCGGCGCTGTCGGCGCCGTAGACCACCTTCACCGTCTTGCCGTCGGCGCAGTCGTATTCGACCGCGCGATCCTCGGCGCCGGCCTTGCTGCTGGGTACTGGCTCGACGATGATCTCGACGCCGGTTGAGGGCGCGCCCGGGGCAAACACAGTGTTGATCTTCGTGCTGGTCCACGTCAGCTTGCCGTCCTCCGTGATGCGCGCTGCAACGCTGTAGCGGCCGCGCGGCTCGATGGCGGCCGGGTCGTATTTCAGCTCGAAGGGGATGGGCACCTGCGCGCCGCCGGCCGTGATCGTTTGCGACGCGATGATCTTCGCCGGCGCATCGGCGATCGCGATATCGGCGAGCTGCACCTGGATGACGGCGTTGGGCGGCAGGGCGATGCGCGGCAGATACGTCACCGTGCCGGTCAGCACGCCGGTGAGCGATGGCGCAGCAGGCGGCGCGCCAGCCGGCGCCCGCGCGACGCAACTGCCGGCGAGCACCTGGCCCGACTTGGCATCGGCGAGCGTCGCTTCGTCTCCCTTGCCGCGCAGCTCCCACTTGTCGTTGGCGTAGCGCATGCCGCTGGCGACCGGGCGCTGCGGCAGCACCTCCATCGTGCCATCGAACTCAACGACGGCAGCGTTTTTGCCAAAGGTCACTTTCATCGTTTTGCCCTCGGCGCAGGCGTAGGTCACGACGCTCGTTTCGCCGGCTGCCGAGACGAGCTTGCCATTTTCGAGCAGGTAATCGAACGTGGTCGGCACACTGGGTCGGGCGGTCATCGGCTCCTCCGGTTTGCGATCGAGGAATTTCAACGTCACCACGCCGTCGGTGATGGCGAGGCCGGTGACTGCAACCCGATCGCCGAACAAGACGCAGTCTGTCGCTTTCGGCTTGTAAAGCTGGTTCAGCACCGCGCATAAGTAAAAGAGCGTCCCTTCACCTTCGCCGTTGACGGCCATGACGACAGCCGAATCGGGCGACCCATCGCCGTCCAGGTCGCCGCTGGCGCGCGGCGTGGGCAAGATGCGCGCGGTCACGCCGCCGGCGGAGTCGCGATACCGGCCAAGAGAAAAGGGTGCGCTGCCGCCCGGCGCAGCCGGCAACGGGTAGGTCGTGTTGTTCAGGTCGGCATTCGCCAACGGCGCTGAGGCGAACAGGGCATTGCCCTCGTTCAGCTTGAAGCGTCGTGTGACCGGGATCGTCGGCCGCGCCGACATCGGCTGGTTGAAGCGGCGGTCGAGGTAACTTGCAGCGATCTCGCCGTTGCGCGCGATGTTGATCGTGCGCATGCGGATGCGGTCGCCGAGGAACGCGCTGGAGACGGGCTTCGCGGTCCCGCCGTCGTTCAACACGGCGGCGATGTATGAGAACACGCCGCTGGCACCGGTATTCACGATCAGCGTGACGACGGCATCGGGCGCGCCGTCGCCGTTCAGGTCGCCGCTGGCCTGCGGATTGGCGAGCGCGACGCTGATTTGATTCTTCGGGTCATCTAACTTGCCATCTTTGAGCTGGACGGGTCCGCCGGGGACGACGTCGAGCGGGTAGGCGGCATTGGACAGCGCTTGCTGGGAGAGCCGGGGAGCAGGCGACTGCGCGACGGCAGGCGCGCCAATCACGGCTAATGCGAGCGCCAACGCCAGCGATGCGCCGGCGGCTGCTCCAAGGGGGAAGATTCGCTTCATGCTGAAGGTTGCCTCCAAGTTTGGATGATGTGTTGTAGTGATGCGGGGGTTGCCTCATGGCCAACGGGACAGCCCGGCGCTTCATCGCTAATGCTACCAGAAGTGCTTCGCTCTCTCGCTGGGGTGCATTCGCGGATAGGGGCAAACCATCGCACAGTGGGCACGGACTCCGTTCCGTGCCGTGCCCGGACGCTGTGCCGTGCCCGTGTGCGCCGCCAACGGCGCGCTGCGGTAGCCCATGGGAGCCATTCAGAACGCGCCTTACAGCCCCGCTGGCGAATGCACCCCGCTCACTAGGTGTATCTCCCGCTGGGGGCGAAATGCCCGGCAACTGAAGTCGCAGGCAATTTGCAGCCAAGCCGGCTGCGCGCCGGCTTTACCACGCGTTGCGCGTGGATTCATTCGTTGCGCAAATTGTGCGATGCCCCGTCAGAAGCATCACACCCGCGTCGCCACAATCACGTCCCACGGCCCGAGCATGAATCGCTTGGCCGTTCTGCCGCTCAGGTGATCTTTGGCGCGCCAGGGCAACGTCACCGATTTAGCTTCGGTGTCGTTGATCAGCACGTAGGCCTCGCCGCGGCGCATGGCGTGCACGCCGGCCGGCAGGCCGGGCAGCACCGGCTCGACGCCGGCTCGCGCGACGATCCAGCCCATCAACGCATCCTGCAGCGCGTCATCCAGCCACGCGCCGAGGTAATACACGCATCCGCCGCTTGCGTGTGGCTTCATCGTCACTGCCGCCTGGCCGTTCAGGTAACCGTTCGCAGCGCCGTAGGTCATCAGCACCTGAGCGCCCGGATGCGGGACGAGCCACTCCGCCCAGATGTGCGCGCTGCCGTCCGGCAGGGCCGGCGTCGCGCCGCGCTTCCTCCGGCCGGATGTCACTGCATGGATGGGAACCGGCTCGCGCAGCGCATAGTACTCCTCCACGTGCGCGCCGGCGATGTCCTGGAGCAGCGCCGGCTGGCGCTGGCGCAGCAGCGCGTTGTTCCCATCTTTCATGCCGCTCCGCACGCCGAGCACGAGATGCCCGCCGCCCGCGACGAAGCGGATCAGCTCGCCGGCGATCGCCTCGTCCAGGATGTGCGGCGCGGCGATGACCAGCTTGTAGCCGTCGAGCGCGGCGCGTGTGGAGAGGATGTCCATCGCAATGTTGCGCCGGGAGAGCGGGCGATAGAAGCTGCCGAGGTACTGCAGCGGGTCGAAGTCGGCGTGATGGCGTTGGAAGTCGAGCGCCCAGCGGTCGTCATACGAGTGCAGGAGCGCGACGCTCGCCTCCACCGTAGCGCCGTCGAACAGGTGGCCGGCCTGCTGAAATTCCCGGCCGATGCGGCTGATCTCCTCGTAGACCGGGCGCGGGTTGCCGTCCGGCGCGATGAGCGAGCCGTGATACTGCTCCTGCCCGTTCGGCGCATTGCGCCATTGCCAGTAGCACACTGCCTCGGCGCCATGGGCTACGGCGTTCCAGGCCGCCGCGCGCGTCTCGCCGCGGTCCTGGGCGCTGTTGATCGGCGCCCAGTTCACGCTGCCCGGCTGCGTCTCGATCAGCCAAAAGTTCTTGCGCTTGAAGCCACGCGTCAGGTCATGGCCGGCGCTGTCGCGCGCGAAATCCAGATGGCCGGCGGGATAGTACTGATCCCATGACGCGAAGTCCAGATCGGCGCTCAGCACGTAGTGGTCGAAGCCGTCGAAGAAGCCCATGAAGTTGTGGGTGATCCACTGCGACGGCATGGCGTGGGCGCGGATCACTTCGATCTGGTTGAGCTGGAAGCGGCGATAGGCCTCGGTGATGAACTGGCGCCACTTCAGGCGCAGGCCGGGGTTGTGCGGCTGGCCGAACCCGTGCGCGCCCTGAATCGGCAGCGGAATCTGCGACCAGTCGCTGTAGGTCTGCGACCAGTAGGCCGTCGCCCAGGCCGCGTTGAGCGCGTCCAGCGAGCCGTAGCACCGGCGCAGCCAATCCTGAAAGGCGCGCCGGGCGCCCTCGCTGTAGCTGACGGTGTTGTATTCGTTGTCAATCTGCCAGCCGATCACGCGCGCATCGCGACCGAAGCAGATTGCCAGCTTCTCGGCGATGCGCCGGCAGAACGCCAGGTAGCGCTCGCTGGTCACGTCGTAATGACAGCGCGCGCCGTGCGTGGCCGGGCGGCCGTCGGCGTTCACGGCCAACACGTCGGGGTAAGCCTGGGTCATCCACGCCGGCGGAGCCGCGGTCGGCGTGCCGATCACCACGGCCAGGCCATGATCGGCGGCCAAGGCGATGGCGCGCTCCAGCCAGCCGAAGTCGAACGCGCCTTCGCGCGGCTCCAGGCTGGACCATGCGAATTCGGCCACGCGCACGACGGTCAGGCCGGCGTCGCGCATCAACTTCACGTCTTCGGCCCAGCGCGCTTCGGGCCAATGCTCGGGGTACCATGCAGCGCCGAGGTGTAGGGGCATAGATCAACTCCTAAGTTGTCGCCGAATGTTTTGGCGTGGGAAGGGAACGCTCTCCGCAGCGTTCCCTTCCCGTAGCTGCTGGCGCGCTGCGGTAGCCCATTCGGGCCATTCAGAGCGCGCCCTGCAGCGCTTAGCGCACCATCGCCGATGCCAAGACGAATGCTTCGGCCGGTGTCTTCAGTGCTGATGCGATGCGCTCTCTGATGAGATCATACTGCCAAGATGGCCTCATTCCGGTTCGTGGGCCATCATCGCCCCACCCCGGTTTCGTGCCGGCGTTCGTGCGCGACGACCCGTGTCTGTCCCAGGTGTGATGTGTCTGCGCGCGTGTCGTCGCTTCACCCCCTCCGCGGTGGGAAGCGCGAAAGCACCGTCGCTGCGTCCGGCATCAGTGTGCGGCTGCCCGGCGGCGCGAACGGCTTGAGCGGTTCGGGTATGCGCTCCGGCAGCGCGACGATGTAGATCACACTGCCCTCTTCCGCGCCCGCCGACTGCTCGACCAGCGCCATGCCCAGCAGGTAGCCTTCGCCGTCCTGCGCGCAGGAGGTGACCGTGCCGATCACCCGGCCGCGCCTCTCGAGCACCGGGTCGCCCAGCTTGCTCGGCCGCACGCCCTTCTCGTTCATGCGGAAGCGGATCATCTTCGATGTGTTGCGCGCCGCCTTCTCCAAATAGGCGGCCTTGCCGATGAAGTCGGCGGCCTTGCCGGTCTTCACGAAGTTGTCGAAGCCGATGTGACACGGGGCTAGGTTGAGCGGCCCGCCCAGCTCGTGGCCGTAGAGCGGCAGGCCGGCCTCGGTGCGCAGGCTGTCGCGCGCGGCCAGCCCACACGGCTTCAGGCCCAGGTCGCGGCCGGCGTCCAGCAGCGCATGCCACAGCGCGACCGACGCATCCGGGTGCACGAAGATCTCATAGGCGATGCGCTCACCGGTGTAGCCGGTGCGCGAGATGAAGACATCATGGCCGGCGAGCGAGGCGCGCATCACGCCGGTGTATGGGAGGGAATTGAGAATTGAGAATTGAGAATTGAGAATGAGGCGCTGCAAAATCTCCAGCGACCTAGGGCCTTGCAGAGCGAGGTCAACGCGCCGGTCTGCGCCGGAGGCCGGATCGCGCAGGTCACGCAATGCACAGCGGAAGTCGCCGACGTGAGTGTGCAGCCAGGCCCAATCCTTGTCGTTGTTGGCGGCGTTGACGACGACGATGTAGCGCTCTGGCTCGACACGGTAGACCATGATGTCGTCCACCACGTTGCCATGCTCGTCGAGCATGTAGCTGTAGTGTGAGCGGCCGACGGCCAGCTTGCTCACGTCGTTTGTGCCGACGCGGTCGAGGAAGGCGCAGGCGTCCGGCCCGCGCACATCGAACATGCCCATGTGGCTGACGTCGAACAGGCCGGCGGCGGTGCGCACGGCCAGGTGCTCCTCGCGCGCCGAGGCGTACCACAGCGGCATCTCCCATCCGCCGAACGGCGCCATGCGCGCGCCGAGCTGCTTGTGCGTCTCAAACAGGGCAGTGCGTTTGAGGTCGGCCATGGCGTCATCGGGAATGATTCATGATTGGATGATTGATGATTGGGTGTCAGCTCACCGGCAATCAACAACCAGCAACTAGCGACCAGCAACCGACAACCAGCGACCAGCGACTAGCGACCAGCAACCAATCTCACCACTACCGGCCCGGGGATGTTGATGCCCACGTCGGCGTCGTCGAAGATCACGTAGCCGTCGGAGAGCGCGCGCAGCCATTGTGTGACGCGCGACGCTTTGTCCTGCGGCGCGTCGAGCGCGTAGCCGCCGGCGGCGCGGGTCAACCTCGCCGTGCACAGCGGTGTGCGGTTGCGCCCGAGCACGGTCACCTCGGCGCCATCGGCCAGCGTGTCCACGTCCACGCCCAAGACGACGCTTAGGAACGCCGCCGACTGCGCACCACATACCTCGATCCGCCTCCCCACTTCCGATTCCCGACTCCCGACCTCCGACTCCTGTCCCCTAGGCCCCGAGCCCTGACCCCCGGCACCGAGTCCCTGATCCCCGGCCCCTGACCCCTGGTCCCTGGCCCCCGGCTCCTGCCCATTCGTCGCATACCACACGAACGGATAGCCCTCGTGCGGCAGGTCGAAGTCGCGGCTGGCCTTGGCGACCAGTGCGTTGATGCGCGACACGCCTTCCATCAGCGCATCGAAATCCACGCGCGCGGTGTAGGCCACGGATTTCTTCGTCGGGATGGTGTGCGGCTTGGCCGTCTTGAGCACCAGCGCGATCACGTCGGCGATCTCGCGCATGTCGTCTTCCTTCAAGCCGCGCTGGGTGACCCACGGCGTGCCGAAGCGCAGCGCGCTCGGCCGGCTGGCGTCTTTGTCGCCGGGGATGGTGTTGCGGTTGCACACGATGCCGATCAGGTCGAGGATGCGCGACGCCACGTTGCCCATCAGCGGCACGCCGTCGTGCTGGGCGATGGACTTGCAATCCAGCAAGACCATGTGCGTGTTGGTGCCGCCGTGCACCACGCGTAGGCCGTTGGCCTTCAAGCCGTCGCTGAGCGCAACGGCGTTCTTGGCGATCTGGCGCTGGAGCGCTTTGAACTGCGGCGTCTTCGCCAGCTTGAACATGACGGCCATGCCGGCGATCTTGTTCAGGTGCGGGCCGCCTTGCATGCCCGGGAACACGGCGCGGTCTATGCGCTTGGCCAGCTCTGGGTCGGTGGTGATGATGACTGCGCCGCGCGGCCCCATCATCGTCTTGTGGGTGGTGAACGATGTGACGTGCGCGACGCCGACCGGGTTGGGATAGACGCCGGCAGCGGCCATGCCGGCAGTGTGCGCGATGTCGGCTAATAGATACGCGCCAACCGAATCGGCGATGGCGCGGAACTTGTGGAAGTCGGGCGCCCACGGATACGACGTGTAACCGGCGATGATCATCTTCGGCTTCTCGCGCTGGGCCAGCTCGTAGATCTCCTCGTAGTCCAGCAGCTCGGTCTCTTCGTTCACGCGATAGTGCACGATGCGCTGGCGATGGCCGGTGACGTTGACCGGGCTGCCGTGCGAGAGATGGCCGCCGTGCAACAAGTCGAGCGTCATCACCGTGTCGCCCGGCTGCACCAGCGCCTCGTAGATCGCTGTGTTGGCCACGGCCCCGCTGAGCGGTTGCACGTTGACGAACACCTGCTCCGGCGACATGCCGGGCGGGCAGAACACTTCGGCACCGCGCCGCTGCGCCAGCGCCTCGACCAAGTTGCAGTATTCGACGCCCTTGTAATAGCGCCGGTCGCCATTGCGCCGGTAGAACGCCAGTTGCGACTCGTAGTCCAGGATCTCGTCCTCGGTCATGCCGTGCATGTCGGCGTGCGGATAGCCTTCGGCATAGATGTTCTGGAAGACCGAACCCTCGGCCTCGCGCACCGCCGCCGGCACGTAGGATTCGCTGGCGATCATGATGAGCTTGTCGAGCTGGCGCGCATGCTCGTGCCGGATCAATTCGGCCACGTCGGGATCAACGTCGGCCAGCGCGCCGCGAATGAGAAAGTCGTCCATCCGTGTCTCCTTGCGAATGTTCGGTCATCGGCCTCAGCGCCGATGGCTGCTTTGATTCATGAGTCGCAGCCGTTCGCGATCTCTGCGCTGCGCAGGTTGCCTGCCACAAAAAAGAGGCAATGAGGCGACGCGCCTCGATTGCCTCCTGCCCAGACGATCGGCTTGGCATGCGCGCTGCGCTTCCATGTGGTCCATTCCACTCGAATCGTCAGTCGGCGCAGCGGTTCAATTAACGCGATTCTAGCACGGCGATGGTAAGCCATCCAATGAGCCGGTGGTCATCGCCGCCGGGCGGTTGCCATGGAAGATTTCACTACCACAGAGAGGTCGAAATAGTCATGATCAAACACATCCTGTTAGCGACGGATGGCTCGGCGGCTGCCGAGCGTGCCGCCGACATGGCTGCTTCGCTCGCCATGCGTTACGACGCCAAGCTCACCGTCGTGCACGCTTACCATCCCGTCCCGATCTTTCTCGGCGAGCCGAATTACAGCCAAGCCGTGGAGCGCGTGCTGGAGGGCGGCACGAAACTGTTGGAGAGCGTCGCCAAACGCCTGCGCGAGCTGGGTGTGAAGGACGTCGCCACCGAACTCATCGAGGGATATGCCACCGATGTGATCCTCGGGCTGGTCGAGACGCGCAAGCCCGATCTGGTGGTAATCGGCTCACGTGGGCTGGGCACGTGGCAGGGCGCGTTCCTGGGCAGCGTGAGTATGTCCGTGACACAGCGCGCGGACTGCCCCGTGCTCGTAGTGAAGTGACGCCGGCGCGCAGCATTGCCAACTCGTGAACCCGCGCATATATGATGCAGGCGACCCGAGGAGGGTTGCTTCGTCGCGCTAAACAGATATAGGTGCACTCGGCGAAGCAAGTAAGGAGGACATCATGCAACTGGCCACGGTCAAAATAGACAAACCCGACAACGTGAACTTCATCCTCGGCCAGTCCCACTTCATCAAGACGGTCGAGGACATCCACGAAGCGATGGTGACTGCTGTGCCCGGCATCCGGTTCGGTCTGGCGTTCTGTGAAGCGTCGGGCGCGCGGCTGATCCGCTGCACCGGCACGGACGAGGCAATGATCGCCTTGGCGACGCGCAACGCGCAGGCCATCGCCGCCGGCCACACCTTCATCATCTTCCTGGCGGAAGGCTTCTATCCGATCAACGTCCTGAATGCGATCAAGATGGTGCCGGAGGTGTGCCGCATCTTCTGCGCCACAGCCAACCCTACCGAGGTGATCGTGGCCGAGAGCGAGCAGGGCCGGGGCGTGTTGGGCGTGATTGACGGCCATAGCCCCAAGGGCGTCGAGGCCGCCGAGGACGTCGCCTGGCGCAAAGACCTGCTGCGCCGTATCGGCTACAAGCTGTGACGCGCGGACTTCTCGACTCCCTCACTCCCGACTCGCCACGATGAAGATCACCTCTCTCCGCACCCTCTGCCTCAGCCGGATGCACGAGCCGGAGCGGCAATGGTTCACTTCGACCTTTCGCGTCGTCAAGGCCGATTGCGCCATCGTCGTCATCGAGACGGATGCAGGCATCACCGGCATCGCCGAAGCCTGCGCCTACGGCGGGCCGTTGCAGATCCGGCGCTGGGTCGAGCGCTACGCGCCGCTGCTCATCGGCCGCGACCCGCTCGACCCGAGCATCGTGCCATCGCCGCACTTTCGGTCGAGCAGCCACGACTGCGCCGTGGCGGGCATTGACTGCGCGCTGTGGGACATCCGCGGCAAAGTCGCCGGCAAGCCGGTCGGTCAGTTGCTCGTGGAGAGCGGCGCCAGCCCGTGGGCCGAATCGCCGATCAATCCGGTCCCGCTCTACGCCTCTTCGGGCTGCCGCTACGACTGGGGCGATGATCCGCACCAGCTCATCGAGGAGGCGCTGGGCTACATCGCCCAGGGTTACAAAGCCATGAAGCTGCGCCTGGGCACAGAGTGGTCATGGCACGGCGTGACGGTGGATCGGTTCTTGGGGTTGATGCGCGAGCTGATGCAAACCGTGCGCGCGACCGGCATGCCCTTCGACCTTGCCCTGGACGGCAACCAGCGCCTCACCGAGGCGCAGGCGCTGCCCATTGCCCGCGAGCTGGAGCGGCTGGGCTTCGCCTGGTTTGAGGAGCCGATCCCACAGGCGGACGTAGACGGCTACGCACGCCTAGCAGCAGCCGTCGAAATCCCCATCACCGGCGGCGAGCAATTCACCACCGTCGCTCAGTTCATGCCCTACTTCGAGAAGAAAGCCTATGACGTCGTACAGCCCGATATGGGCTGGTGCGGCTTGAGCGAGGGCATGCGCATCGCCCGCATGGCCGAACACTACGGCGTGAAAGTGATCCCGCACAACTGGCACAACGGGCTGATGACCCTGGCCAATGCGCACTTCGTCGCCGCCCTGCCGCATCCGCTGTGGTGCGAGCTGTGCATGATCCAGGGGCCGCTGCAGTGGGCGATCTTGAAGCAAACGCCGCGCATCGAAGCCGGCGTGCTGCACCTGCCGGACGCGCCGGGCCTGGGCGTCGAGCTGGCCGATGACCTGGAGGCGACCTTCCCTTATCTGACCGGCGACTGGGCGCTGCCGGTGCACTACGAGGACTTCCTCGTGAGGTGATATTGCCGGCCAAAGCCGGTGCTGAACCGCCGAGCCGGGAGCATCCAGCAAAGCAGCAGGAGACGCGCCTTTCGCAGGCGCGCGGCAGCAGGCCGACCGGACAAACTGTGCATCGCCCGCCCTCTTCAGCGCAGCCCATTCATGGCTGCGCCGTCTAAGGCAGCGCAGTCATGAATGGCCGCGCTGAAGGAGGTGGGCATGCGCAAATCCGTGCAGTAGCCGCAGGCTTCACGCCTGCGGTCTGTGCGCGCTTCGCCCATCCCCTTAGCCTGGTGTGGTTTAGCGCCGGGTTTTCCTTCCTAAGCACAGAAGTTCTGTGCAACGATCAGCGCATTCGCGGGCATGACGTGCTTTCGGTCCAGGACCTGGTGATTCTTAAAACGCTCTCTAGCTCCTCGCCAAAAGATGGGCAATCGTCGAGCAAGCGGCCCGTGGGTGCGTGTTAGACTGCCCGCGACATGCCGCTTGGATCGCATGCCTGGCAGCGTGGCTTTGCCCTCGTCACTGCCCTCTTCGCCTCGCTCATTTGCACAGCCTGCGCCAATGACTCGCCGGCCGAACCGGCCGCGCGCGCAGTCGCCGCGCCTCCGGTTCAGCCGACCATCTACGCGACGCGCGCGCCTCAGGCAACTGCGACGCCGGCGCCGACGCCTTCACCTACGCCGGAGCCTACGCCGGACGTTGCCGCGCTGACCGAAAGCGCGCACTATGCCGCGTTCATCGGCGATTACGCCCGCGCCGTCGAGGTAGGCCGGCAGGTCGTCGCGGCGCTGGGCAGCGGGACGAGTGAGGCAGCGCTGCGCATGCGCCTGAACATCGGGCGCTGGCAGATGGACGCCGGCGAGATCAACGCCGCAGCCGCGGCGCTATCGTCGGTCGTCGCCGACCTCAGCACCGCCGGCGGGGATTCGAGCGCGGAGCTGCCCGGAGCGCATGTGCTGCTTGGGCGCGCCTATGCCATGGCCGGCGACCCTGTCAACGCCTCGGCGCAATACGCCGCAGCACTGGCGGCCGGATCGGTCATTTCGCCTTGGTTGCATGTGTGGCTGGGCGATGCGCATCTCGACGCGCGCCGACTGGCGGAGGCCATCACCCACTATCGCGCCAGCCTGGACGCCGCGCCGAACACGGCGCAAGAATTTGCTCGCCGTGAGAAGCTGGCCCTGGCCGGCCAGCTCTCCGGCGATTATCAGGCAGTCATTGCACAGTATGAGACCATCCTCAGCCGCGCGCAACTGCCGGCCTATCGCGCGCGCATCCTGTGGGAACTGGCGCAGGCGCTGCGAGCCGCCGGCCAGACCGGCGCGGCCTACCGGCGGATGAACGAGCTGATGGCAAACCACCCGAAGACGCCCCAGGCCTTCCAGGCCCTGCAGGCGCTCATCAACGCCGGCCAGCCGGTGGACGAGTTGCAGCGCGGCATCATCGGCTATCACAACGGCTCGCACGTAGCCGCGCGCGAGGCGTTCCGCCGGGCGATCGTCCTCTATCCCGACCGCGCCAACGACGTGCGCTATTGGGCGGCACTGAATTACCTCAAGCTCGGCAGCGTCGCCGACGCCTTCCGCAACCTCGACCAGACCATCGCCAGCAACCCGGCCGGCGCGCCGGCGACCGCCGTTGCGCTGGGCGAGAAGGCCAAGATCTACGCAAACGCAGGCGACGCAGCGAACGCGCGCGCGACCTTCGAACGGTTGATCGCCAACGTCCCGCGCGGGCAGACCGGTGCGAGCGTGCTGTTCGATGTGGCGCAGACGTTCGCCCGCAACGACGCGCTGGTTGCCGAGGCGACGCGCGCCTACGAAGCAGCCGAGGCAGTGCAATTCGACGCCGAGCGCGGGCCGGAAGCGCTGGCGCGGGCTGCAGCGCTGCACTATCGCCTGGGGCGATATGCCGAGGCGATGACGGCGACGCAGACGCTCCTCAGCAAATACGACCGGTCGCCGCAGGCGCTGCTCGGCCGGCTGTGGTTGGGCAAGGCGCAGCTTGCGCTGGGCGATCTGGTGGAAGGCATGGAGACTTTGCAAGCGCTGGCGCAACAGGCGCCCGACGCCTACGAGGGCGCGCGCGCTGCGGAGCTGGTGGCCGATCCGGATAAGCCGCCGCTCTCTGCACCATTCCCATCGCTGGGCAGCCAAGCAGACGAGGCAGGGCAGGAAGAAGCAGAGGCGTGGCTGCGCGGCTGGCTGGGGCTGGATGCATCGGCCAATGTGCGCGACTTGCGCGAGGACGTGCGCAGCGATCCGCGCTTCATCCGCGGCAGCGAGCTATGGCGGTTGGGCTTCAAGCTGGAGGCGCGCGAGGAGTTCGAGGGCTTGCGCGCCGCGTTTGGGCGCGATGCGCTGGCCCAGTATCAGCTTGCGCTGTTCTTCCGCGACATCGGTCTGTACCGCTCCTCCATCGGCGCAGCCGATACGCTGATGCGCCTCTCGCCGGCCAAGACGCCGTCGGCGCTGCCGGCCTTCATCGCCAAGCTGCTCTACCCCGCCTACTACGGAGATCTGGTTCAGCAGCACGCCCAGGAATTCGGGTTAGACCCGCTGCTGCTCTTCTCGCTCATCCGCCAGGAGAGCTTGTTCGAGCCGTTTGCGGTGTCCAGCGCGGCGGCCAACGGCTTGATGCAAGTCATCCCCAGCACCGGCCGCGAGATTTACAACGACCTGAACTGGCCGCCGAACTACACCACAGCCGACTTGCAGAAGCCATACGTGAGCGTGCGCTTCGGCAGCCACTACTTGGCCAAACAACGCCGCTTCTTCGACGGCGATCTATATGCGGCCATTGCCGCATACAACGGTGGGCCGGGCAATGCCCTGCGCTGGAAGGAACGCAGCGCCGGCGACCCGGACGTCTTCTTCATGGCCATCACGTTCGACGAGACGCAGCGCTACGTCCGCGCGCTTGCTGCGAACTACGCGATCTATCACCGGCTGTATGCGCGCTAAGCGTCACGCGCGTGTTGTGGCGATGCGTTCGCGCGCCCAGACGGCGTCGGCCTCGTTCAGCGGCGGGACGGGCGGCTGGTTGTAGTCCAGCATCAGGTCGTAGCGCGCCCGGGCATACAGGTCGTGCAACACGGCGTTCAGGTCGAGCGCCGGCTCGTCCTCCCCCCGCTGAAGCGGGATGGTGATCGCCGGGATCGGCTCGCGCAGGCGAAAGTGATACAACTGCGCCCGCGGGCGCTGCCAGCTCCGGCTGACCAGGATGCGGTAGTCACTGCGCACCGGCTTGCCGCGCAGGGGCATCGGCTCGCCGGCGCGCATCAGGTCAATCTCAACCAGGTTGGTGCGCGAGGCGAAGAGGGCGTTGCGCTTGTTGATGTAGAGCTCCCGGCTGCGCTCGTGCAGCTTGTTGGCCGGCGAGAGCAGCTCCAGCACGGTGATCACCTTGCCGCCGTCGGCGAGGCGGATCTCCAGGTAGTTGTCGCCCACTTCGTCCTGAGTGGGCAGCTCGACCCACAGCGGGTTGGGGGCGCTGCCGGAAGTGACCTCATAGGCCGGCGCGTGAGGCTCGGCGACGCGTGCTGCGCCGGCCAGCACGGCCACGTCGGGCCAGCCGACGAAGACGAGGTCATCGAGGCTGAGCAGATACATGCGCCGTTCCAGGCCGACGTAGTAGCGTGGCGCGACGAGCGGTGTGATCGCGTCGGCGATCGCTGCGATCAACCGGTTGTGAACGTCCGGCCACAGCGCCGGATGTTCCAGATACGGATCCATGCCCGGGAACGGCGAGCGCATGCAAGTATTCTAGAGCATCATCGGCGCGGAACGGCGTCCGCGCCCTACTTCGCGACATTTTTATCCCTGCATTGCGAATGCACCCCTTCGACAAGCTCAGGGGGCGTCGCGCATGCTGAGCGTTGTCGCGCGTGCTGAGCATGCCGCGCGTGCTGAGCATGCCGAAGCATGTCGAAGTACGCCAAGCCCAAGTCACAGGCGCGCGATCACCGCCTGACCCATCTCCCGCGTGCCGAGCACGGTTGCGCCGGGCTGCTTGATGTCGCCGCAGCGCAAGCCGTCGTTCAGCACACGATTCACTGCCTGCTCGATGCGCTCGGCCTCGCGGTGCAACCCGAACGACCAGCGCAGCATCAGGGCTGCGCTCAGGATCATCGCCAGTGGATTGGCGACGCCCTGGCCGGCGATGTCGTGCGCCGCGCCGTGGATCGGCTCATACAAGCCGCGCCGGTAGCCGTGCCGGTTCAGCGCATCGCCCAAGGACGCGCTGGGCAGCATGCCCATCGAGCCGGTGAGCATCGAAGCTTCGTCGCTGAGGATGTCGCCGAACAGATTCTCGGTGGCGATGACGTCGAAGGCGCGCGGGTTGCGCAGCAGGTGCATGGCGCAGGCATCGGCATACATGTCTTCGTATTCGATGTCGGGATATTCCTCGCGGATCTCATGCGCCACCTGTCGCCACAGCCGGCCGGTGGCCATCACGTTGGCCTTGTCGGCCTGCGTCACCTTCTTCTTGCGCCCGCGGGCCAACTCGAAGGCCATGATCATCAGCCGGCGCACCTCCTCTTCGGTGTAGAAGGTCGTGTCCACCGCTTGGCGGTGCGGCGCTTCGCCGGATTGCCCCTGCGGCTTGCCGAAGTATGTACCACCGGTCAGCTCACGCAGGATGATCAGATCCACGCCGCGGATGACCTCCGGCTTGAGCGTCGAGGCGTCGAGCAAGGCATCGTAGGCCTTCACCGGCCGCAGGTTGGCGAACAAGCCCAGCCCTTTGCGCAGGCCGAGGATCGCCTGTTCCGGCCGTACTTTGGCAGTGGGGTCTTTATCGAACTTGGCCATGCCGACCGCGCCGAACAGCACGGCGTCCGCGTCTTGCGCCATCTTCAACGCTTCGTCGGGCAGCGCAGTGCCCAGCGCCTCGATCGCGCAGCCGCCGACCAGAGCGGTGTTCAACTCCAGGTCGAGGCCCAGCGCCTGGAGCACGGCGACGGCTTCGGCGCACACTTCCGGCCCGATGCCATCGCCGGGAAGGACAGCGATTCGTAGCTTCATGGGACGCCTATTAAACCGCGATTTGAACATCCCGCACGGGCGGCGTATTCAGCAGCGCGCAACGCGCTCGGAGCGCGTTGCGCGCTCAAATCACCTGCACACAGTCGGTGTAACATTAACGAGCGTCATGTTCAAGAAGGTTCTGATCGCCAACCGCGGCGAAATTGCCGTGCGCATCATCCGCGCCTGTCACGAGCTGGGCATCAGTACGGTCGCCGTCTATTCCGACGTGGATCGCAACGCGCTGCACGTGCGTTTTGCCGACGAGGCCTATCACATCGGCCCGCCGCCTTCGCGCGACTCGTACCTCCGCATTGACAAGATCCTCGAGGTCGCGAAGAAGGCCGAAGCCGACGCGATCCACCCCGGCTACGGCTTTTTGGCCGAGCGCGAGGACTTCGCGCAAGCCTGCGCCGATGAGGGTATCGTTTTTATCGGCCCATCGCCGAGCGCCATTGCTAAGATGGGCGACAAAGCCGTGGCGCGCGCAACGGTGCAGCGCGCCGGCGTTGCTGTCATCCCCGGTACGGAAGGTGAAGCGGATCTGTCCGACGAAGAGCTGCTGAACATCGCGCCCAAGATCGGATTCCCGCTGCTGATCAAGGCCAGCGCAGGCGGCGGTGGCAAGGGGCAGCGCGAGGTGCACAGCCTGGAGGAGATGCCGGCGTTGTTGGCCAGCGCGCGACGCGAAGCCGAATCGGCCTTCGGCGACGGCTCGGTGTATCTGGAGAAGCTGGTCGAGGGCGCGCGGCATATCGAGTTTCAATTGCTGGGTGACCATCACGGCAACATCATCCACCTCGGCGAACGCGAGTGCAGCTTGCAGCGCCGGCGCCAGAAACTGGTGGAAGAGTGCCCATCGCCGGCGGTGAGCCCAGAGTTGCGCGCCAAGATGGGTGAGATGGCGGTGCGCGCGGCGCAGGCCGTGAACTACGTCAACGCCGGCACGATCGAATGCCTGCTCGATAAGCAGGGCAACTTCTACTTCATGGAGATGAACACGCGCCTGCAGGTGGAGCATCCGATCACTGAGCGCGTGACCGGCGTGGACATCGTCAAGGAGCAGATTCGCATCGCGCGCGGGCGACCGCTGCGCTACAAGCAAAAGAACATCAAGATGACCGGCTGGGCGATCGAGTGCCGCATCAACGCCGAGGATCCGTTCGCCAACTTCATGCCCAGCACCGGCATCATCAAGCGCATCAACTTTCCCACCGGCCCGGGCGTGCGCGTCGAAAGCGGCGTATACGAAGGCTACGAGGTCACGCCATACTACGACTCGATGATCGCCAAGCTGATCTGTTGGGGTGATACGCGCGCCGAAGCGATCGTGCGCATGAAGCGCGCGCTGAACGAATTCCGCATCATGGGCGTGAAGACCAACGTGCCGTTCCACCAACAACTCTTCCGCTCCGCGCGCTTCCAAGCCGGCCAGTTCGATACGCGCTTCGTCGAGGACCGCTTCGAGATCGAGGAACAGTCCCAGGCGCACAGTGACGTGGCCGCCATTGCGGCTACGCTGATCGCACACCGGCAAGCGCGCGAGGCCGCCGAGCGCATCGAGCGCACCGATCACGGCCACGTCTCCTATTGGCGCTGGAGCTTGCGCAAGAACTGGGAGTAGAAATTGAAAATTGAAAATTGAGAATTGAGAATTGAGAATCGTGTTCTGCTTTCCGGTTCTTGACTTCTGAGTGCCTGGGCTCTGGCTTCTGGACTCTGACGTCTGACATCTGACCTTCTGATTTCTGATCTCTGACTCCTGTGAAACGCTCTCCCGAACGGACGGCGTGGATCGTTTTGTTCGCGTCGTTGTTTACATGCTGTGCGCTGGCTGTCGGCATGCCGGCTGCCACCTTGGCCTTCTACAACACGGCCACGGTCGAGGCCACCATCAACGTCAAGCTGCAGGCCGGCCAGATGAGCGTGTGGCGGCCAACGCAGACCGACCGCGACCCGCCGAGCGTCGTGTCTTTGGATGGATACGACATCAGCGAAGGCAGCCTCGTCGCGCTCAGCACCGATTCCGCCGGCCTGCTCACGCTGTTGGATAGCGCTTCATCCCCACCGCAATCATTGCTGACCGTGCAGTTGTATCCAAACGCGCGGCTGCGCATCGAGCGAGCACGACTTCCGCGCTTCGGCGCCAGTGCCCGGGGCGATGAATTCGCCTTCCGGCTGGCCGGTGGTCGAATCCAGGTCACGGCCCACGTGCCGGATCGCAGATTCAGCTTGCGCATCTCGAGTGACCACGGCGGCGTGTTGATCAGCACGCCGGGCGTGTATTCCATCGAACATGCCAACGACGCGCTTCAGCTGAACGTGTTAGAGGGCATTGCCACAGTTGCCACGCGCAGCGGCGAGATGTCGCTCAACCTATCGTCCGGCCAGCGCACCACGGTGACGGCATCGAGCGTCGCAGGCGTATTGCCGCCGCCGCGCAACCTCGTCCGCAACGGCCAATTCCAGGCTGCACTGCAGCCGGATTGGCAGGTGGAAGTGCTAGCTGCGGCGCCGGATGCGCCGCTCGGCACAGCCCAGGTCGTCGAGGAGGGCACGTCACGGGCGTTGATCCTCGAGCGCATGGGCGAAGGACTAGGATGGGGGCGCACCGGCATCGTGCAATCGCTCGACGCGCGGGTAGATGGCGGTCGCGACCTGCGACTGGTGCTGGACTTCGCCATCCTGTTCCAAGAATTGCCGGTGTGCGCCAGCGTCGGCAGCGAATGCCCGCTTTTCGTCTCCATCACTTGGCGCGACGCGAAAGAGGGCGTGCGCGAATGGATTCAGGGCTTCTACGCCAACGGCACGCCGCAGATTCAGCCGGGAGCGCCGATCTTGCCGGATTCCATCCTGACGAACCCGCAGCGCAAGCACGTCAAAATGCCACTGGGCCAGCGGATGCGTTGGGAATCGGAGAACCTCTTCCCCTATCTGCCCAACGTGCAAACGATCGAGGCCATCAAAATCTACGCCGAAGGACACGCCGTGCGCACACAGGTCAACGCAGTGGCGCTGTTGCTGACGGATTGAGGGCACGATGATTCACGACTTGCTGACCAGACTGGCGTCTACAAGCAGCGACGATCCAACCCGACCACTGGGCGAGGAACGCCTATGAGCCAAGCAGACAACTGCTGGGGCACGCTCAGTTGACTTTCAGGGCGCGCTTAATGGCAGCCCATTAGGTGGCAGAAGGTCTCATGGTCTACTAAGACCTACATGAGCGCAACATACGCCCCGTAGATGGCTAGCACGGTGACGAACGCGGTCAGCAGCACCGGTAATCCCTTCCTGAAGAAGTCAACGACGTTTCGGAAGAAAAGGCCGCATAAGAATCCGAGACCGAAGCCGATGACAAAGGCCGCGGTGACTCCCTCATTGTTTTGCAACATTTCTTTCCCCCTTGAGAACACTTAAAAGACGTGGTGATGCCAATCACGTGGCATGCGAGTGGTGCTAATTTGGCATGACTTGAGTATTTTGGCAACCCGTTACCACAACCCGCACTGACTCGGAGCCGGTCTCGTTGGCAAGTTCATCAACGGATCACTGCGGCTAGCTGTAAGGCGACTTCCACAGTCATGCAAGTTGAACGGATCGCCGAGAGATGCGCAGTAACGCTCGAGCGGTGATCGAGTCATCGCCAGGCGCGCTGCTGCTTGGCTCATCGGCCAGCGCGACATCCACCGGCAGCTCGGGCAGCAACTCGACTTGCCCGCGATACTCAGTTAGTTCACCCGCCACGCGAACGCGGTCATCTACACTTAGCGTGGTCGAGAAGGGCAGGTTCTGCCACACCGAGTCGAATATCACGACGACGATCGAGCCGCCGGATGCGTCGGTCACATCCACGCGCATGCCTTGCTTGAACGGCCGGAGGTCGCTCACCACACCCTCGATGCCGACCCACCGGCCGAGCAGATGATCGCCGAGTTCGGCGATTGGCCGGAAGTGGCCGGCTGCGGGCGTTGTACCTTCCTGCGAGATATCTATTTGCAATGCAAGCACTTGTTTCGCACCGCGGTATTCTCCAACTGCGCCGGTGACGCTGATCCATTCGCCTATGCCGAGCTGCGGTGCAGCGATGAACGCCGGCAAATCGAGCGGGAGCACGACGTCAGTGGTCGCATCGCCGTCGCGGACGGAGACGATGCGCAACCGGTCGCCTGCGCTGCGGATACGACGCACTTGACCGGCGGTCTGCACACGCTCACCCAGCGCAATGTCATCCAGCGCAGCGAGGCGGATCAGGGCAGCGGGCGGCGCCGCGATGGTCAGCCCTTCGGCGGTGTTCAGGATGAGCGATGGCTCGTCATCGCGAATGCGTAGCGTGCCTTCGACGCTGACGCGGTCGCCGGGCAGGGGGATGCGACGCTCGGCCAGCAGGCGCTCGACCACAGCGCGATAGGCCGTGACGCGCAACTCGCCGCTGGCGTCCCACACGCGAAACGAGAGAAACTTGTCTTGCTCCGAGAGGGTGGGATAAGCCGTCACTACGCCCTCGATGCGCACATAGCCGAAGTTCATCGCCGGCTGCACCGCGGCGATGGCGGTCAGCGGGCGCGGCGTCGCGCGCGAGGCGACGATGAGCGCGATCACGCTGCTCGCAGCCAGGAGAAGGATGAGGGCTTTGAGCAAGCGCATAGTAAATTGAAAATTGAGAATCGAGAATTGAGAATTGCGAAGGCGCTCTTCTCGATACTCGATTTCAATTCCTCGTTCGTCAATCAGCCGGTGGTGGCACGGGCAGGTCTTCCGGCTTCACGTGCATCCACTTCTCGCCTTCTTCGATCAACATGATGGGGATGCCGTCCTTGATTGGATATTTGCGCCCGTAGACCGGCTCGATCAACCAGCAGTCTTTGTAGAGGATGAGCCGGCCGGGGTCTTCGCCGGGCTGGCGCGTGGCCGTGCTAACGCAGTACGGACAGCGCAGAATCTCCAACAGTTCAGGGTTGATCGGTGATGCCATACGTTTGATTTTAAACCCGCGCGTTTCGTTTCCAGCCCGCACGGGTGCATTTTCTAACGGGGGCATTGCGCGGATTTGCGCAGCGGATGAATCCGCGCGCAACGCATGGCAAAGCCGGCGCACGGCCGGCTTTGCTGCAAGCTGCCCGCGACTTCAGTCGCCGGGCATTTTGCCCTGATCGGGAAATACATCCCACACTGCAAGGGTGCATTCGCCAACGAGGGCGAGCACAGCTTGGTAAGGCGCGCTCTGAACGGCACGCATTGGCCACCGCGGCGCGCCGTTGGCAGCGCACACGGGCACGGGATGGCGTCCGCGCCTACCGCAAAACGTTTTGTCCCCCCATTTGCCTTTATACGTGAATGCACTCGCCTGCAATACAATTGCTCTGTGCGCATCTTCGATTTTGCGACCACCCACCAGCTTTTGCCCTATCTGGAGTTGGCCGATGAGTTGCGCGTCGTGCTGCGCGACAAGCGTGCCGGTGTTGCCGTAGCGCCCCAGCGGCTGGCGTTGCCGGTCGGCGATGGCGGCGTGTTGCTCGTCATGCCCGCTGCCGACCGGAATATCGCGATCACCAAGCTCGTCACCGTGCATCCGCACAACGCCGAGCGCGGCCTGCCCAGCATCCACGGCGAGGTCGTCGTGATGAACGCGCACACCGGCGAGCGGCTGATGATTCTCGATGGTCGCGCCGTAACGGCCCGGCGCACGGCAGCGCTCTCGCTGCTCGCCGCGCAAATCCTCGCATCCGAAGAGGCAAAGCATGGGCCGTTGCTCATCATCGGTGCGGGTGTGCAAGGCAAGGCGCATCTAGAAGCATTCGGCCGGTGGCTGCCGGCGAGCGACGCCTTCGTCTTCTCGCGCACGTTTGCCGATGCCGAAGCACTGGCGCATCATGGGCGCATGCTGGGGATCAACGCGCAGGCCATCGGGACGATCAGCGACATGCTGCCGGCGTGCGGCATCGTCGTGACGGCCACCACCAGCCGGCAGCCGGTGCTCGAAGACCGCGTGCGCGACGACGCGCTCGTCATCGCCGTCGGCGCGTATTCGCATGAGATGGCCGAGCTGCCCGCAGGCCTCGTGCGCCGCGCGCGGGTCTTTGTGGACACGCTGGAGGGTGCGCGTGCCGAAGCCGGCGACTTGATCCAGGCCGGCGTGGATTGGTCTCGCGTGACGCCGCTGGAGGAGGCAATCGCCGGAGAGCCACCCGACATTTCCTGCCCTAAAGCCTCGAAGACACCAGTCATCTTCAAGAGCGTCGGCCATGCGCTCTGGGATTTGGCGGCAGCACGCTTGGCTGCGCGCAAGGCTGCGGCCTAGTTGATCGCCAAATGTTTTGACGTGGGCAAGGAACGCTCTATCCCATTCGGGGCACAAGTCCGCAGCGTTCCCTGCCGGCGCGCTGCAGCGATCGCGCCCTACAGCGCATTAATTCTTTTGGACACTCACTGCTAGTAACGTTGCCCGGTGACTAAAGTCGCGGGCAACTCGGGGCCAAGTCGCCCCGGAGCGACTTCGCAGCGCAGCGCGACTTCCAATCGTCACGTGAGCAAAGCAATCTCCAATCCCCAATCTCTAATCTCCAATCTCGCAGCCCTGCGAATGCTACAATCCCGGCGTGATCGCCAAGCACCTCCACACGCTCGAGCTGCCGAAGATTCTCGACCGCTTGGCAGGCTATTGCGCATTCTCCGCAAGCGCTGCGCTGGCGCGCGCGTTGGAGCCGGCGACGCAGCCCGCCGAAGTGGAACGTCGCCTGGCCGAGACGGCCGAAGCGCGTGATGCGCTCGGCAAGAATGACCAACTCACCATCGGCGGGGCGCGCGATGTGCGCGATGCAGTGCGCTTGGCCGCGCGCGGCGGCGTGTTGGAGCCGCAGACCTTCCTCGAAATCCGCGACACGCTGCTGAGCGGGCGCAACATCCAGCGCGCCCTGTCGCGCTTCGGCGCGATCTACCCACAGCTCACCACTATCACCAACGCCATCGAGCCGAGCGGCGCGCTCGTCGCCGAGATCAACCGCTGCATTGACGATAGCGGCGAAGTGCGCGACACGGCGTCGCCGGAGCTCGCCGCCATCCGCCGCGAGGTGCGCGTGGTGCACGACCGGCTGCTGGCCAAACTGCAACGCATGGTCAGCGACGCCAGCAACGCGCCCTATCTGCAAGAGGCGCTCATCACCCAGCGCGGCGGCCGCTACGTCATCCCGGTCAAGGCCGACTTCAAAGGGCGCATCCCCGGCGTAGTGCACGACCAGAGCGCGAGCGGCATGACGCTGTTCATCGAGCCGTTGGCTACGTTGGAACTCAACAACGAGTGGCGGGAGTTGCAACTGGCCGAAGAGCGCGAGGTGCGCCGCATCTTGGCGGCGTTGTCCGGCTGGGTCGGCGCAGAAGCGGAGAGCATCATCCGCACGGTCGAGGCGATTGCCCGCTTCGATCTCGCGCTAGCCAAGGCGAAGTATGCCGAGGCGACGCGCAGTGTGAAGCCGCAGATTGACAAGGAGACAAGGGGACGGGGAGAGGCGAGTTCGTCTGGGTCTCGCGTCGCCATTGTGCAGGCGCGGCACCCGCTGCTGAACCCTGAGACGGTCACGCCGATTGACGTGATCCTGCCGGATAACGTCCGCGTCCTGGTCATCACCGGGCCAAACACCGGCGGCAAGACCGTCGCGCTCAAGACGATCGGCTTGTTGGCGTTGATGGCGCAATGCGGCTTGCACATCCCCTGCGAGCGCGCGCGCCTGCCCGTCTTCGAGGCGGTGTATGCCGACATCGGCGACGAACAATCCATCGAGCAAAGCCTTTCGACGTTCAGCGCGCACCTGACCAACCTGCGCACATTCCTCGAGCGAGTGAACGAGCGTACGCTGGTATTGCTGGACGAGCTGGGCGCCGGCACCGATCCGGCGGAGGGCGCGGCCCTGGCACGCGCGATCCTGGAATACCTGCTGCAAACCGGCGCCATCTGCGTTGTCGCCACGCATTACCCTGAGCTCAAGGCCTGGGCGTCGCTGACGCCGGGTGCAGCGAACGCCAACGTCGCTTTCGACTATGAGACGCTGCGCCCGCTTTACAAGCTATCCATCGGGCTGCCCGGCCGGTCGAACGCGTTTGCCATTGCTCAGCGGCTGGGCGTGCCTGATGAGATCGTATCTACAGCCAGGCGGTATTTAGATGCCAACGTCGCGCGGGCAGAAGACATGCTGGCCGAGATCGCCCGGCTGCAACAGCAGGCCGAACGGGCGCTCGAAGCCGCGCGCAAGTCGCAGCGCGAGGCGGAGGCCAACGCCGAGCGCATCCGCGCCCGCTTAAACGCCATTGAGGACGAGCGCAAGGCGTTGATCGAGCAGGCGCGCGAAGAAGCGCTGCGCGAGACCGAGCAGTTGCGCGCCGAAGTGCGCCGCTTGCGCAACCGCATTGTTGCGGCGGGCGGCTCGCTCGACGAAGTGAAGCGCATCGAGCAGGACGTGGAGAAGCTGGTCGAAGCAGCGGCTGCGCACAAGCCGAAGCCGGCGCCGCGCGAGCCACAGCCTAAACGCGCGATCCAGGCCGGCGATGCGGTGCGCGTCAAGTCACTCGGCGCGATCGCCGAGGTCAATGCTGTGGATGGTGAGGAGGCCGATGTGCAAATCGGGCGCGCGCGCATGCGCGTGAAGCTGAACGACTTGGAGCGGGTGAGCCCAGGCGCGCTGGCGCGCCGGTCGCAGGCCGAAGTGCGCGACGAGGTCGTTTCGATCCCGCGCGTGCCACCACCCCCGCTCGAACTCGACCTGCGCGGCCTGACGACCGAGGAAGGCGTGGCGCGGGTGCGCGATTATCTCGATCGCGCAGCGCGCGCCGGCTTACCGTTCGTGCGCCTGATCCACGGCAAAGGCACGGGGGCGCTGCGGCGCGCGATTCGCGATGCGATCAAGGCGGATCCTGCGGTCCAGTCGTTCGAGACCGGCCTGGAGGGCGAAGGTGACGATGGCGTGACGGTGGTGAAGCTGAAGGCGATGTGATGGCGTGTTGCGTCATGCGTCCTGCGTCTTGCGTCATGCGTCAAGTGTTTTGCGTTTTGTGCATCACTAGACGGGAGACGCGAGATGTGAGATGTAAAACGCAAAGCGTGATAAGCGACACCTGAAACAGCGATGACTTATCTCCTGTCTGTCGGCACAGCGCTGCCCCCGTATGTCGTAGCACAAGATGAGGCTGCGACGTTTGCACTGCGCCACTTCGAGGGCAAACTCGCGCGCCACAGCCAGTTGATGAGCATCTTCACCAACGCGCGCATCGCCAAGCGCCATTTCGTCGCCCCGCTCGAATGGTTCTCCACCCCTCACCATGGCTTGAAGGAACGCAACGACCTCTACATCTGCAGCGCCGAGGCGCTGGGCATCGCGGCTGCACGGCAAGCGCTCGACCGCGCCGGTGTCTCGCCGCGCGATGTGGACTTCATCGTCTTCGTCTCGACCACCGGCCTGGCCACGCCTAGCATGGATGCGCGGCTGATCGCGAAGCTGGGCATGCGCGCGGTGACCAAGCGCCTGCCGGTGTGGGGATTGGGCTGCGCAGGCGGCGTCGCCGGCCTGGCGCGGGCCGCCGAGTTCGTGCGCGCCTTCCCCGATAAACTGGCGCTCCTGATCTCGGTGGAGACGTGCAGCATCACCTTTCAGTTCGACGACTTCTCGAAGAAGAACTTCGTGGCCACGGCGATCTTCGCCGACGGCGCAGCGGCTGCCGTGATCGGTGGCGCGGATTGGGTGCGGCGCATCGTGCCGGCGGGGAGCGTCATGTTGCAGTATGTCGCTTCGCACTCATATATCTTCCCCAACTCGGAGCACGTGATGGGGTGGGATGTCGTGGACACCGGCCTGTCGGTGATCTTCGCGCCGGAGATCCCCGCCCGCATCGCGCGCGACATGCGACCGGTAGTAAGCGACTTCCTGAGCGAATGCCGGCTCGACCTGAGTGACCTGGCGCATTACGTGCTGCACCCGGGCGGCGCGCGCGTGATCGAAGCTTACCGCGAGGCGTTCGGGCTGGACGAAATCGTCTTGCAATCATCAAGCGAGGTGCTGTGCGAATGTGGCAACATGAGTTCGCCGACGGTGTTATTCGTATTGGAACGCACGCTGCAGGCCAAGCGCATCGCGCCGGGCCAATATGCCCTCATGGGCGCGTTGGGGCCGGGCTTCAGCTCGGAGCTGGTTCTGCTGCGAGTCGCCGTCGTCTGATGACGTTATGGGACACTCTCGCCTCATCCGCATTGCGCTGATCCTCTCGATCATCGCGCTCCTCCTATTCATCGTCGAGCGGGTGTGGACGTTCGGGCAGTTCATCGGCGGCGTGATCTCGACGCTGGTCGCTGCATGGTTCGTGGCGTTCCTCATCAAGCCTCTCGTCGTCCAGTTGCAAACCGGCATCGTCCCGCCGCTCGTGATCGCGTGGCTGGAGCAGCGGTATCCGGCCTTCCCGGCGGATAAGCTCCGGCTCATCCGGCTGCCGATGTCGGTCGCCGTCGTCGTCGCCTATCTCATTTTCCTTATCGCTTTGATCGGCGGCGTGACCATCGCCACGGCGACGATCATCCCGCAAGCCGCCGACCTGATCAGCCGCATCCCAGGCTTCGCGGCGACCTTGCCCGAGCAGCTTGCCGAATTCTGGGCCGGCTTCGCCGCGCGCTTCGGGCTCGATCCTGCGGCGCTGGAGCAGTTCATCGCCAGCCAGGACATCCCCGGCGCGGTGACGCAGGCCGCCGGCATCGCCGCGACGCAGGTGCTGAACGTGGCTGCGTTCACGGCTAGCTTCATCGGCCAGTTCTTCCTCGTGCTCATCCTCAGCTTGTACATCGTAGTCGAGGATCGCCTGCTGATTCGCCAGCTCTTCATGGTGCTGCCGCGGCGCACGCACGAGACGGCGCGGGCGATGTTGACGGCGGTGGATCGCGCCTTCAGCGGCTATCTGCGCGGCCAGTTCATCGGCGCGGTGTTGCGCGGCCTGTTCACGCTGGTCGTCTTCGGCCTGTTCCAGGTCAAGTTCGGCGTGGTCGTGGCGATCGTCTTCGCGCTGTCGTCCTTCGTGCCGTTGATCGGCGGGCCGATCGGCATCGCATTCGCCGCCATCGTGGTGCTGATCGTCAACTCGGACGCCGTGCTGCCGGTGACGCTGCTCATGTTTGCCTTCGACCAGTTCGTCGCCTATGGCGTCATGCCGCGATTGATGAAAGACCTGGTTGGCGTGCCCGGCCTGGTCGCGCTGCTGGCCATCAGCGTCGGCGTGCAATTGCTCGGCTTCTGGGGCGTGATCTTCGGCGTGCCGTTCATCGGCGCGGTGTATGCGCTGGTCTTCGATTTCTACCTGCCGCGGCGCCGCAAGGCCGAGGGCCTGCCGGAGGAGAGCGAAGCGCCGGAAGGTCTGGCCGCAGCGCCGGCAGCGCAGCCATCGCGCAGCGCCCGGTCGCCGGGCGCGCAACCGGCGCGAGAGCGCGAAGAGCCGGCTGCACCGACGCTCAAACGGTCGCCATGAGTGTGCGTCATCGAGTATGCTCAGGGCGTTTTGTCAATCTATCCATTGCTGATGGCTGGAGTGTGAGGAGATGAATCTATTCAATCCGCGCAAGGAGCGCGAAAATGAGCTCAAGTTGATGGGCCGGTTGCCGCCCGGCCAGTCGCTGACCGAGAAGTTCCCCGTGCTGCACTATGGGCCGGTGCCGCGCTACGACATGAGCAAGTGGACCTTCAGCATCTACGGCGAGGTCGAGGAGCCGAAGCAGTGGACCTGGGAGGAGTTCCTCAAGCTGCCCATGCGCGAGGTCACCATGGACATCCACTGCGTCACGCGCTGGAGCAAGTTCGATACGAAGTGGAAAGGCGTGTGGCTACCGGACTTGATCGAGCAGGGCATCATCAAGCTCAAGCCCACGGCGCGCTTCGTCATTGAGCACTGCGAGTACGGCTTCACCACGAACCTCGACCTGCAGCACTTCATGAAGCCCACGACGCTGCTGGCGATCGAGTACGACGGCAAGCCGCTCGACCCCGACCACGGCTATCCGCTGCGCGTGGTGGTGGGTGCGACTCGGGAGAACGCCAAAGACCCGGACACGCGCTACTTTTGGAAGGGCGGCAAGTGGCTGCGCGCGCTGGAGTTCACCCAGACCGACCGACCGGGCTTCTGGGAACAGGCAGGCTATCACAACGTCGCCCGCGTGTGGGCAGAGGAACGATTCGAGGGCCAATGGTGAGACGATAGGCTTCCGAAGTCCCAGCGACTTCGGAAGTGTTTTAAACCAAACTTCACAGAAAGCCAGCACACTACGCGCCTGATGCGAATCGAGAACGGAGGGAACACCGTGACCGAGATTCCGCTCGAGCAACCGACCAACAATCGTCGCGAGATCGTCGGCTGGGCGATGTACGACTGGGCCAACAGCGCTTTCAGCACCACCGTCGGCACGGTGTTCCTGGGGCCGTATCTGGCCTCGCTGGCAGATGCGGCAGCGAAAGCCAGCCCCGACGGCCAGGCGCGCTTCTTCGGCCTGCCGATCGCGCCGGACTCGTTCCTGCCCTACTGCATCGCGTTCTCGGTCGTGCTACAGGCGGGCTTCCTGCCCATCCTCGGCGCCATCGCCGATTACTCGCATCGCCGCAAGAAGATGATGCAGCTCTTCGCCCTCATCGGCGGCCTGGCGACAACGCTGCTGTTCTTCGTGCAAGGCAGCCTGTGGTGGCTGGGCGGCATCTTGTTCATCATCGCCAACTTGTGCTTCGGCGCGGCCATCGTCTTCTACAACGCCTACCTGCCCGACATCGCCAGCGAAGAGACGCGCGACCGCGTGTCGTCCTTCGGCTGGGCGATGGGCTACCTCGGCGGCGGGTTGCTCCTGGTCATCAACCTGATCATCTTCCTGATGCGCGACCGGCTCGGCCTGGACAGCGGCCTGGCCGTGCGCCTCAACCTGGCCTCGGCCGGCATCTGGTGGCTGGGCTGGTCGGTGTGGACGTGGCTGACGCTGCGCCCGCGACACCGCGCGCGCCGGCTTCCGCCCGGCAGGGGCGTCTTGCGCGTCGCGTTCGATCAGCTCGGCGAGACGATGGAGACGCCCCCGCGCACGGTCGCCAGCTTGCTGCTCTCGCCACTGCTCGTGTTCATCCTCTTCCCGTTGGTCTCGGTGTTGGGGCTGCCACTAGAGGTGATCTTCATCGCGGTGCTCGGCCCGCTGATCATGATCGGCGTCTTTCTGTGGCGCAAGTCGCGCAGCCTGCCGCAGACGGCCAAGTTCCTGCTGGCCTATCTGATCTACAACGACGGCATTCAGACTGTGATCGCCGTGGCCGCGGTGTTCGCCGCTGCGCCGGTCATCCGCGGCGGCCTGGGCATCCCGGTCGAACGGCTCACGTTGCTGATCTTGATGATCCAGTTCGTCGCGTTCTTCGGGGCGTTGTTCTTCGGCTGGCTGGCCGGCCGCATCGGCGGCAAACGCGCGCTCGTCACCAGCCTGGTGATCTGGAGCGGCGTGGTGATCTACGCCTTCCTGGGCATGCGCGACTACGATCCCTCGGCGTTGGGCATTCCGCGCGCGGAGCTGGAGTTCTGGATCCTCGGCGCGATGATCGCCACCGTGCTCGGCGGCAGCCAGGCGCTCAGCCGCAGCCTATTCGCGCAGATGATCCCGAAGGATAAGGAAGCCGAGTTCTTCTCGATCTACGAGATCAGCGAGCGCGGCACATCGTGGATGGGGCCGTTCCTCTTCGGTTTCGTCAACACAGTCGTCGGAAACCTGCGCCCGGCCATCCTGTCGGTGGTGATCTTCTTCGTGGTCGGCCTGGCGATCTTGTTGACCGTGGACGTAGCGCGGGCGATCGTCGAATCCGGGCGGCGCGAAGCAGAGCGGGAACGCCGCGTCGCCGCTGAGGAGCGGCCCGTGCAAGCGCCGGCGTGATGCGCATACAATCGGCGCGATGCCGTCCCCAGCTCACGACCATCCACTGGCGCAGGCATTGGCGCGCCACATCGCCGGCGAAGTCCGTTTCGACATCCCCACGCGCCTGATCTACAGCACCGACGCCAGCAACTATCAGATGATGCCGCTGGGCGTGGTGCTGCCCAAGACGACCGATGATGTGATCGCGACCGTGACGCTGTGCGCAGAACACAGTGTGCCGATCACCCCTCGTGGCGGCGGCAGCAGCCTGTGCGGCTCGTCCATCGGCCCGGGGGTCGTCGTTGACTTCACCAAGTACATGGATGCGCTGCTCGACCTGGATGCGAGCGGACGCGTCGTGCGCGTGCAGCCGGGGCTGGTGCTAGGCCAGTTGAACAAGCGCCTGGCGCAGCACGGGTTGCAGTTCGGCCCCGACCCGGCCAGCGCCGAACGCGCCGCCATCGGTGGCGTCATCGGCGCGAACGCGACCGGCTCGCACTCTATCCGCTACGGCATGACCGCCGACAACGTCACTGCGCTCAAGGTGGTGCTGGCGGATGGATCGTTGGCGGAGTTTGGTTCGCAGGATCGTGACAAGGGGATAGAGGGACAGGGAGACAAGGGGACGAGGGGACCGGGAGACGGTCACTCTGTATCCATTCCCCTTGCCGAGAGGGTGCAGGAGATCGTCCGCGCGCATGAGGACGCGATCCGGCGCGACTTCCCCAAAGTATGGCGGCGCGCCAGCGGCTACAACCTGGACTACGTGGCCGAGATGTTGGCCTACGATCCGGCGCATCCGGCGGCCTGCCTGACCGAGGCTAACGCCCGGCGACAGGGCAGCAACCTGGAGAACCATCTGAGGCAGATCAGCCAGTTGAACTTGGCGCCGCTGTTCGCCGGCGCCGAGGGCACGCTGGGCGTGGTCGTCGAAGCGACGCTGTATCTGTTCCCCAAGCCGAAGCACACGGCGCTGGTCATCACCGCATTCGACGGGCTGGTCGAGGCCATGCGCGCCGTGCCGGTGCTGCTCACCACCGAACCGTCGGCGATCGAGCTGATCGGCGGCATGTTCATTCGCACCGCTCGCGAACTGCCGGAGTGTCGCGGGCGCATCGGCTGGTTGGACGGCCAGGCGACACCGGAGGGCTTGCTGGTGATCGAATTCGACGGCGAGAGCGCGGCCGAAGCGCGCGCCGGCGTCGAGCGCCTGCAGCAGTTGGTCGCCCGCGAGCGTTTGCCCTGCGCGCTGCGCCCGCTGTTCGATCCGGCGGCGCAGGCCGACGTGTGGTATGTGCGCAAGATCGGCCTAAACGTGCTGACGAGCATCCGCAGCCAGACCAAGCCGGTCAGCGTCGTGGAGGACGTGGCCGTGCCGGTAGAGCGGCTGGCCGAATACGTCGAGCGGCTGAGCGCGATCTTCGCTGCGCATGGCACCGCGGGCGCGTTCTACGCGCATGCCAGCGCCGGCGTGTTACACGTGCGGCCGCTGGTGAACCTGCGCACTGCGCACGGCGTGGCGCAGCTCAAGGGCATCGCCCGCGACGCGCTGGCGTTGTGCCGCGACTTGGGCGGGGCGATGAGCGGCGAGCACGGCGACGGCTACGAGCGCTCGCATCAAAACGAGGCGCTTTTCGGCCCGCATGTGTATCAGGCGTTCTGCAAATTGAAGGACGCCTTCGACCCGCGCGGCCTGCTCAACCCCGGCAAGAAGGTGCGCGCCGTCGAGATGGAATCGCACCTGCGCTACGGTCCGGCCTACGCGACGCGCCCGCTGCAAACGACTTTTGCCTTTCGCCACAACGGCAGCTTCGCCGCGCTGGTGGAGCAGTGCAACGGCAGCGGCGTGTGCCGCAAGCTGGACGGCGGTGTGATGTGCCCGTCGTACCGCGCCACGCGCGAAGAGATGCACAGCACGCGGGGGCGGGCGAATTTGCTGCGCGAGTTCCTGTCGGAAAGGAGATTAGAGATTGGAGATTGGAGATTCGATCAATCTCCAATCTCTAATCTCCCAATCTCTGATCTCCAATCCCTAAAACCATCGCCTGAAGACGTCAAAGCCGCCCTCGACCTGTGCCTGAGCTGCAAGGCCTGCGCCACGGAGTGCGCTGCCGGCGTGGACATGAGCAAGTTGAAGAGCGAGTTCCTCTCGCACTTCTACGACGCGCGCGGCGTGCCGCTACGTGCGTGGCTGCTGGGACGCATCGCGTCGCTCGCGCCAGCGGCATCGCTATTTGCGCCGGTCTCCAATTGGTTGGTCAATCGCGCTCTGGCCAAGCGGTTGCTGCGCATCGCGCCGGAGCGCGCGCTGCCGGCGTTCCAGCGCCGGACGTTCGACCGGTGGTGGGCGCGCTCCGCCCGTGCACGCCGGTCGGATGTGTCGAGACCGCGCGTGGCGCTCTTCGTGGACACCTTCTCGCGCTACAACCACCCTCAAGTCGCCATCGCGGCTGTGAAGGTGCTCGAAGCAGCCGGCTGCCAAGTGATCGTGCCGCCGTGGCGGTGCTGCGGCCGGCCGCTCCTCTCGCAGGGCCAGCCGAAAGCCATGCTGGCCTGGGCGCGCTTTAACTTGGAGCAGCTCGCCCCGCTGGCGCGGCAGGGCGTGCCTATCCTCGGCCTGGAGCCAAGCTGCATTAGCGCGCTGAAAGATGACTATCCCGACCTGTTGCCGGGCGAGGATGCCGACGCCGTGGCGCAGATGACGCAGAGCGTCGAGGAATTTCTCATCTCTCATCTTTCATCTTTCATCGAAGCGACACATGACCAATCAAAGACGAAAGATGAAAGATCGAAGATCCTGTTACACGGCCACTGCCACCAGAAGGCGCTGTGGGGGATGCAAGCGACGCGCGCGCTTTTAACATCCGCCGGATACGATGTGTGCGAAGTGGATGCGACCTGTTGCGGTATGGCCGGCGCGTTCGGCTACGAGGCAGAGCACTACGACCTGTCGCGGCAGATCGGTGAGCTGGCGCTGCTGCCAGCGGTGCGCGCGGCGAGCGCCGAGACGTTGATCGTCGCGCCGGGCACGTCCTGCCGCGAGCAAATCCTGCATTTCACTGGCCGCGCTGCGCTGCATCCGGTCGAGGTGATCGCGCGGCATTTGTCATGATGCAAACGCCATTTGACAGGGCAGCACGGATGCTTAGAATGCAGCCCGTTTGTGATAAACTTCTCAAACGAAAACCGAACGATGAGACAATTGCCGCGTCTCGTCGAGCCGAATAAGTCATGAGCGAATTTCTCCCGGTCTTCATCCTGTTGTTCGTCTCCACGGCGTTGGCAGTCCTGGTAGTCTTCATCTCGATCCTGTTTGGGCCGCGCCGGCGGGCGAACAATCCGATGAAGATCCAACCGTATGAGAGCGGTATGCGCGCCATCGGCCAGGGACAACGGCGCTTCTCAGTGCGCTTCTACCTGATCGCCGTGCTCTTCATCCTGTTCGACATCGAGGTCATCTTCTTCTACCCGTGGGCTGTGGCGTTCCGGCAGTTGGGCTGGTTCGGCTTGATCGAGATGCTGATCTTCGTCGGCATCTTGCTGGTGGGCTACTTCTGGATCTGGAAGAAAGGTGCATTGGAATGGGAAACCATGGACAAATGAAGAATTGAGAATTGAGAATTGAGAAAGGTGGTTTTCACCATTCTCAATTCTTCATTCTCAATTCCGAACGGAGTTCGGGAATGGGACTGGAACAGAAACTGGGTGACATGGGCATCGTCACCACTTCGTTGGAGAAGGCGGTGAATTGGGCGCGGTCGAATGCCATCTGGCCGATGCTGTTCGGCCTGGCATGCTGCGCCATCGAAATGATGAGCACGCAGGCCTCGCGCTATGACCTGTCGCGCTTCGGCATGGAGTTGATGCGCGCCAGCCCGCGCCAAAGCGACTTGATGATCGTCGCCGGCCGGGTGAGCCGCAAGATGGCGCCGGTGCTGCGCAACCTATATGACCAGATGCCGGATCCGAAGTGGGTGATCGCGATGGGCGATTGCGCCTCGTGCGGCGGCGTGTTCAACAACTACGCCATCGTGCAGGGCGTGGACGAGATCGTGCCGGTGGACGTGTATGTGGCCGGCTGCCCGCCGCGCCCCGAGACGCTGATTGACGGCATCATGAAGCTGCAAGAGAAGATCAAACACGAGCCGCTGAAGAAGTGGCAGTGAATAACACGTCACGCATTGCGTAGAACGCAAGACGTAAGCCGCAAGGCTTACGACGCAACACGCAACACGATGAATCAACCGCTGAGTGAACTGCTCAAGTCTGCGCTGGGCGATGCGATCAGCCAGGTCACCCTCTTTCGCGACGAGGTGACGCTGCATGTGCCACGCGAGCGCATCATCGAAGTGTTGACGCACCTGCGCGATGTCCAGCAATTCAACATGCTGACCGACGAGACGTGCGTGGACTACTACCCGCGCGAGCCACGCTTCGGCATCCTCTACCAGTTGTATTCAATCCCACGCAACATTCGCGTGCGCGTCAAGGTGATGCTGAGCGAGTACGACGCCAGCATCCCATCCGCCGTGCCGGTGTATCGCAACGCCAACTGGCTGGAGCGCGAGATCTACGACCTATTCGGCATCCACTTCGAGGGGCATCCTGACCTACGGCGCATCTTGCTGCCGCCGGACTACCAGGGCCACCCGCTGCGCAAGGAGGTGCCGGTCACGGTGGAGGAGAATGCGTTCTCGTTCAACCGCGCGCGCATTGATGCCGCGAAACCGTATGCGACGGAGTAGAAAGAGTCAAGATTCGAGATTCAAGAACCAAGAATCAAGAATTGAGAATTAAGAACCAAGACAAACGATTCGCTTTCGGTTCTTTGCTCTTGACTTTGGTTCTCAGCTCTTGGTTCTTTGATCTAAAAGATGGCGATTGCAGAACCCCCTATCCGCGTCGAGGACTCGCCGCTGAATGCAGTGCGGGCCGAGGACGTCCAGCTCGACATCACCTTCGAGCAGCTGAAGAAGCTGGTCAGCCCGCGCGCGCTCACCGGCGAAACCATGCTGCTCAACATGGGGCCACAACACCCCAGCACGCATGGCGTGCTCCGGCTGCTGCTCGAGCTGGACGGTGAGACCATCGTCAGTTGCATCCCCGACATCGGCTACCTGCATACCGGCATCGAAAAGACCGCCGAGGGCAAGACCTATCTCAAGGTCATCCCGCTCACCGACCGCACCGACTACCTGGCACCGATGAGCAACAACCTGGCCTTTTGCGGCGCCGTGGAGAAGCTGGTCGGCATTGACGTGCCCATCCGTGCACAATACTTGCGCGTGATCCTGATGGAGCTGACGCGCATGAACAGCCACCTGGTGTGGCTGGGCACGCACGCGCTGGACATCGGCGCGATGAGCGTGTTCCTCTACTGCATGCGCGAGCGCGAGATGATCTTGGACATCTACGAGGCCGTCAGCGGCGCGCGCATGATGAGCAGCTACATCCGCCCTGGCGGCTTGTGGCGCGACGTGCCAGCACACTTCCCGCAACTGGTGCAGCGCGTGCTCGACGTCTTCCCCGGCCGCCTCCTCGAATACGAGAAGCTGCTGAAGGAGAACCCGCTGTGGAAGGAGCGCACCGTCGGCATCGGCAAGATCAGCGCCCAGGACGCCATCGCTTGGGGGATGACCGGCCCATGCCTGCGCGGGAGCGGCGTGAACTACGACGTGCGCAAGGCGCAGCCGTATTCGAGCTACGACCACTTCGAGTTCAGCGTGCCGCTTGGCAGCAACGGCGACGTGTATGACCGCTACAAGTGCCGGATGGAAGAGTTCAACCAGTCGCTCAAGATCATCAAGCAGGCGATGGACCGGCTGCCGCCCGGCCCGGTGATGACCGACGATCGCAAGGTGGCTCCGCCGCCCAAGCACGAGATCGCCTACTCGATGGAGTCGCTCATCCATCACTTCAAGCTGTGGACTGAAGGGTTCAAAGCGCCGGAAGGCGAGGTGTATTTCGCCGTCGAGAGCGGCAAGGGCGAATACGGCGTGCTGCTCAGTGGCGACGGCTCGCCTAAGCCACGCCGGGTGCACTTCCGCGCGCCGTCGTTCCACAATTTGCAACCGTTGGGCGAGATCAGCAAGGGCGCGCTGCTGGCCGACATCGTCGCCATCATCGGTTCGATTGATATCGTGTTGGGAGATGTGGATCGGTGATGTTGGTAATTCGTAACTGGTAATTAGTAATTGATGATTGATGATTACCAGTTACCAATTACCAATTACCAAATAACTTGCTCACCAGATCATTAGTGACAAATGCTTAAAGAGAAGCGAGCCGCCGACATCGAGAAGGTGCTGGCCAAATATCCGCCGGAGCGCAAGCGCAGCGCGGTCATGCCGTTGCTGTATATCGCGCAAGAAGAATACGGCTACTGCAGCGACGAGGCCGTGCGCGAGGTGGCCGAGATCATCGGCTGCGACCCGACCGAGGTAAAGAGCATCGTCGGCTTCTACACGATGTTCTACGAACAGCCGGTCGGCAAATACGTGATTGACGTGTGCGATGACCTGCCGTGTGCGCTGCGCGGCGCGGACAAGTTCGTCACCCATTGCGAGAAGAAGCTGGGCATCCGTGCCGGCCAGACCACGCCCGACGGCAAGTTCACCCTGAACACCGTCATGTGCATCGCGGCGTGCGACCGCGCGCCGGTGGCGCAGGTTAACCGCGAGTATCGCTACGAACTGACTGAGGAGTCGTTCGACCGGATGGTGGACGAGCTTTCGCGAAGCTGAGCATGGGTCTTACATTCATCGAGGGCATTGTGACCGGGCCGACCGGCAAGCAGGCGCGCGTGAATTTCCTGGTGGATAGCGGCGCGACCTACACGCTGCTGCCCGATCCGGTCTGGCGCGAGTTAGGGCTGCAGCCCAAGCGGCAGATGACGTTCACGCTGGCCGATGGTACGACCACCAGCCGGCCGATTTCGGAAGCGCACATCGCGCTGGCCGGCAAGGACGGCACCAGCCCGGTCATCCTGGGCGAGCCCGGTGACGAGGCGCTCCTCGGCGCAGTGACTCTGGAGGTGTTGGGGTTGGTGCTCGACCCGTTCAAGCGCTCGCTACAACCGATGCGGGCGATGTTGGCTTGAGTTGTGGAGTAAAGGGATATGGCTGGGTTTTACGGAACGAAGCACAAGACGATGGACCGGCACGTGTTGCTGCGCGACATTGACGTGCCGGACATTCGCGAGTACGACGTTTACGTCGCCAACGACGGTTATGCGGCGTGGAAGAAGGCGCTGACGACGATGAAGCCGGACGAGGTGATCAACGTCGTCAAGGATAGCGGCCTGCGCGGTCGCGGCGGCGCAGGCTTTCCCGCCGGTGTGAAGTGGAGCTTCATTCCCAAGGACGTCTTCCCCAAGTACGTCGTGGTCAACGGCGATGAGAGCGAGGCCGGCACGTTCAAGGATCACCAGATCATTGATTGCAACCCGCACCAGCTCATCGAGGGCGTAGTGCTGTGCGCGTATGCCGTGCAGGCCAAGACGGCCTACATCTATCTGCGTGGCGAGTTCTACGAGCCGGCTAAGACGCTGCAGAAGGCCATAGACGAAGCCTACGCGCACGGCATGCTGGGCAAGAACGTGCTCGGCAGCGGCTTCGACATAGACATCCATATCCACATGGGCGCCGGTGCATACATCTGCGGTGAGGAGACGGCGCTGCTGTCGTCGTTGGAAGGCCAGCTCGGCCAGCCGCGCCTGCGCCCACCCTTCCCGGCCACGCAGGGCCTCTACGCCAAGCCGACGGTGATCAACAACGTCGAGACCTTGGCCAACGTGCCGCCCATCGTGCTGAACGGCGCGCAGTGGTACCGCCAATACGGCACGGAGAAGAGCCCCGGCACGAAGATCTTCTGCGTAAGCGGGCGCGTGAACAAGCCGGGCAACTACGAGCTGCCGCTGGGCAAATACACCATCCGCGAGTTGATCGAGATGGCCGGCGGCACGATTGACGGCCGGCCGGTGAAAGGCGTGCTGCCCGCCGGTTCGTCCGCGCCGATCCTGCCGGCCAGCGCGCTCGACACGAAGCTGGACTACGAGAGCGTGCAGGCTGCCGGCTCGATCCTCGGCTCGGCCTCGTTCGTCATCCTCGACGACACCGTGGACATCGTGTGGGCGGCGCGCAAGATGGTGCGCTTCTTCAAACACGAGAGCTGCGGCAAGTGCACGCCCTGCCGCGAGGGCACCTATTGGGCGCTCAAGCTCTACGACAAGATCCTCTCCGGTCGCGGCACACTGGAAGACGTGGACATGATTGGCGAGGTGGCCGGGCAGATGGCCGGCAAGTGCTTCTGCCTGCTGGGCGAATTCGCCACGTCGCCGATGCAAAGCACGCTCAAGCACTTCCGGGCAGAATACGAAGCGTTCATCGCCAACCATCAGGGCGGCAAGATGAACGGTTATACCGACGAGTTGATCCGCGAGGGCGTCATCGCCGGGCCCGACGGCGTCATCGCCCGCCACTGACCGATCATGCAAGCCCTAGCCTTCTGGAAAGCTGTCGCCATGGACGAAAGCAACCTGCTGGAGCGATTCGTGGGGTTGCTGGAGGAACATGGCCTGCGCTATTGCGTGATTGGAGGCCAGGCTGTGAACGCCTATGTCGAACCGCTCGTCAGCCTCGATCTCGATGTGGTCATTGCAAACGATCAGCTCCAGGAAGCGAAGCGATTATTGGCCACAGCGTTCAAGGTTGAGGAATATGCGCACAGCTTGAATGTGTCGGCGCCTGGTTCGAACTTGCGCATCCGGATTCAAACCGATCCGCGCTACGCTGCCTATGTCGAACGCGCTCAGACGAAGAAAGTGCTCGGCATGCTGCTGCGGGTAGCTCGGCTAGAAGATGTGCTACAGGGCAAGGTCTGGGCAGCGCAAGACCCAGAGCGCCGATCCAGCAAACGAAAGAAAGACTTGCTCGACATCGAGCGCATCCTGGAACGTTATCCAGAGTTGCGCAGCCAGGTGCCGCCCGAGGTGCTCGAATCGCTGTGAACGCGAAAGTGAGGTGGACGGCGCGCCTCGCCGTTGTGCTGTTGGCGTTGACCGCGTGGCTGCCGGTGCACGCGGCGGAGGAAGTCGTCACACCGATCGGCAAGATCACAACTGAACACAAAGGCAAGTTCGTCACCATCGAGGGCGTGATTCAGAGCGAGCGCCGGTTCAAAGCCGGCATGCGCTACGTGGTCAGCGACGACACCGGCAAGATCACCCTGGTGCTGTTCGACCGCGAGTTGAAGCAAGCGCCAGGGCCAGATCAACTGATCGAGGGCGCGACGGTCAACGTCACCGGCAAGGTGGACTTCTTCAACACAGAAAAGCAGATCGTGCCGGTGCGCGGGACGGATGTGGTGATCGTGAAACCCGCGCCGCCGATCACACCGATGGCAATTGGGGCGATCGGATCGGGCGATGTAGGCAAGACCGTGGCGGTGCAGGGCGTCGTCGCCGAAGCGTCCAACTTCTCCGCCGGCTTCAAGCTGCGACTGGGCGACGACACCGGCCAGATCACGGTCACGATCTTCGAGAACGTGTTCGATGCGCTGGTCAAGCCAGAGCAGCTCAACGTCGGAGCGACGCTGAGCGTGACCGGCGAGGTGAACACCTTTGGCGGCGCGCTGGAGATCACGCCGGGCTCGGCGAGCCGAATTCGCGTCGTCGCGCCACCGGCACGCGATGTGAGGCAATATGCCTTGTCGCAGATCAGCGGCAACGATCACAACGCGATCGTGCGTGTGATCGGCGAGGTTGCTCGCATCGAGCCGTTCGACAACGGCAGCGAAGTGTTGATCAAAGATGAGACCGGCGCGCAGCGCCTGCGCCTCTATCAGGTGGTGGCCAAGCGCGTCAAGTTGAAAGTAGGCGACAAGATCGAGGCGATCGGGCGCGTGAAAGCGTCAAAGACCGGGGGCGTCGCCATCGAGGTGGCGCTGCCCAGCGATGTGCAAGTGAAACGATGAGGTATGGCTGACCTAGTGAATCTGACGATTGACGGCGTGCCTGTGTCGGTGCCGAAAGGCACGCTGGTGGTGGATGCGGCGAAGAAGATCGGGAACGACATCCCGGTGTTTTGCTATCACCCCAAGCTCAAGCCGGTGGGCATGTGCCGCATGTGCCTGGTGGACATCGGCACGCCGAAGATAGACCCGGCGACCAAGCAGCCGGTGCGCGATGAGCAGGGCAACGTGGTCATCGTCTTCATGCCCAAGCTGACGACGGCCTGCACGACGCCGGTAAGCGAAGGCATGGTCGTCCGGACGGCGACTGAGCAGGTGCGCGCTGCGCGCGAGGACATCCTGGAGTTCCTGCTCACCTCACACCCGCTGGATTGCCCCATCTGTGACAAAGGCGGCGAGTGCCCGTTGCAGAACCTGACCCTGGGCTTCGGCCCCGGCGTCAGCCGTTTCGACTACGACGCCAAGTTTCACAACGAGAAGCACGTGCCGCTTGGCGACCTGATTTACCTCGACCGCGAGCGCTGCATCCAGTGCGCGCGCTGCATCCGCTTTCAGGATGAGATCGCCGACGATCATGTGTTGCAGTTCCACGACCGCGGGCGGGGCATGGAGATCATCACCTTCAGCGACCCGCCGTTCGACTCGTACTTCGGCGGCAACACGACCGACATCTGCCCGGTCGGCGCGCTGACCACAGCCGACTTTCGCTTCAAGGCGAGGCCGTGGGAACTCGACAGTGCGCAGAGCCTGTGCACGCACTGCCCCGTCGGGTGCAACATCACGCTGAACACCCGGCTGGAGACGAAAACCGGCGGCTACGAGATCAAGCGCGTGATGCCGCGCCAGAACGAGCAGGTGAACGAAATCTGGATCTGCGACAAGGGGCGCTACGTGCATCACTTCACTCGCGCCGAGGATCGCCTGCGCCAACCGATGATCCGGCGCGATGGCCGGCTGGTCGAGGCAACCTGGGAGCAAGCGCTGCAACTGGTGAGCGACCGGCTGAAGGCTGCAGGCTCGCACGTGGCCGCTGTGGTCGGCGACCGGATCGCCAACGAAGATGCCTATCTCGTCGCCAAGCTGATGCGCGCGCTAGGCGGTGCGATCGGCATGTCACCGTCCGTGCCGGCGCACTATGCGGACGTCGTGCGCGCCTTCGGCGTAGGCGCGCAAACCGACTTCGCCCGGCTGGGCAAGGGCGATGTGATCCTCGTGGTAAACGGCGACGTGGAGGAGCAAGCGCCGGTGTGGTTCTTGCGTTTGCGCCAGGCCGTAGTAGATCGCGGCGCGGCGTTGGTGATGGCTCACGCACGCAGCACGAAGATGCACCGCTACGCGCGGGCAATCTATCGCTACGAACCCGGCTATGCAGCGCAGTGGGTGGTCACCCAGAGCGAGGAACTCATCGCGAAGGACTTGAAGGACGCGCGTAACCTGCTGATCGTCTTCGGCGACGAAAGCTTGGACGGCCCCGGCGCGCGCGCATTGGCGCAGTCGCTGGCCAACCTGCTCATCGCGACCGGCCACGCCGGCAAGGCCGATAGCGGCCTGCTCGCCCTCTACCCGCATGCCAACACCCAAGGTGTCTTCGACATGACATTGGGCACCGGGCACATGGACGCTTCAAGGGATGGCGTGAACGGTAAGGTCGAGGCGAATTCTCAATTCGAGGCAGCTTGGTTGATCGGCGTGGGCGACGCAAGCGACGCGCCGCCGGCTAAGTTCACCGTCGTGCAAGAGCTGTTCATGACGGAGCTGGCAAAGCGGGCCGATGTCGTGCTGCCCGCGCTGAGTTTCGCCGAGCGCGAGGGCACGTTCACCAGCGGCGACCGGCGCGTGCAGCGCTTCTATCGCGCCCTTCCGCCGTTGGGCGAAGCCCGGCCCGATTGGTGGGTGGCGCAGGAGATCGCCAAGCGGCTCGGCCACAACTGGGGCTTCCAGGGACCGATGCACATCTTCGCCGACATCGCGCGAAACATCCCGCACTACCGCGAGCTGTCCTACGAGTTCATCAGCGCGAGCGGCCCGCAGTGGCCGCCGATGGGGCGCAGCGATCTATATTACGGCGGCACGGTATACGACAACACCGGCGGCTTAGGTGCGCGCTATGCCGGCGACGCCGAACGCGATCCTTCTAGTGTGCACCCATACGACGTGGCCGTTCCCGAGCCGACCATCGCCGGCCTAGAGCGCGGGCCACGCCCGCTGTATCGCGATGGCGAACTGATTCGCCGCAGCGCCGTGCTCGCATCGCACATCGTTCCAGTCCAGGAGATCGCCTAGGGAGATTAGTCATCTTTCATCTTTCATCTCTTATCTTTCATCTTCCATTTGTCGCAGCTCGTCCGGAAATGAAAGATGAAAGATGAGAAATGTGAAATAGCGGAATGCCTGCTCTACTCGAAGTCACCCTGAAGTCGGTTGTGTTGGTCTTTGTGCTGCTGACCGGCTTCGCCTATCTGTCGCTGGTGGAGCGCAAGGTACTGGCGCGGCTGCAGGCGCGCATCGGCCCAAACCGCGCCGGCCCGATGGGCCTGCTCCAACCGCTGGCCGACGGCCTCAAGCTCATCTTCAAAGAGAGCATCACTCCGGCCGGGGTAGACAAGCCGATCTACTTTCTCGCGCCGGTGCTCGTCGTCGTGCCGGCGCTCATCCTGTTCGCAGTAATCCCGGTCGGCAAGGGGCCGGCCTTCCAACTCGCCAGCGACATCAATGTCGGCGCGCTCTACGTGGTCGGCGTGATGGGCGTAGCGGTGTATGGCATCACGCTGGCCGGCTGGGCGTCGAACAACAAATACGCCGCGCTGGGTGGCCTGCGCGCCTCGGCGCAGGTGATCTCGTACGAGCTGGGCATGGGCCTGTCCATCGTCGCCGTCGTGCTGATGGCGTCGAGCGCGAGCCTGGCCGAGATCGTCGAGGCACAGATGCCCGGCAACATCTTGGGCTGGTTCATCTTCCGCCAGCCGGTTGCAGCAGCAATCTTCGCGATCACGGCGCTGGCCGAGCTGGCGCGCGCGCCGTTCGACCTGGTCGAGGCCGAGCAGGAACTGACCGCCGGCTTCATGACCGAATACAGCGGCATGAAGTTCGCGCTGTTCTTCATGGGCGAATACGTCAAGATGATCGCCGTCAGCGCGCTGTTCGTCACCTTCTTCTTGGGTGGCTGGAGCGGGCCGTTCGTAGATCAGGTGCCGATCCTCTCGGTCGTGTACTTCGCGATCAAGGTCATTGCCTGCTTGCTGTTGATGATCTGGACGCGCGCGACGCTGCCGCGCATGCGCTACGACCGGCTGATGAGCTTCGGCTGGAAAGTGCTCACGCCGGTGGCGATCGCCAACGTGATCGTGACGGCATTCTTGATCACTTTGGGCGTGCCTGGGTATAAGTGATGATTCATGAGTGATGATTGGTGATTCGAGGATGTCGTCGTCAGGTCGTCAAGTCATCAATCCATTAATCATCAATCATCAATCATCTGACTTCTGACAATCTGAACAAGAGATGAGCTTGAAAGACGTGCTTACCCGCATCCCGGTCGGCTTCATGACGGTGCTCAAGACCGTGACGCGCAAGCCGGTGACGATTCAGTATCCCGAGCAACAGAAGCCGATGTCGGCGCGCTTCCGTGGGCGTCATCATCTCAAGCGCTACGAAGACGGTCTCGAGCGCTGCATCGGTTGCGCGCTATGCGCGGCGGCTTGTCCGGCCGACGCGATCTACGTCGAAGCCGGCGAAAACACCAACGAGGAGCGCTATTCGCCGGGCGAACGCTACGCCAAGACATACGAGATCAACATGCTGCGCTGCATCTTCTGCGGCTACTGCGAAGACGCCTGCCCGACGAACGCCATCGTGCTCGAGCCGATCGAGTTCCCGACCGGCTACACACGCGAGAGCATGATCTACACCAAGGAGATGTTGCTCGAATCGCCGCCGATCAACGTGCCGGCCACGCCACAGCGCACGCCGCCGGGCAAATACGACCGCGCCATCTTGCCCTTCCCACCCATTGACGAAAGCCAATGAACCCAGACTTGCCCATTCTCATTTTGCTTGGCGCCGTGAGCGTCGCCTCGGCACTTGGGTTGCTGCTGAGCCGCAACGCGATCTACGCCGCGCTATTCCTGGTGCTGAATTTCGGCGTCGGGGCAGTGATCTACCTCGTCCTGAACGCGCCGTTTATCGCCGTCGTGCAGGTGAGCGTGTATGCCGGCGCGATCATGGTGCTCTTCTTGTTCGTCATCATGTTGCTGGGCGCGGAGCGGCTCAGCCCGGGCGAGAACCCGCCGGGGACGTCGTTCCAGCGGCCGCTGGCGATCGCGCTCGGCGGCATATTGCTGGGATTGGCGCTCTATGTGCTGTTCGCCCGGCAGCCGCCGACGACGGCGACGGCGCTGGCCGACTCCAGCCCGCTGGCCGTCGGCCTGTCGCTGTTCGGCCCGTATGTCTTCCCCTTCGAAGTCGTGTCTATCCTGCTGCTGGTCGCGATGGTCGGCGCAGTGGTGCTGACGCGGAATAGGTAGTGCATATTGCGTATCCACATCTTGCGTCCTGCGTCTTACGTCTTGCGTTTGATATTTCACGCGCTCGGAATACACGAGACACAACACACAAACAGGCTCTCATGGACTCCACGACCTTCGTCGTCTTCCTCTCGTCCATCTTGTTCATCATCGGCGTGCTGGGCGTGCTGTTGCGCCGGAGCGCGCTGCTGATCTTCATGTCGGTCGAGCTGATGCTCAACGCGGCCAATCTCGCTTTCGTCGCATATGCGCATCGCTGGGTGCAGCTCGACGGGCAGATCTTCGTGTTCTTCGTCATGGCGGTCGCTGCAGCCGAGGTCGCCGTCGGCCTGGCGCTGATCGTTACGATCTTCCGCACCAAGCGCAGCACGAACGTGGATGACTTGGCGGCACTGAGGGGATAGGCAACTTCCGACTCCCCATTCCCGACTCCCCCACTCCCCACTCCCAACTGCTCACAGAAATCGGGAGTCGAAAGTCGAGAGTGGGTCTGAAAGTTGAACGATGGACGCGCACGTGTTAGCCGCATACGGTTTGGAACCGCGACGGTTCGACGTGCAACCGTTCGGCTGTGGCCACATCAACAAGACCTACCTGGCAACCGACCGCGCCGGCGACGCGCATTACATCCTGCAGCGCATCAACACCAACGTCTTCAAGCAGCCGCAGGTCATCGCGCGCAATCACCGGCTGGCCGGCGACTACCTGGCGCGCACCCAACCTGACTATCTCTTCCCGCGCATCATCCCCACCGCTGCCGGCGACGACCTGCACTGCGACGGCACAGGCTATTGGCGGCTGACGCCCTACGTGCCGGACACCGTGGCATTGAACGAAGCCGCTTCTCCGAAGCAAGCCTATGAAGCGGCCAAACAGTTCGGCCGGCTGGCGCGGCTGACCGCGAACATTGATTTGTCGGAATTTCAGCCGACCATCCCGAACTTCCACAACCTGGCGCTCCGCTTCGAGGCTTTCGAGCGCGCGGTCGCCACAGCAGACGAAGCGCGCAAGCACAAGGCAGCCCAGCTAATCGAGGCGATGCTCGCCGCGGCCTCCATCGTGGAGACATACGTTGCTCTGGTTCGCGCCGGCACGTTGCCCGACCGGCTGATGCATCACGACACGAAGATCAACAACGTGCTGTTGCATCGAGACACGTTCGAGGGCGTGTGCGTGATTGACTTGGACACGCTGATGCCGGGCAAAATCCTCTCCGACGTCGGCGACATGGTGCGCACCTACGTGTGCCCAGTCTCCGAGGAAGAGCGCGATGTGAGCCGCGTCGTCGTACGCGAGGCGTATTTCGCCGCGCTGATGGATGGCTATTTGTCCGAAATGCGCGGCGCGCTCACCGCGCTCGAGCGCGAGCTGTTGTTCTACGCGGGCGAGTTTATGATTTACATGCAAGCGCTGCGCTTCTTGACCGATTATCTGGCCGGCGATGTGTATTACCCGGTAACATACGAGGAACACAACTTCGATCGGGCGCGCAATCAGTGGGCCCTGCTCACCGAGCTGCGCCGCAAAGAGCACGCGCTGCGCGAGATCATCCGAGAGTGTTTATAACCGCATGGAGCTATTCATCCTTTCACCGATCCTATTCCCGCTGCTCGGCCTGCTGGTCAACACAATTTGGGGCCGGCGCATGAGCGAACGCGCCATCGGCGGCGTGGCCACGCTGGCTGCGGCAGCTTCATTCGCCGTGAGCATGATGATGTTCGGCCGGTTGACCGCTTCGGAAGATGCGCGCCTGGCCGCGACCATCTCGCCATGGATCAGCGCCGGCGCGCTCAACGTGTCGTTCGGCTTCCTGGTGGACCGGCTCAGCATCGTCATCATGCTGATCGTCACCGGCGTCGGCACGCTCATCCACATGTTCAGCGTGGGCTACATGCACGGCGACGAGCGCTTCCAGCGCTACTTCATCTATCTCAATCTGTTCCTGGCGTCCATGCTGGTGCTGGTGATGGCCGACAACTTCTTGGTGCTGTTCATGGGCTGGGAGTTGGTCGGCTTGTGCTCGTATCTGCTCATCGGCTTCTGGTTCAAGAACCTGAAGAACGCCGAAGCCGGCCGCAAGGCGTTCGTCGTCAACCGCATCGGCGACGTCGGCTTCGTGCTGGGCATCTTGCTCATCTTCGTCACGTTCGGCAGCCTCAGCTTCGCCGACGTATTCGCGCAAGCCGAAGCGCAGGGCGAAGCGTTGGCCGGCGCCATTGGACTGATCACCCTGCTACTGTTTATCGGCGCGGCGGGCAAGAGCGCGCAGATCCCGCTGTTCGTGTGGTTGCCGGATGCCATGGCCGGCCCGACGCCGGTGTCTGCGCTCATCCACGCGGCGACGATGGTGACCGCCGGCGTCTATATGATGATCCGCGCCAGCGTGCTGTATGAGCTCGCGCCGGCCACGCAGGCCATCGTCGCGATCATCGGCGCACTGACGGCGCTCGTCGCCGGCACGAGCGCACTGCGCCAGCTCGACATCAAGAAGGTGCTGGCCTATTCGACCGTCAGCCAGCTCGGCTATATGGTCACGGCCTGTGGCCTGGGCGCGTTCATCGCCGCCGACTTTCACCTGCTCACGCATGCCTTCTTCAAGGCGGCGCTGTTCCTGGCCGCCGGCAGCGTGATTCACGGCATGGAGCACGGCATGCACGCTGCGCATGGCACGCATTTGGACGCGCAGGACATGCGCCACATGGGCGGCTTGGCGCGCAAGATGCCGGTCACGTTCGTCGCCTTCCTGTTGGGCGGATTGGCGCTGGCCGGTGTGCCGCCGCTGTCCGGCTTCTTCTCCAAGGATGAGATTCTGCTGGACGCCTTCAAGCACAACCTGCCGGTGTTCGCTTTGTTGGCCGTCAGCTCGGTGGTGACGGCGTTCTACGTGGGCCGGCAACTGGCGCTGGTATTCGCCGGCCGGCCGCGCAGCGACGCTGCTGCACATGTCGTCGAGTCGAACTGGCTGATGACCGTGCCGCTGATCGCGCTGACGATTGGCACGGTGTTCGCCGGCCTGTTCAACTTCCCGGCCACGCACCCGCTCACCGATTGGCTCGCGCCGGTCGTGCAGCACGGCGAAGCGCCGAAGTTCGATGTCGTCCTGGCGGCCGTATTCAGCGCACTGGCAATCGGCGCATTGGCCGGCGCGTGGTTTCTGTATCGCAACCCTGAGCGCGCACAGGCCGAGGCCGAGACTGGCCTGGGGCGCTTCCTGGCGAAGGCTTGGTACTTCGACGACGCCTACAAGTCGGCGATCGTCAAGCCCTTCTACGTCATCAGCACGGTGTGCGCGCAGGTGATTGACGTCGGCATGATTGACGGCGCAGTGAACGGCGTGGGGCGCTTGTTCCGCAACCTCGGCGGGTCGCTGCGCAGCGTGCAAACCGGCTTCGTGCGCAATTACGGCCTGGTCATGCTTGTCGGCGTAGTCGTGGTTGTGGCATATTTCGTGCTGAATGCGAGGTAATTCCCGACTTCCGACTCCTGACTAGCTTTCAGAAGGCTGAAGTAGGGAGTCGGGAAGTCGTGAGTAGGAGGTTGCCATGATCGTTCAAGCTTCGACCGTTCATACCGATCCGAACGACCCTGCGCCGCAGGGGTACTTGGTGCGGCCGGACGACGATAAGACGTATCCCGGCATCGTGCTGATCCAGGAGTGGTGGGGCATCGAGCCGCACATTCGCGAGCTGGCGCAGCGCTTGGCCACGTCCGGCTTCGTGGTGCTCGTGCCTGACCTGTATCACGGCAAGATCGCCACCGAGCCGAACGAAGCGCAGAAGATGCTGATGGCGACCGTGCAAAACATGGACAAGGCCATCCGTGAGATCACGCTGGCACTGGACTATCTGCGCAACGACCCCGGCGTGCAGCCGAAGAAAATCGGCCTAATGGGTTTTTGCATGGGCGGCCTGCTCACCTACAAGACTGCCGAGCGTTACCCGCACCTGGGCGCGATCTCGCCTTGGTATGGTGGCGGCTACGATCCAACGCCGGAGGACGTCGCGAAGGTCAACGTGCCGGTGCTGGCGATCTACGGCGAGACGGACGGCGCCATCCCGGTCGTGCAGGTGAAGAAGATCGAAAAGCTCTACAAAGACGCCGGCAAGGACATCGAAGTGCGCATCTACCCGAACGCCGGCCACGCCTTCAACAACCCCGACCACGGCATGTATGTCCCCGAGGCGGCGAAGGATGCTTGGGCGCGCGCAGTGGCCTTCTTCAAGAGACATCTAGTCTGACTATGCCCAAGACAGCAGCTGATTTGACGGCAGAAGAGATTCAGGCGTATCGCGCAGGCCTGGCCCGCAAGCCGGCCTGGGATACGCCTGATTTGCTCGCGCGTCGCAGCCGCGCTTTGCAGGTCGCTAAGCAAGTCGCCGATTCACTCAAAGAACAGTTCGGCGCGAAGCAGGTCATGCTATTCGGCTCACTAGCGCATGGTCATTGGTATACGCGCAACTCGGACATTGACATTGCTGTATGGGGACTCGAGCCGTCCAGATTCTTCGAGGCTCTGGGCGTAGCTGAGGCGCTTTCAAGCGATTTCGATATTGATCTCCTTCCGATGGAAGATTGTAAGCCTGAGTGGAGAGAGGTCATTCTGGGTGAAGCGCAGCTGTTGTGAAAGACACTTACTTAGCGGCAGCCGAGCGCATTCGCCGTGAGCTGGTTGGCATTCGTCGCGAAGCCGACAAAGCGAGCAGGAACTGGCAACGGGCGAAAGTGTCAGGCGATGAAGCGTACGTTGACAGTGTGGCGCTCAGCTTGCATAGTTTTTATACGGGCGTCGAGCGCGTTTTTGAAATGATCGCGACTTCGATTGATCAGTCAATTGATCAGTCAATGCCGTCGGGCGAGCATTGGCACCAAGCATTGCTGGAGCAGATGGCAAATGAATCACCTGGCGTGAGACCGGCAGTGATCGGAAGCGAAACTCAAACGGCGCTCAACGAATTAAGGCGCTTCCGCCACGTGGTGCGGAATGCATATACATACGACTTCGACCCTGTCAAACTAGAGGCGATTGTAAGTATTTTGCCAACTGCAGAAGCGCTTGTGAATAGAGAATTATCAGCCTTCGCTGATTTCTGGAGGCTGTAGCTAAGGACTGAGATGCTCTCACTGATCACGTTCATTCCTCTTATCGGCGCGGCGATCGTGGCGCTGGCGCCGCAGCGCCTGGCGCGGGTCGTCGCGCTGGGCGCCTCGCTGGTCGCATTCGCCCTCTCGCTGGCGTTGCTGGCCGGCTTCGATGCAGCGCAGGCCGGCTACCAGTTCGTCGAGTCCGCGCCGTGGATCCCCCAGTTCGGCATCGGCTATAAGCTAGGCGTGGACGGCGTCAGCATCTGGCTGGTGCTGCTCACTACGTTCATCTTCCCCATCGCGCTGTGGTTCTCCGGCGAATCCATCCACGAACGCGAGAAAGCCTACTACGCGCTGATGCTGCTGATGGAGACGGCGACGCTGGGCGTGTTCCTCGCCCTGGACATGTTCCTGTTCTACGTGTTCTGGGAGTTCGCGCTGGTGCCGATGTACTTCATCATCGGCATGTGGGGCGGCGAGCGGCGCACCTATGCGTCGGTCAAGTTCTTCATCTACACCATGGCCGGCAGCGTGCTGATGCTGATCGCCATCTTGGCGCTGGGGATCAACGCCGGCTCGTTCGACCTGGAGGCCATCGCGCGCAACAACGGCGCCTTTGCAGCGAACACGCTGCTCTTCCTGGCTTTCGCCATCGCGTTTGCGATCAAGGTGCCGGTCTTCCCGTTCCACACCTGGTTGCCCGACGCGCACGTCGAAGCGCCCACCGCCGGCTCGGTGATCCTGGCATCGGTGCTGCTGAAGATGGGCGGCTACGGCTTGATCCGGTTCAACCTGCAGCTCTTCCCCGAGGCGAGCGCGGCCTTCGCCCCGCTGATGATCGCGCTGGCGGTCATCGGCATCCTATACGGCGCGGTGGTTGCTTTCGCGCAGAGCGACGCGAAGAAGCTGGTCGCCTACTCGTCGGTCAGCCACATGGGCTACATCCTGCTGGGCATCTTCGCCCTCAACCAGATCGGCATCCAGGGCGCGATCCTGCAGATGATCAACCACGGCCTGAGCACCGGCGGCTTGTTCCTGATCATCGGCTTCATCTACGAGCGCCGGCACACGCGCGAGATGAATAAGTTCGGCGGCCTGTGGGCGAAGATGCCGCTCTACGGCGCGCTGGCGCTGATCCTCGTGTTGAGCTCGGCTGGACTGCCGGCGCTCAACGGCTTCGTCGGCGAGTTCGTCATCCTACAAGGCGCCTTCCAAGCTAACCAACTCGCGACGGCCTTCGCCGCCTTCGGCATGGTGCTCAGCGCGGTATACCTGCTCACCATGTTCCAAAAGATCTTCCTCGGCGAGAGCCGCGACCCGGCCAACGACGCGCTGCGCGACCTGAACTGGCGCGAGGTCGCCTCGGTCGCGCCGTTGATCGTCATGTGCTTCGTGATCGGCCTGTATGCTGCGCCGTTCTTCAACCTGATGAGCAGCAGCGTGGCCGGCTTGTTGACCGGGGCCGGGCTGGCGATGAAATGATGCACGAGTAGATACGCCTCGATGGATCCACGAATTGCGTTCGAACTCGGCCCGCTGCGCGTGCACTGGTACGGCGTCATCATCACCGCCGGCATGATTATCGCGACCTACATCACCGCGCTGGAGATGAAGCGCCGGGGCGAAGACCCGAATGTGGTCTGGGATGGTGTGCTGTGGGTCATTGTGCTCGGCATCATCGGCGCGCGGCTGTATCACGTCTTCTCCTCGCCCAACGACGGCAGCAACAGCGGCTGGGCCTACTACCGGCAGAATCCCCTGCAGATCCTCGCCATCTGGAACGGCGGGCTAGGCATCTACGGCGGTTTGATCGGCGGCATCATCGGCGCCGTTCTCGTCAGCCTCAAATATCACGTCAGCTTCTGGCGGCTGGCCGACAGTGCCGCGCCGGGCGTGCTCCTCGCGCAGTCCATCGGTCGCTGGGGCAATTACTTCAACCAGGAGCTCTACGGCGGGCCGACCGGCTCGTCGTGGTGGGGCATCACCATAGACCCTGCCTTCCGCATCCGCACACCCAATGTGGATTTCACCGATCTGCAGCGCTACCCGCCGGAGACGCGCTTCCATCCCACGTTCTTCTACGAGTCGGTTTGGAATTTCGTCGGGTTCATCGGGCTGATGTGGATTGCGCGCCGCTTCGAAGATCGCCTGCGCGATGGTGACATCATGGGGCTGTACTTCATCTGGTATGGGCTGGGCCGCGCGTGGATAGAGCTGTTCTTCCGGCCCGACGCCTGGACGTTCGGCGCGCTGCCAACCGCGACGCTCATCTCACTGGCCGGCATCGCTTTCGGCGCGACGATTCTCATTGTCAACCACGTCGTTCGTCCGCCGGCTGCGCCACAGCCGGCAGTTTCGGCGTAACGCCATGCCGCGCTACCGCATCACCGATGAGTACGAGCTGCCTGACGACGATGATGACGATTGGCAATACGAAGGCAAGATCTACCGTCGTCGGCGCCGCCCGCCTGCCGGGTTGCTCGCTGTGCTGGCAGCGCTGATCGCGATCGGCGCAGGCGCGGCCGGCTTGTTCACCATCTCCGAGCGCCAGGAGCGCGACTCGTTCTGCCTATCGTGCCACACTGCGCAGCACCGCGCCTACGTGGATCGCGCACAGGCCTCGGTTGCCGGCGCCCTCGCGCCCGATCTATCCAGCTATCACTACCAGCAGATCCACGGCCAGGGCGGCGAGCTGCGTTGCATTGACTGCCATCGCGGCGACGGCGGCGCGCGCCATCGGGTGGACACCCTGATCCTCAGCGCAGAGATGGCGGCGCTCTGGCTGGCCGGCCAGGACGATCAGCGGCTGGAGAAGACCGCTATTACCACGACGGTGGTCAATGGGATCACCCAGACGGTGCCGCAGACGACGCTCGGCTTGCGCGCGCCGCACCTCTCGAACGCCGGCTGCATCGGCTGCCACGAAGAGCAACTGCTCGTCGCCGGGATGGACAATCACATGCATAACATGCTGCCGGCCGTATACGATGCGTGGAAGCGCGGCGCGCCGTTAATCGCGCCGAGGGATGCGCCCGATCCGCAGGCCGTCATCGCGTTGGGGTTAACGCGCTACGAGACGACGTTGCAATGCTCGGACTGTCACCAGGCGCACCGCACGCTGGAGACGGCGCGCTTCCTGGATCTGCAAGCAGTGGTCAAGCCGGCCTGTGAGCAGTGCCACCGCGAGACGGGCCAGGGGCCGGCCGTGGTGACGATTTCAGAGGAGTAGCTGCGCGCTCATTCTTCGATGAACTCGACGCGCTCGTAGCCGGCGTTCAGCAAAATGCGTTCGATGGCGATCTGCGCGTTGCGGCGCGCGTCGTTCAGCAGGCCGCTCTCGATCGCCGTGGTGCGGATCGCCTCCAACGCCTTCTCGCGCGCCTGCGCTTCTAGCTCCTTGCTTTCGGGGATGAGCAGTAGGTTGGTGCGATCATATACGCGGGTCGTGCATGGCTGCGTCGAGTCGTCAATCAAGTATGCGTCGAGCAACTGAGCGGGGGGCAGCTTCACACGCACCGTCTTGCCGTCGTCCATTACCACGACGTCGCTGTCCTTGAGCTGAGTGAGGTCAACGCCGGCCTTCACCCGGCCGCATGCGATCAGCACCAGCTTCTCGTAGAGCACGTTGCCCACACGCGCCTGATTGACCTCGGCAATGGTGGATAGCAGCGACTGCGCCGTGGCCAGGTCGCTGATCGCGCGCAATTGCAGCACTGCCGGCGGCCGCACCACGATGGTCGGCGTGGGTGGCGGGATCACAGTCTGGATGATGTTGGCCGGGTTGGCGCGATCCACCGTCTCTGCCATGCGCTCGGCAGATTCGCGCAGGGCGAATGCCACCAGCGCGCCGGCGATCACGAGCGCGAGCGCAATGATGCCGGCGCCGATCAGGCAGCCGAGCGTGGTCTGTGAGATGCCGCCGGGCGGCGATTGTGGCGGCATCAACGGAGGCGTTGGCGGCGGCGTATCCGGCGGATTGTCCGATTGCCGAGTCAGGACAGAGGTAGTGCGCTCGCGCTCGTTCGGATCAGACATTCGTGGGTTGCTCGGGCGCCGGCGGGATCAAGCCCAGCTTGCGCGCGTGCTCTTCCAGCTTGCGCACGCTCGGCTCGGTCAGCCGTGAGCCATCGGCGAAGACGATCGTCGGAATGCTGCGGAAGCCGTTGTTAACCGACTTGACGAACTCCTCGGCTTCCTTGTTCTTGTCCACATCTATCCACTCGTATGGGATCTTGTTGTTGTCGAACCACGAGCGAGCGCGGCGTGTATCGCCGCACCACATAGCGCCGTAGAACTTGACGGGTGGTTGAGTGTTGGACATTTCTCTTCTCGCTCTCCTCCAATCGTTCGAATCTTCAAAATCTCGGCGGAATTATAAATAGGGGCAGAGGTCAGAAGTCAGAAGTCAGAAGGTCAGAGGTCAGAAGGTCAGGAGTCAGCCACCAGCAACTAGCGACCAGCGACTAGCCACCAGCGACCGACGACCAGCCCCTGCGCCATCGTCACTGCAGCTCTTTCTTCACGGCTTCGTAGAGCGCCTCGGCGCGCAGCTCGCGCAGGGAGAGGCAGCTCGCGTTGAGGTTCTCCGCCAGCTTGCGCGCCAGGCCCTGGTCGAACGCGACGTGCTCCATGTTGATCACCACCGCGCGGATATGTTCATCGCGGATCTGGTTGGCGATGCGATGAGCTTCGACCTGCGGCGGCAGGTTGCTCATGCTGACGTTGCCGGCGCCGTCGGTCAGCACGATCAGCAGCGGCATCACCTCGGGGTGCAGGCGCTTCTCGCGTTGGGTGACGTGAAGCGAGAGGGTAAGGCCGGCGCTCAGCGGCGTCTTGCCGCCGACCGGGATATCGCGCAGCGCCTTCTGCGCCAGCTCCACCGATGACGTGGGCGGCAGCACCAGCGTGGCGCTGTTCTTCTGGAAGACAATCAGGCCGACCCGGTCGCGGCGCTGATAGGCGTCCGTCAGCAGCGACATGATCGCGCCCTTCGTAGCGGCCATCCGCTCGGCCACGGCCATGCTCCACGACGCATCCACGACGAACAGGATGAGGTTGGACGCCCGGCGCACGCGCACCTTGCGGTGGATGTCCGACCGGCGGACGTGTAGGGCAGGCTGAGAAGCAGGCGCAGCGTGATGAGCGGCGCCCGCTTGTTCGCCGGCTTGCTGGCGGCGCGCTCGCTGGTGCACGGCAGCGGCGCGCAGCGTGGCGTCGAAGGCCACATCTTCGATGCGACCTTTAGACGGGAGGGCTTTGATGTAACGGCCGCGCTTGCGCTTGGTGCGCGTCGTGCTGCGCTTGCCGGCGCAGTTGCGCGTGATCTTGTCGAGCGGCGTGTTTAGCTTGCGCGCGCGGAACTCCTCGCCCAGCGGGGTCTTCTGGCCGCCTTGCCAGTCTTGCGCGCGTTGCGGCGCGCTGGGCACGGTTTGTGGCATGGGCTCCGCGGGGCTTTCCGAGCTGTCTATGTCCTCGTTCAGCCCCGCCTCACTTTTTTTGCGGTCGCGTCCGGTGGGGGCGGCGGCTGCTGCGAATTGGCCGCCTGCGCCTCGGCCTGCTGCTCGATTTGTTGCAGCTTCTCGCTCAGCGCGGCCATGGCCTGCTCGGTGTCTTGGAAGGGATGGCGCTTCAGGCGATGCGGCAGCGCCAGCTCGGCAGCCAACAAGATGTCTTGCTCGGTAATCGCATCGCGACCCATGAACGCAGCATGCGCGCGCGCCGTTTTGAGGATGACCAGATCGGCGCGGTGGCCATCCACGCCCAGGCTGGCGACCAAATTGGCGATCGTCGCCAGGTCGCGCTGGGTATGCCTGACCGAAGGCAGCCGCTCGCGCGCCTCGGCGATCTCCAACGTGAGTGCTTTCTCGTAGGGCTCCCATTCCTTCGCGAACGCCACGGGGTCGCTCTCGAAGGCCAGATTGCGTTCGAGGATGGTCATGCGCGCGCGCGGATCGCGAATGCCCATGATGTCCACGCAGAGCGCGAAGCGGTCGAGCAGCTGCGGGCGCAGGTCGCCCTCTTCAGGGTTCATCGAGCCGATCAGCACGAAGCGCGCCGGATGGCTGAAGCTGATGCCTTCGCGCTCCACCACATTCACGCCCATCGCAGCCACGTCGAGCAGCAAATCTACGACGTGGTCGTCGAGCAGGTTGACCTCGTCCACATAGAGCACGCCGCGGTTGGCCGCAGCCAGCACGCCCGGCTCGAAGTGCTTCTCGCCTTTCTGGATCGCCTTCTCGATGTCGAGCGTGCCGACCACGCGGTCTTCGGTCGCACTGACCGGCAGGTTCACGAAGCGCGTTTTGCGGCGCACGATCTTGAACTGCTCGCCCGCCGCGGCGCGCCGCTTGAGATCCTCGGTGAACGAGGCCGGATTGGCCGGGTCGCACGAGAACGGGTCGTCCTCGATCACGTCAATCTCCGGCAGGATGGCGGCCAACGCACGCGCTGCGGTGCTCTTGGCCGTCCCGCGTTCGCCGCGGATCAACACGCCGCCGATCTGCGGGTAGATCGCGTTCAGGATCAGCGCGCGCTTCATGCGGTCTTGTCCAACGATCGCAGTGAAAGGGAAGATGATGGCCATACCAGTTCAATGCTATCACACGGGATGTGCGCCATTCGCGCAGCCCAGTTGCGATTCTGCTGACTGGGTGACACAATCCCAGCGGCCGTCCGATGATTCGCGTCGTCGAAATGGATACTACCAACCGGGCGCAGGTGCAGCAATTCCTGGGTTTGCCTTTTCGCATCTATTGCGATGTGCCGCAGTGGGTGCCACCTCTGGCCGGCGACGCGGCGCGCCAGCTCGACCGCAAGCGCCATCCTTTCTTCCAGCACTCGGATGCCGCATTCTTCCTCGCCTATCGCGGCGCCGAGGTCTGCGGGCGCATCTGCGTGTTGGACAATCGCCACTACAACGACTTCAACGCCAGCCGGACGGCACACTTCTTCTTGTTCGAGTGCGAAGACGACCTCGCTGCATCGCGCGCATTGTTCGATGCGGCGTTCGAATGGGCACGCCGGCGCGGCTTGGATTGCATCGAGGGGCCGAAGGGCATGACCGCGCTCGACGGCCTGGGGCTGCTGGTCAAGGGGTTCGAGCATCGCCCGGCGCTGGGCATCCCCTACAACCGCGACTATTACCCGAAGCTACTCGAAGACGCTGGGTTCGCAGGCAAAGGCGACATCGTCTCCGGCTATCTCAGCCCGCGCACACTGAACGCGGCAGCGTTCGAGCAGATTGACCGGGTGGCCGAGCGTGTGAAAGCGCGGCGCGGGTTGCATGTGGCGCGTTTCACCTCGCGTCGTGAGCTGCGCCGGGCCGTGCCGACGTTGCTTGAGCTATACAACAGCGCGCTGGGCCGTTCCGAAGGCAACGTGCCGTTCACAGCAGATGAGGCCAAGACGATGGCCGATCAGATCATTTGGTTCGCCGATCCACGGCTGATCAAGCTGGTGTATAAGGCGGATAAGCCGGTTGGATTTCTTCTGGCCTATCCCGACATCTCCGCAGCGATCCAACGCGTGCGCGGCCGGCTATGGCCGCTGGGATGGTTCCGGCTGTGGCGCGCGCTGAAATCTACCAAGTGGGTGAACGTGAACGGCATGGGTATCTTGGAGGAGCATCGCGGCGGCGGTAGCACGGCAGTGTTGTTCAGCGAGATGCGCCGGAGCATCATCGAGGGCGGCTTTGAACACGCCGACCTGGTGCAGATCGGCGTCGAGAACGTGCAGATGCAGCGCGAGATGCGCGACCTCGGCATTACGTTCTACAAGACGCATCGCATGTATGCCCGATCGCTCGCGCCAATTGTTGTTTGACGGAGGGCGCGCGATGCCCGAGGCGCCGGCCTTACGCTCGGCTGTCCGCGAATAATCAAACGGGCTTAAACATTCAGCCTTAACATTGCATAAGCGTGCGTCAAACTCGGCGCGCGCCTAGATGAGAGAACTTTCGAGAGCAATGAAGCGAATTGCAGTAGTCACTTCCGGCGGCGACGTCCCCGGCCTCAACGCCGCCATCCGCGCCGTCACGCGTTCGGCGCTGGCGTATGGCGTCCAGGTGATCGGCATCCATCGCGGATACGAGGGCCTGATCGCCGGCGAGTTCACCGAGCTGACCTCGCGCGACGTGGGCGGCATCTTGCGCAAGGGCGGCACCATCCTGGGTACCTCGCGCAGCGAGCGGTTCATGACCGACGAAGGCCGCCGCGCAGCTAAAGAACAATTGGATCGGGCCGGCATCGAAGGCTTAGTCGTCATCGGCGGCAACGGGACGTTGGCCGGCGCGTATCAGCTCTACAAGCTGGGGGTTCCGCTGGTCGGCGTGCCCAAGACGATTGACAATGACCAATATGGCACCGACACCGCTATCGGCGTAGACACGGCGCTCAACACCATCGCCGAGGCGGTCGGGCGCGTCAAAGACACAGCATCGTCGCACCGGCGCGCTTTCTTGATCGAGGTGATGGGCCGGCGGTGCGGTTACCTGGCGCTGGCCAGCGGCATCATCTGCGGCGCGGAGATGGTGCTCATCCCGGAGCAGCCGGCCTCGCCGGATGACGTCGCGCATCGCATCATCGAGGTCAGCCATACCGGCAAGGCACATTGCATCATCATCGTGGCCGAAGGGTGGCCGCCTGGGCTGCGGGCGCTGAAGGAGCACCTGCTCACCAACCACATCGAGGAAGGGTTCGACGTGCGCGAGGTAGTGCTGGGTCACGTGCAGCGCGGCGGCACGCCGACGGCGTTCGACCGTTTGCTGGCCACGCGCATGGGCGTGCGCGCCGTCGAGTCGCTGCTGGACGGCAGCGGCATTGGCCATATGGTCGGCTTGCACGGCGGTCAGCTCGCCCTGGTGCCGCTCGAAGTCGCCACATCGCGGCAGAAGCCGCTCTCCGCCGAGATGTTGCGCATCGCCGATATGCTGTGCCGCTAGTTTGGGCGGAGCGCCGGCGAGCTACGGTGTTGGGTTTGCCACTTGCCTGGGCTGCGATTTGCCTATGCTGCCGAGCCGTGCGGGTATGTCACGCCAAACCAGTTGTAAGCCGCGCCGAAGCAGATGCAGATTGGTCGGCTGGCCGGCAGTGGCCCGTGCGTAGGCAAGCAACCCAATCGGCGGCCGGGACGACGTTCGCCTCACCCACAACGCCCGATAGTGCCGGTAGCTGTGCCATATGCGTGCAACGCTGGGCACAGGGCCTGCAGGCGTTGAGCTGAGACAAACGTAGGCGCGACGTTCCTCCGCTGAAACCGGCGCGCGCGCCAGCTGAGCGAACGCTTCAGCGGGGACAGGCGCGTCGAACTTCTGGACGAGATAGTCCAAGCTGTCGCGCACGTGCAGCGTCACGCCCAGCCACTGCGCCAGATCTACGAAGCGTTGCCATGCGATGCGATGCGTGCCGGAACGCAGGATGTAAATTGCATCGCTCACCCATCGCACAGGTGGCAGCGGATTCCAGCATGCGCCGTGAGCGCACGTGTGAACCAGAGCATCAGTGGCGTTCAGGGCAAGTGACGATGTGTTGCCGACCGTCAACGGCTCCGCATCGCGCCAAAAAGGCTCATCCGCGCCCGGGAAGCAGCTTGTGAAGAGTGCGTGCCAGTGCAAATCCACGCGATCGCCGGACTTATTGCTAAATTCCCATGAGTGTCGAGCCGCGATTACTGTCGAATCAACGCGGCACATCTCCCGATAGGGCATCTCGCGCCAACCTAGGCGATGAAGCAGGGCAACCGCCTCAGACGCGCGTTCAGTTGGAACCAGCACGTCCACGTCGTCCATCGGTCGCAGGCCGACGTCGTCGTAATAACGTAGCGCCAGCGCGGCGCCTTTGAGCACAAGCGTAGGAATGCCGGCTTCGCGAAAGCGATCGAGCAGCTCGGCCAGCGAGCGTAACCGCAGCTGGTTCTCGTACCACGTGCGCCGGTGGATGCCTTTCAAAAGCGCCAGGGAGGCATCTTGGAAGCCGAGTTCGGTGAGGTTGCGATAAACCAGCGGCAGCAGGCGATAAGTTCCGCCGTCCACAACATCGTCCGGCAAACGCACGCGCGCCGTCCACGCTTGCCAGGCCTCCGTCGCGCGCTCGTCTCGCAGCAGCCCGGCTTTCAGGAGCAATTCGTGCTCCGGCGAGGGAAGATAGCTGAGGCGCTTCATGTATGAGATGAAAGTTGCGTCTAGAGCTGAATGACTTGATCGGCAGAAGGGAAGAGGGATGGCCGGTGTGTCGTGATGACCATCGCCGGCGCGTTATCGAGACGGCTCAAGTTGGCGAGGATCGCGCGCAGCGATTCGGCGTCGAGGTGATTGGTGGGTTCGTCCAGCAACAGCAGGCGCGGCGAACGCAGCAATGCGCGCGCCAGCGCGATGCGCTGCCGCTGCCCGCCGGACAAGCGCAGGGCGTCTTCACCGATCGCCGTGTCGTATCCGCTCGGCAGCCCTGTGATGAATTCATGCGCGCACGCCAACTGCGCAGCACGTCGTATGTCGGCGTCGCTCGCATCCGGGAAGCCATAGGCGATGTTATCGCGAATTGTGCCGGCGAACAGCAGCGGTTCCTGATAGAGCACGCCGATCTGTCGCCGCAAATGCTGGATGTCCAATTCGTGCAATGGCACCCCTTCGGCTAGGATCGTGCCGCTCCAGGGTTGATACAAACCGATCATTAGTCTTAACAGCGTGCTCTTGCCGGAGCCGTTCGCGCCTACGATCAGGGTAAGTGATGATGGGCGAACCGAAAACGACACATTACGCAGTATGGGCGAATCACCATACCCGAAGGTGACGCCGCATACGTCCAGGCGTCCGCTAAAGTCAATCCGTTGTTCTCCCGCCCGGCGCAATGGCGTTACCGTCCGGGCAAAGGCGTAGATATGCTCCAGAGCGAGCTTGCCTTCGATAACCGCAGGAAGCGTTGACGCCAGATTGCCGGCATGCATGCGCATCAGCGCCAATGCGGCATATGCGGAGATCAACTGGCCCAGCGTCAGCTCACGCATCGCCACGAAGTAGCCTCCGACCAACAGCAGCGTCAATGACCCGATCATCATCACGCCATCGTTGGTGACCTGGATGAGGGCGCGATTCCAAGCGGACATATAACTAGCGCGGCGCAGTTGATGAACTGCTGTGTGTTGGCTGGCGCGCTCAACAGTCACCGCACCACGCGACTGGATGAGATCGAGGTAGCGCAA
>JANWYN010000052.1 GCA_025055235.1 Candidatus Roseilinea sp. | reverse complement strand
GAACGCCGTCTGCAAGTTGATCGCCACGACGATGGCGAACCACACCATCGTGTAGCCCTCGTTGGAGAACGCGCCCATCTCGTTGACCGTGTTGAGCACCTTCTCGGCCGCCGGCACCAGCAGCGGCATGGCGATGTAGGTGATCTCCGGGAACTCGAGGAAGATGCCCAGCAAGAAGATCACGATGTTGGCGACGATGATGAACGTCCAGAAGCCGCCCGGCAGCGTGGTCAACCACTCCTCGATCAACAGGTCGCCGCCCAGGCCGAACAGCACCTTGGTGAACAGCGTGGACGCGAAGAGGATCATCAGCACCAGGCCGGTGGTCTTGGCCGTGGCGAGCGCCGCGTCCGAGATCACCTTCCAGCTCATCCGGCGGTTGGCGACGGCCAGGATGGACGCGCCGATCGCGCCGAACGCGCCGGCTTCGCTGGGCGTGGCTAGGCCGGCGAAGATCGTGCCCAGCACGGCCAGGATGAGCACGACCGGCGGGACGAACGCCCGGAGCGTGCGCAACAGCAGCGCGCTGCCGCTCAGCGTGCGCGCCTCGGGTGGCAAGGCCGGCGCGCTGCCTGGGCGGGTGTAGGCGACGATCAGCGCGTAGATGGCATACGCGGCGGCCAGCATCAGGCCGGGCACGAGCGCGCCGGCGAACAAGTCGCCGATGGACACCCCAAACTGGTCGCTGAGCAACACCAGCACGATGCTGGGCGGGATCATCTGCGCCATCGTGCCCGAGGCGATGATCACGCCGGTCGCCAGGCCTTTGTTGTAGCCATACTTCAGCATCGTGGGCAGTGAGATCAAGCCCATGGCGATGATCGTCGCTGCCACCACGCCGGTGGTCGCGGCCAGCAGCGTGCCGACGATCACCACGGCCAGCGCAATGCCGCCCTTCACCGGCCCCATCAATTGGCCCACGGTTTCCAGCAGCTCTTCCGCCAGCCCCGATTTCTCCAGGATGGCGCCCATGAAGATGAAGAAGGGGATCGCCAGCAGCGTGCTGTCGCTCATGATGCCGAACCAACTGTTCGGCAACGACAGCAGCAGGTTGAAGTTGAACGCGCCCATCGCCAGGCCGATCAGCCCAAAGACGATGGAGACGCCGGCGAACGAAAAGGCGACCGGATAGCCGGTGAGCAACAGGAAGAAGAAGCCGACGAACATCAGGATGCCGAGCCACTGCGGGTTGAACCCTTCCATCGCTCTCCTCCTTCCTATCGGCGCGCCACGGCTTCGTGCTCCAGCTCTTCGCGCATCTCGCGCACCATTTCGTCGGCCATCGCCTGCTCAGTCTCGGCCACCATCACCGCCTCATCGGCTTCGTGATAGCCGAGCAGAACGGCAGCGTACTTGATCAATTGCGAGATGGCCTGCACCAGCAGCCCGAAGAAGCCGACGATGATCAGCGACTTTAGCGGCGCGAGCGGCAACCCGCCGGCGTCGCTCGACACCTCCCACGGCCCCCAACTCCCGTCCGGCAAACGACCCCACGACGTCAGCACCGGGCCGATGCTCACGTAGATTGCCAACAGGCAGAAGGGGATGAGGAAGAACAACGTGCCCAAGAAGTCCACGAGCGCGCGCTGGCGCGGCCCCCATCGCGAGTAGAAGAAGTCCACGCGCACGTTCACGTTGTGCCTGAGCAGGTAGGGGAAGCCGATCAGGAACAACAGCGAGAACAGGTACCACTGCGTCTGAATCAGCTCGTTGGAGATCAGCGTGCGCTGCAGCCACTGTCCCAGATAACGCAATGCGGCGTTCAAAAATCCGGCCAAGATGGCCAGCACGACGATGATGCTGATCAGGCCGCTCAGCCGGTCGGTGATCGCGTCAATCACCGCCGAAATACGAAGCAACGTCTTCAATGTCCTACCCTCCTTCGTATCACCCAACTCGGGCTGCTATTGGCAACGACATCGAAGCTCGCGGCGCTTGCGAGCGTGTGGCGCGCATGGTATTCATCGCGGCGGATTTGTCAATTGGGATGCCGGGCAGCCGGCAGAGGCGCTTCAAGACGCGTCCACGATGAAGATGTTTCGAGCAATCCTGGTGCTGATGTGGCGGGATTGGCCGTCGGCCAGATGTACGATGAGCGAGGCATCGCCCGTCCGGCTGCCCACCGTCACGACGGTCTGCGGCGTCAGGCCGAGTTCGGCCACTTCGCGCAGCAGCGCCGGATCTTCGTCGCGCACGCGCTCGATGCGCACCGTGCTGCCCTCGGCGGCGGCATCGAGGGTATTGCGCGAGCTGGCCGCGATTTCGCCGTCCTTGGTGGGGATGGGGTCGCCGTGCGGGTCCACGGTGGGGTGGCCCAGCAAGCTCGAGATGCGATCCTCGAACTCCTCGCTGATGGCATGCTCCAGGCGATCGGCTTCGGCGTGCACCTGATCCCACGAGTAGCCCATCGCTTCGGTCAGATACAGCTCGATCAGCCGGTGGTGGCGGATCACCTCCAGCGCGATCTTCTCGCCCGCCGGCGTAAGCGTCGCACCCTGATACGGCTCGTAGAGCACCAGCTTCAATTCGGCCAGCTTCTTGAGCATGCCGGTGACGGAAGCGGCCGTCACGTTCAGCCGGGCCGCGAGCGCGTTCGTCGTGGCGCGCTCGTTCTCGTGGCGCAGGCTGTAGATCGCCTTCAGGTAATCCTGGACGGATTCAGAAAGCATTACTTATTCTATCCCGCGTGACGCATTCGCCGGCGCGGACGAAAGGTCACGAGCAGCGCTCAACGCGCTCCGAGCGCGTTGAGCGCTGAATCGTATGCGCTCCATCCGCAGGCGCGTCGCATTCTGCACATCGGTGTTACCATATCACGAATCATGAGCGCGGTCTGGATCAGCATTGCCTGCGGCGTAGCCGGCTACCTGATCGGCTCGATCCCCTTCGGCTGGATCATCGTCAAATTGGTCAAGGGCATAGACGTGCGCGAGTTCGGAAGCGGCCGCACCGGCGGCACGAACGTCTTTCGTGCGGCCGGCGTGGTGCCGGGCCTGGCGACAGCCATCCTCGACGTGTTGAAGGGCGTGGTCGCCGTGCTGATCGTGCGCCAGCTCGTTGCCGGTACGGCGGGATGGGCCGAGGCGCTGGCCGGCTTCGGCGTGGTGCTCGGCCACAATGCCTCGTGCTTCCTCAACTTTCGCGGCGGCGCGGGCGGCGCGACTGCCGTTGGCACCAGCATCGCGATCTGGCCGTGGGGTGGCGTGCCTGCGTTTGTGCTCGGTTCGCTCATGCTCTTCGTCGGCGGCTACGCCTCGATCGCTTCGATGCTGGCCGGCCTGACCGTCGCCCTCGCCAACACCATCGGCGCCATCCTCGGCGCGACGCACTGGTCCTACGCTGCCTACGGCTGGGGTGTGCTCGGCCTGATCCTGATCGCCCTTCGCCCGAACATCGAGCGCCTGCGCGCCGGCACGGAGAAGCGCGTGTCATGGTTCAGGCGCGCCAGCCCGGCGCAGTCCAGTTCGTCCACGGCGCAGCAATGAAGCCGCTTCGCCCACACCGGATAGACGTCTTATACGAAGACGATCACCTCATTGCCGTCAACAAACCCGCCGGCGTCAGCAGCGCCCACGACGCCGCGCGCCCCGACGAGCCGGATTTGCACGCGCTGCTGGAGGCGCGCTTCGGCCGGCTGTGGCTGGTGCATCGCCTCGACCGTGACACCAGCGGCGTCATTGTCTTTGCGCGGAACGAAGCCGCCCATCGCGTGCTCAGCACGCAGTTCGAAGGGCGCGGTGTGACGAAGATCTACCACGCGCTCCTCGTGGGCAACCCATCGTGGGCCGAGCGCACCGCCGACGCGCCGTTGCGCGTGGATGGCGACCGCCGCCATCGCACGGTGGTGGATGCCGTGCAGGGCAAACCATCGGTGACGCACTTCCGCGTGCTGCAGCGCCTGAAGCGCTACGTATTGGTCGAAGCCATCCCGGAGACCGGCCGCACGCATCAGATTCGCGTGCACGCGGCGCTGCTCGGCCATCCGATCGTCGCGGACGACCTGTATGGCGACGGCAAGCCGATCTTCCTCTCGCAACTGAAGCGCGACTATCGCGCGAACAGCCCGGAGGAGATTCCATTGATCGGGCGAACGGCATTGCACGCGCGCCGGCTAAAGCTGGCGCATCCGGCCACCGGGGAGCCGCTCGACCTGCTCGCGCCATACGCCAAGGACTTCAACGCGGCGCTGCGACAGTTGGAGAAGCTGGTGTGATGTCACTCCCGACTCCTGGACTCCCGACTCCCCACTCCCGACTCACGAGTGGGGAGTCGGGAAGTCGGGAGTCGGGGCAAAAAACGTCGCGCGTAGGGCGCGGACGCCGTTCCGCGCCTATGATGCATCGGCGATGGCGCGCTGAGGTAGCCCATTCGGGCCATGCAGAGTGCGCCCTACCAGCATATGCGTTTGCCCTGTTGGCGAACGCCCCCGCGTTCGATGCGTTGGTTTATAATTGCGCTTACTCGGGGGCGTAGCTCAGCTGGTTAGAGCGTTGCGTTGACATCGCAAAGGTCACAAGTTCGAGTCTTGTCGCTCCCATCGAAATGAAGCGCGGCATGTGCATCCGCGCTTCGCGCTTTTCCGCGCGTCGGTTACATTTACGCCCCGTGACGACGCATCATCACCTCTCCGACTTGCACGCGGCGCTGCGCCCCGGCGTGTTCGACCTCGGCCTGGGTCATCCCGACCCGGCGCTGCTGCCGCTGGATGCGATCCAACGCGCGAGCGCTCAGGCGATCGCGCGCTATGGCGCGCATGCGCTGGGCTATGGCTACGCGACCGGGCCGGGGCCGTTGGCAGATTGGCTTCGGCATCGCATCGCGCAGCGCGAGGGACGCCTGCCGGACGCGGACGAAATCGCCATCACCGGCGGCATCTCCCACGCGCTTGATCAGCTCGTCACGCTTTGCACGCAGCCCGGCGATGTCGCGCTGGTCGAATCGCCCACCTATCACCTTGCCGTGCGCATCCTGCGCGACCGGCCGCTCAAACTCATCGCCATCCCCGGCGGCCCGGATGGCCTCGATGTTGACGCGCTGAGCGAGCTGATCGGTGCTTTGAAACGCCAGGGCGAGCGACCGAGCCTGCTGTACTGCGTGCCCACGTTCAACAACCCGACCGGCCTATGCTGGCGCGACGAGGTGCGCCGTGCGGTCGTTGCGCTGGCCGAGCGTGAGCGCATCTTGATCGTCGAGGACGACGCTTACCGCGAGTTGGCCTACGACGGCGACGCGCCGCCGTCGTTGTGGCGCATCGCGCCAATGGGCGTCGTGGCGCGGCTGGGGTCGTTCTCCAAGAGCCTCGCGCCCGGCATGCGGGTCGGCTGGATCACTGCCGGGCGTGACCTGATCGCGCGCGTTCGCACCTGCGGTGTGATGGACAGCGGCGGCGGGCCGAACCAGTTCGCGACGATGACCGTCGCCGCCTATTGCGAGGATGGCGCGTTCGAACCACAGGTGGCGCGGTTCGTAGAAACCTACCGCGCGCGGCGCGACGCGCTGATGCGCGCGCTGGCAACGCATCTGCCGGCCGGCTGGCAGGCGCCGACGCCGGCCGGTGGGTTCTTCGTGTGGGTGCGACTGCCTGCAGGCCTGTCGTCAGAAGCGTTGCTTCCGGTCGCCGAGGCGGAAGGGGTATCGTTCGTGCCGGGGCGGCGGTTCTTCTGCGATGGCCGCGGTGGCAACGAGGCCCTTCGGCTGGCCTTCACGCTCTATCCGCCGGCGCAGCTCGAAGAAGCGGCGGTGCGGCTGGCGCAGGCGATGCGACGATGCTGCTGATCTGAAATCAAGCCTAGAACGCGAGGGTGACTCCTATAATCTCTGGCGTGGAAGTAGACAGTGCCAAGCTGGTCGAGATATTCCAGCGATATCCCGACGTCCAGGCAGTTTATCTCTTTGGCTCCCATGCGGAAGGTCGAGCACGCCCAGATAGCGACCTCGACCTCGCTATCTTGCCACGTCACTCGGCGTTGCGTGAACGACGCTTGGATATCCTGGCTGACTTAGCGGAGAAAGGCTTCTGCAACGTGGATCTCGTCTTTCTCGACACAGACGACATCATCTTGAAATACCAAGCCGTTCGTCTGAACCAAGTCGTCTATCATGCGCCGGACTTTGAGCGCGGCAGTGTGTACTCGCGGATAGTACGCGAATACCTCGACTTCCAGCCCTTCCTCGCCGTCCAGCACGAAGCATACAAGCGGAGAATCCTCGATGGTCAAACCAGAAGTGATCAGAGGCGGCTACAGAAGCTGGACGAGTATCTTGACATTCTGCGCCGGCTGAGCCAGTATGAGCTTGACGAGTTCTTGAGCGATCCTGAGCACTACGGCAGCGCAGAGCGGTTTCTTCAACTTGCCATTGAAGTCTGCAACGATCTGGGCAACCACGTTATTGCCGCCCTCAATCTTGGGCCGGTGGACTCCTATGCGGACATACCAGCTCTGCTTGCCGAGAAGGGCTATATTGATGAGGATCTGAAACGCCGCTGGGTGCGCATGGTGGGTTTTCGCAGTATCCTCGTACACGACTACCTGCAGGTTGATCGCAACATCTTATTCGACCTTAAAGAACGATCTGAACGATTTCGAGCGCTTGCGACAAGTATTTGCGCAGTTCCTATGAGCGCCCAGCGAGATCATCCGCAAGGCCCCGGCAACATGCCGAGGCCTCGCGGAGCAGAGGGGGCTACCGCCGGACGATGGGCAGATATACGCCACTACCGATGCTGATGGAGACGCTGTACTCGCCGTTCTGCACGTCGTAGTAAGTCGTCGCGCCGTTCACCTCGATGACGTGACTTTCGCCCACGTCCAGATACACCGCGTCGAAGTTCTGCATCTGTAGTTCGCTCGCCGACATGTTCGGCAAGTTAGGTGCCGTGCCGATCGCGCGCGCGGTCTCGTCCATGTTGATGAACTCGACCAACTCGCCGGGCCGGACGCGCAGGCGCGATGGGCTGAAGCCCTCGGCGGTGATGACGACGACGTGGTCACGCGCGCGGGCGGGGATCGGCACGATCCGGCCGAAGGCACAATTCGTTTCGCCGTCGCACGTTACGCACAGCTTCATCAGCTCGCGCACCATCGAGCGCACGTCACCGGTGGTAAACACGCCGGTGAACGTCCGGTCGCCATCCGGGTCGGTCAGGGTCACGACGCCGCCGCCCGGCACGGTGAGCGTCACTGCAGCGGCCGGATCGGTGCAGCATACGCGCACGCTGACCGTGTAGGTCGTGTTCGGCGCCAGCCGCACATACCAGCCCCAGTCGTCGAACCAGCCCGACCAATGACGCGGATGATGGCGCACGTTGCCGCCGGGGCCGATGAACTTCAGGCTGATCGGATCCCAGGTGAGCGAGGGATCCACCTTGAGCAGCACCGGCTTGGAGCGCTTCGGGTTACCGTTTGCATCCTTCGTCTCGGCCTGGATCACATGGAAGCCTTCTTCCAGGTTCACGGCGAACGACCAGTCGCCGTTGGCGTCGGCGGTGGTCGAACCGAGTTGCGTGTCACCGGCGTAGATTGCCACCGGCGAGCCGCCCTGCGCCTTGCCCGTGATCGTGATTGTCCCGGTGCACGTCGCGCCGGATACGGGATACGTGATGATAGGCGGCAGGTGCGGCAGCGTCAGCGTCACTACGGCCGAGTTGTTGGTTGGGCTCACGTCGTTGGTGGCCGTGATGTTGACCGAGTTGGTGAGCACGGTGCCGGCCGGCGCGCTGAAGCTGATGGCCGTCCGCAGCATGATGGCACCGCCTTTCAAGCTGGGCAGATCGCCGACCGGGAAGACGAATGAGTCGCCCTCGCGCGTCGGCGTGATAGGCGGCACGCTGCGCACAGCGGTGAGCGTTTGATTGCTGCTGGGCGTGTCCACGATGCGCACGTTTTGGGCAGTCTGATCGCCTCGGTTGCCGTACATCACCAGCCAGCTCGCCTGCCAGCCGCGCTCGGGCAGATCGCGATCGGCGTGCAGGCGCGCGAGTTTCCTCACGCCGACATCGGCGCCGGGCACGGGCGTGGGCTGCGGCTGCGGCGGCGGTGGCGGGTTGCCTCGACAACCGCCGGGGACGAACGCATGCGTCGCGACGCTCTGCCCGTTCCCCACGCGCAGCGTCGCGACGTTCTTCACGCTGCGATCCCAGCCGATGAAGGGGAGCTGGCCGGGCTGCGGGCAGTTCAGCAGCTTCACCTTGAAGACCACCTTGATCTTGGCGCCGGCCGTGAGCGTACCTTCCCAGCGCACCGTGCCACGCGGGCCGATGGTCGGATCGAAGGTCGCGGTCAGCGGATCGGCGCTCGGCGTGACTACAATGACAGATGGCGTGCCGACCAGCTCGGTCTCGGCCGGGAGCGTATCGGATAGCACGGCCTGCGCAACGTTGCCGGTGTTGTTGTGCACGGTCAGCTCGTAGTCGAACGTGTCGCCCGGCCCAAGATTCGGCTTCACCTCGGCCGTCTTCTTCAGCGATACAACGCGCGGCGCAGGGGGCGTCGGTTTAGGAGGCTTCGGCGGGAGAGGCGGCAGACCGAACAGCAAACCGGGTGATGCCTGCGCCGTAACGCCGGGCGGCGCTGACCAAGCAGCCCCTATGACCAACATGGCAACGGCCACCAGGCCGGTAGCTCGAATGAGACGGTTTCGCATGTCCATATGTGTCCGCTCCTTTTTGTAACCGGCAGCCCATAGCGCGGGCCGGCCGGCAAATCCCCTCGTCTGCTGCGACGAGTGAGGTGACATTAGGATACGCCTAAAGTGCCCTACGTTTCGGATACGAAGGGATACGTCGGCCACATGACGCCTGCCGCGTCGCGTTCGGCGCAGTGTGCGTCAGGCAGACCCGTATCCGTGCAACCCCCAATCCCGTCTGATCCGGTGAGCAGCATGGCAGATGAGCAGTCATTGCTTGAACGCCTCCGCGCGTTCGAGCCGGCTGCGCTGGCAGAGGTATACGACACCTTCAGCCCGGCGATCTATCGCTACGCCGTACGCCTGCTCGGCGATGCCATCATGGCGGAAGATTGCGTCACGGACACGTTCACCCGGTTGGTAGACGCCCTCAAGACCGGTGGTCCTATCCGACTCCTAAAGGCTTACTTGTATCGGGTTGCCCACAACTGGATCACCGATTACTTTCGTAGCGCCAATCGCCTGAACGTTTCGCTCGGTGAACTGACCGACGCCAAAGCCGATGGCGTGCTCTCAACGGTTGAAGCGCCGCCGTTGCAGGTCGTCTCCAGCCGGATCGAGGCCCAGCACGTGCGCGCGGCGTTAATGCGCTTGACGGCCGACCAGCGACAGGTGATCATGCTCAAGTATTATGAGGGCTTGAGCAACGAGGAAGTGGCGGCAGCGATCAGCAAGCCGGTCGGCGCTATCAAGTCACTGCAGCATCGTGCCCTCGTAGCGCTGCGCCGCGAGTTGGTTCGCGTGGTCGCTGACGACGCGGGTTGAAACCGTCATGAATGAGCCGGAGCTACCCGATCCTTTCGAGGACCCCGCGTTGAGAGACGCACTAGATAAGCTGACCGACACCCCGCCGCGCGATCCACGCGCCGCCGAGCGCGGCAAGGCGGCATTCCTCACCCAAGCCGAAGCAGCGAGGGCCGGCCAAGCGATGGCGAAGCGCGAATCGGCTCGAGCTAGGCGCAGGCTGCTGCGATTGTCGCTCGCAGCGACCGGCGCGTTCATCCTGGGCGGCGCCGCCGTCACGTTGGTCGCTCAGGCCAGCCGGCCCAACGACGCGCTCTACTCCGTGAAGTTGCTCAGCGAGGAAGCCCGGCTCGCGCTGACGTTCGACGAACGCGCCCAATTGGACTTGCTGATCGAATTCTCGAACCGCCGCCTCGACGAGCTGCAAACGACATCGGATCGAGCGGCCCAGCGCAGCGTCATCCTGCGCTTGGAGTGGCAAGTCAATCGGGCCGCCGAGATTGCCGTGCGCATCGGCAACGTGGACGCCGGCGTGGCGGCATCCCTGCAGCGGCTTCGGGACCGGGCCGAGCGCGCCCGCCGTGCGATCCAGCAGCCCGAAGGCACGCCGACGCCCTAATCAGCCGCGCAGCAACACTTGCGTCGAGCAGTGCGGGCCGCCGTATCCGCCGCTGAGGGCGTCGAAGGCGACCGTCTGCACCTCCACGCCGGCTGCGCGCAACCGCTGTGCGAATGGCTCGCCGGCGCGCGTCACTCCAATCAGCCGGCGCGGGGCGACCAGCAAACCGTTCGCGGCAAAGTCCAGTTGTTCGGCTTTGCTGAAAGGGATGACGTGGATGCCCTTCTCGCGCAAGTAGCGCGAGAACAGCGTCGTGCGCGTGAGGACGTAGGTGTAGTCGTCCGGCGTGCCCTGCGGCGCGTAGACCTTCACCGCCGGTTCCTCGTCCCCGCTCAGCCGCGACTCCACGCACATGGCAAGGTCGCGGTCGAGCATGGCGAAGTAGGTGTCGAGGTGCATCTCGTCCATGTCCATGCGCGGGTCTTCGACCACGGCCACCTCGACGTAGCCATAGACGCGGTGCTCCAGGCATTGGCACACGCCGGCTTCATCGGTCAGCAAGCCCTGGCCTTGCAGCACGAAGTCGCCGCAGGGGATGAAATCGCCGCCCTCGAGCGTGCCGGGCGGCTGAACCCGATACAGAGGCATGATGCCGAGCGACTCGAGCACGTAGGCGGCGATGTCGTTCTCTGCCGCGCGCTTGTCCAGCTTCAGGCGTGTGATCACCACGCCCTCGCGCGTGGTGATGAGCGGGTCGCGCGTGTAGTAGGGGCTGGGCGGGGTGAGCGTGAACTGCGCCTCGAAGCGGGTGGTGGGGTCGAGGCCGGCGGCGCTGCGCGCGACGCGGATCGCCGGCCGGAGCAGGATCACGTCCACCAGGCTGCCGGCGTCGAGCGCAGCCAGCGCAGCGTCGAGCTGGCGCGCCGACTCATCGCGCTCGTCGTCCGTGAGCGCTGCGTCGTACTCGAGCGTCACCGCTTCGCGCGCCCATTGCGTCAGCCGGCTGCGTTCCGCCTGCGCCAGTGCCTCGCGATAGTCAATCACGCGCACGCCGTGAGATTCCAACGCACGGCGATAGGCGCGATGTTCCTCTCGCCCTTGCGCCAGCGAGAACGGGAATAGGAAATTGGCCGCGCCAGTCTGCAGGATCGCGAATAGCGTCTCGATGCCCGGCTCGCACATCAGTACGACGCGCGCAGGCAGCCATTCGGCCGGCTGGGAAGGAGTGAGTGGTAAGAGATTGGGAGATTGGAGGTTGGAGATTAGAGATTGGTCGAGCGGCATAGGCACGCGCTATCCTGATCGTAGAACACGCATCGTCGAACATGCAGCGGACTGCCCATTTTGGCGGCATTCCTAATTTTTGGCCAAGCGCATCTGAGCGGAGGGTGTAACGCAAGAAGCCCGGCGCTAAACCACGGGCTGAGGGGACGGGCGGGCTTCGACGGGCTTCGACAGGCTTCGACAAGCTCAGCCCGCGCGTCAGCCCGCGCGATGGTCATCCCACCGGCCGCAGGCGTGCAGCCGGCGGCTACCGCACGGATTTGCCCATCGCCCGCTCCCCTTCAGCGCGGCCCATTCATGGCTGCGCTGCCTCATAAATCCCCGCGCGCAAGGCTAGAAACGAAAGATCTGTATAACGATCAGCGCGCAGGCGGGAATCCAACCATGCACAGTCTCTGGATGCCGGTCATCCCCGCGAATGCGGAAAGTGCGCGGGCACGACGTATCTGCAGTTCCAGAACTAAACGCGCTGTGACTGAGCAATCGGTATAAACTTGCCTACCGTCAGCTTCGCAGCCAAACATGCACACGGTATTCCATCCGGCGCAGCTTGAACACAACCCCGCCCGAGAGTTCCTCGACGGTGCGTGGATAGATTACCTGGAGAGCTCCCGCCGGCCGCGCATGATCCTCGACGCGATCGCCCAGGCTCAGCTCGGCCCGGTGATCGCGCCGGATGACTTCGGCCTGGCACCGATTCGCGCCGTGCACGCCGGCCATTACCTGGACTACTTGCAGTCGGCCTACGATCGGTGGATCGCCGCGGGGCGATCGCGCGACGGCGTGTATCCCGACACGTTTTACAAGCCGGGCTTCTTGCACCGTCCCGGCGGGATCGGCGGGCAGGCCGGCCTGTACACCTTCGACCTGAGCACGCCGATCACAGCCAGCACATGGTCGGCGGCCTACTGGTCGGCGCAAAGCGCGTTGACCGCCGCCCGGCTGGTGCGCGATGGCGCGCCGGCGGCGTTTGCGCTGTGCCGCCCGCCCGGCCATCACGCCCACGCCGACCTGTGCGGCGGCTACTGCTTCCTGAACAACGCAGCGATTGCAGCAGAGTATTTGGCGCAACATCCTACTCCTCCCGACTCCCCACTCCCCACTTCCGAAATCGGTAGTCGGGAGTGGGGAGTGGGGAGTCGGCGGATCGCCATCCTCGACGTGGATTTTCACCACGGCAACGGCACGCAGGCCATCTTCTATCGGCGCAGCGACGTGTTATTCGTCTCGCTGCACGCTGACCCCGACCGGCAGTATCCGTATTTCATGGGCGGTAGCGACGAACGCGGCGAGGGTGAAGGCGAGGGGTTCAACTGGAACTATCCGCTTCCGGCGGGCATAGACGATGCGCGCTATCTGGCGACGCTCGACGAGGCGTGCGCGCGCATCGCCGGCTTCGCGCCGCGCTACCTGATCGTCTCGCTGGGCGTGGACACCTTCGGCGGCGATCCGCTGGGCGACTTCGCACTTACCGGCTCGGCCTTCCCGCGCATCGGCGCATGCTTGGCGCAACTGAAGTTGCCGACGGTGTTCATCATGGAGGGCGGTTACGCCATCGAGCAACTCGGCGCGAACGTCGCCGGCGTGCTCAGCGGATTCGCGAGAGGTTAACCACGAAGGCGCAAGGACACGAAGACTTTGCGGTTAAAGAAATCTATCCTGCGTGACCTCGTGGTTCAATGCATGGTAGAAAGCAATGGCACAGGAAGATTTGAAAGGCAAATGGGCGTTGATTCTGGGCGCGTCATCGGGTTTCGGCGCGGCGACGGCGCTGGAGTTGGCGAAGTACGGCGTCAACATCATCGGCCTGCACCTTGACCGCGGGTCGGCGCTCGAAGCAGTAAAAGCGTTGGTCGGGCAGATCGAATCGTGCGGCGTGCAAGTGCACTACGTGAACATGAACATCGCCAACGCCGAGAAGCGCAGAGAAGCCGTCACGCAGATCAAAGCCTGGCTCGGCGAGGACAAGCTGCACATGGTGATGCACTCGGTCGCCTTCGGCTCGCTGCAGCCGTTCATCGGCCCCGACGCCGAACACCAGCTCACCCAGTCGCAGATGGAAATGACGCTGGACGTGATGGCCAACAGCTTGGTGTATTGGGTGCAGGACTTATGGCACGCCGGCCTGCTGGGCAAGGGCAGCCGCGTGTTCAGCATGACCAGCGCCGGCAGCGAAGAAGTCTTCCGCACCTACGGCGCGGTGAGCGCGGCCAAGAGCGCGCTGGAGAGCCACACCCGCCAGCTCGCGCTTGAGCTAGGCAAACACGGCGTGATGGTGAACTGCATCATGGCCGGCGTGACCGACACGCCCGCCCTGCGCAAGATCCCCGGCAACGACGAGATCGTCGCGATCGCCATGCGCCGCAATCCCACCGGCCGGCTCACTACCCCGCGCGATATCGCCGTCACCATCCGCGCCTTGTGCGACCCAGAGATCGAGCGCATCAACGGCGCGGTGATCGTCGTGGACGGCGGCGAGCGGATTAGTATGTGATCCTCAGAGAATCACACCTGCCGTACGCAGCGCTGTCTCCACGATCAGCCCAAGCAGGAACAGCAGGCCGAACGTGCGGTTGTGATAGAAGGCGAAGGCGGCCAGCCAGGTGGGCCAGGCGTCGGCGGGGAACCACTCCGGCTTCTCCGCCGGCTTGGGCAACTGGAACATGCGGAAGGTGAGCGCGAAAGCCCGCAGCGCCAGCAACACCACCAGCATGATCGGCGTGAAGAAGCCGGCGACCACCAGCCCGATCACCAGCACATACTGTAGCACCATGCAGCCGATGGCGACCGCGCGTGATAGGCGATCGCCCAGGATCACTGGCAGCGTGAAGATGCGCTTCTCCTTGTCCGAGGCGCGCTTGTCAATGTGCTTGCCGAAGATCACCATCGTCGTGCCCAGCGCATAGGGCAACCCGCCCAGCACGACGTTCCAGCTCCACTCGCCGGCTACCACGTAATACCCGCCGCCGATCATCAGCGGACCCCACACCAGCAGCACGGCGATCTCGCCAAGGCCGACGTACTTGAGCGGCCAGGTGTAGGCCAGTACGAAGAACGCGCCGGCCAGCATCAGCGGCAGCGTCAGCCCGCCGCGGATGAGCACGCAGGCCAGGCCGCACAGCGCTGCGATGCCGCCGGTGACGATCGCATAGCGCCAGGCGTCCTGCATCGTCCAGAAGCCGGCTTCGAGCGGCTGCACGCCGTACTGCGCGCGGTAATAGTTGCCCTTGTCCACACCCTTGGCGTAGTCGGTCATGTCGTTCAGCAGGTTGTTGGTCGCGTGCGCCATCATTAGGCCGACCGTCACCAGGGCCCAGAGCAGAAAGTCGAACTTGCCGGCGCGCACGGCGAAGATGCCGGCGATGGCCGCCGAGATGAACGTCATGATCAGCACCGCCGAGCGCGTGGCGATCAGCCACTTCGCGACGACGTCCAGCGCGTTCCACTCGTCGCGGCTGAGCTTCGGCACGCCGCGCAGGGCGCGCCCCCAAACCGATGTGTTCATGGCATGCCTATTGTAGGCGGGTTCATCACGGGTATATCTCCTGCTGGAGGCAAATTGCCCGGCGATTGAAGTCGCGGGCAATTTGCGGCAAAGCCGGCCGTGCGCCGGCTTTGCCATGCCGTTGCGCGCGGATTCATCCGCTGCGTAAATCCAAATGCCCTCGTTAGGAAGTGCACCCTTCATCACTTGGCCGGGCTGCCGCACGTAGAATTGCGGTTGTGCCGTCGCCGTTTCCGGGGATGGATCCCTATCTCGAAGGCTCGATTTGGACCAGCGTGCACGCGTCGCTGGTGATCGAGATCGCGCGCCAGCTCGCGCCCAAATTGCGCCCGCGCTACCTGGCGCTGCCGGCCGAGCGATTCGTCGCGGAATCGTCCGGCGAGATCGCCATCAGCGCAGCAAGCATGTATCCCGATGTAGCCGTGACGCGCGAAGCGAAGGCGGCCTACAGCGTTGAGCCACCGGCGACGATTGCGCCTGCACGCCTGCAGCTCAGCACCTACCTGCCGGAACGTGAGCCGCAGTTCACCGTAGAGATTCGCGTGATCGGCAGCCGCGAACTGGTCACTGCCATCGAGGTGTTGTCGCCCAGCAACAAGCGCGGCAGCGGCCGCGAGGAGTATCTCGACAAGCGCAACCGCATCCTGAGAAGCTCGGCGCACCTGCTCGAGATAGATCTGCTGCGCAGCGGCCAGCGCGTGCCGATGCGCGAGGCGCTCCCACCGGCGCCTTACTTCGTCTTCCTCAGCCGCGCCGACAAGCGACCGGTCACCGACGTCTGGCCGATCATGCTCGACGAGCCATTGCCCACTGTGCCCGTGCCGTTGTTGCCCGGCGACGATGACGTCGCGCTGGATTTGCAACTCGCGTTCACGACGGTTTACGATACCTTCGGCTACGGCTTCGCAGTGGACTACACCCAGCCGCCCGAAATACCGCTCAGCGGCGCGGAAGCGGAATGGGCCACTGAGCGCGTGCGGCGATGGGCCGGATGATGCGTTTCACAGCCGCTCGTCGCACGCTTCGCGCACGCCGCAGCGCGCGCACCGGCCCGGGTCAGCGTGATCGCGATGGGCATCGCCTTCGCGCAGCGCAAGCCGCATCTCATCCACCACGCGCAGCAACTCCGCTTTGAGCGCCGGTGTGTAGTCCACGACGAAGCGCTTGTCGGCATACTGGATGATGCCGCGCCTGACGCGCGCGCCGAGCGCTTCCTCGACCAACAGGCAATACGCGGCCAGTTGCAACACATGCCCGGGCCACGGCCGCGCCGGCGCAGGCGACGATTTCACCTCGACCGGCGTGATAGCGTCGCCCTCGCGCACCAGATAATCGGGCTTGCCGGTGATCCCGTAGATGGGCGAGAACAGCGCGCGTTCGTTGCGCTGCCAAGCGCCAACGTCGCTGTAGATCACCCGGCCGGCAGGCAGGCCGCTGCGCTGGCGCAACCGGCGGGCGATTGCCAGCAACGCGATAGCGATGAGGATAAGCGCGAACGCGATCAGCACGCCTGACATGGCGCAGCGACATCAGCTCGTCCACTGCCGGCCGACGTCAATGCTCCACCCGCCGTCAATCCAAATCACCTGGCCGCGGATCATGAAGGCGTCGGGGCTGCACAAGAAGGCGATCAACTTGGCGACGTCTTCCGGCTCTACCAGCCGGCCGGCGGGCGTGCGCTCGCGCGCCAGCTTCAGCATCAGGTCGCTGTCCTTGAAGAACTGCAGGGCGTCGGTGTGGATGATGCCCGGCGCGACGCAGTTCACCACGATATTCATCGGCGAGAACTCTACGGCGCAGTAACGGGTGACGGCCTCCAGCGCGCCCTTCGACGCGCCGATGACCACGTAGTCCGGCAGAGTGCGCCCGCTGCCGATGCTGCTGACGTTGACGATGGCCCCGCCGCCACGCTTGTGCATCAGCGGCGCGGCGCGCTGCGCGGTGAACAACGCCGCGCGCGCGTTGATGTTCATCGTCCAGTCCCAGCCCTTCACCTTCTGCTCGGCGATCGGCCGGATGTATCCGGAAGCGGCGTTGTTGATCAGAAAGTCGAGGCCGCCCCATTCCCGCTCGATCACGTCGAACATGCGCGCGATGTCGTCGGGATCGCCCACGTCGGCCTTGATGACCAGGGCGCGCCGGCCCAGCGCTTCGATTTCCCGCGCGGTCTCTTCGGCGGCGCTTTGCTTGCGCAGGTAGTTCACCACGATGTCGGCGCCTAGGCGGGCGAAGTGCAGCGCCGTGGCCTTGCCGATGCCGCGGCCGCTGCCGGTGATGAGCGCGATCTTGTTCGAGAAGTCGTAGGGCATACGAGACAATAAGGGCGAAAGCGTCAGTGGAATTGGATTTCAAGCTGGATGTTACCTTGTAACCCAAACAGATTCGTGCCCAACCCCCCGGCAATGGACCAACCGACCGGCGTCACCAAGCTCATGATCAGTTGCAGGATTTGCGCCGAAATGCCGCGCACGACCGCCTGAATGTTGTTGATCAAGCCGGTGAGCGCCGATCCCACCGTAGACGGGATCTGGCCGCCGGCCTGAGCCAGGCTGACTTGCGCCGCGATGGACGCGAGCTGCGCGCCAAGCGCGCAGATGGCAAGCGCAGCGTCGCGCCCGGCGTTCGAGCGTTCCGTATCGTTGCCCTGCGCCGATGTCAGACGTTCGACCGAATGGTGCGCGTGTTCGATAGCACGATGCACATTGCGACGCCAGCGCTCCGCATCATCGGCCATCGCTTCACGCGCCGGTGGGTCGAATTGTCGGTCATAGTGCCGCCGAATCGCATCCAGGTCGGTGTGAATCTCCTGCGCGAGCGCGCCAACGTCGCCGTCGTTCATGTTTGTACGCTTTGTGCGGCTTCGACCAGCCGGATCGGCTTGAACAGCGCGGGGTCGAATTCGGCGATGCGCTCCGGCCCCAGGCGCTCCAGCTCAGCCATCGCCGCCTGTGCGTCGGCGCGCAGTTGGGCGATGTCCACGCCCTGGCACACGTCGGGCAGCACGCTGAGGTATTGCCACGCGCGCTGGAAGAGCTTGCGCGCGCCGTCGTAGTTTCGGCGCTGGATCTGATAGTAAGCCACACCGACCTGCAGGATGCCCTGATACATCTGCCGCACCGGCCCCGGCTCGGCGCGCCAGACCGTTTCGAACGTCTCGTGCTGCTCCCAGAACTCGCCGGCATTGAACTGCTCGATGGCTTTGTGCGCCAGCTCGGGCAAGGGGTCTTGCGCCTGCCGGCGCAGCGCTTCGCTCCCGTCCAGCCGAGCGTGCTTCTGGATCATGCCGGCCGGATCGGCCATGAACGCGCCGTTGCTGACCACGGCATCGCAGCCGGCCTTGTGTGCCCGCGTGATGCTGGCCGCGTCCATGTGCGAGCCGAAGGCGAGGATGGGCATCTTGCGCGTCGCCGGGCTGGTCTTAGCGGCCATTACCCAGCGCTCCCAGTCCACCGACTTCACGTTCAGGTCAACGAGGATGAGCCACGGCTGCCGGGCGACGAGGTAGGCCACGACGTCGTTCGCCGGTTCGGCGAATTCGACCACATAGCCCAGCCGTTGCGCTGCCGACTCGATGGGCTGTTGGAAGAACAGGTCATCCACCAGCGCCATGATGCGCTTCGTCATACACAGCGATTATACGGAGCGGTGGCGCCTTCGATGCAGGCAACCATGCTGAGTCGCCCCATACGCATTAAGCTAAGCATAGTCATGGCTAACACTAGCCGTGGGTAAACCCGTCGAGAGCGTCATAGAAAGCAGCGCGGCCATGAATGGGCCGCGCTGAAGGGGGCGGGCAATGCACAACCCGTGCGGTAGCCGCAGGCTGCACGCCTGCGGCCGGTGGGACGACCATCGCGCAGGCCGACGCGCGGGCTGAGCTTGTCGAAGCCCGCGCCGAAGCCCGCCCGTCCCCTTAGCCCGGTGGTTTGGCGCCGGGCTTCCTTCCTAGCACAGCAGTTCTGTGCAACGAACAGCGCGAAGGCAGGCATCTATAGACTATGCGGTCCGGATTCCCTGTCATCCCCGCGAAGGCAGGGATAGCGCGGGAATGACATCGAGCAGCCAGCGCGTAGCGCGCTCCGAGCGCATTGAGCGCGATTCAAATTTGCCCCTCCCAGAGAATGCCCACACACTCACAGCCCACAGCCCACAGCCCACAGCTCATCGCTCACCACTCACGCACTCTCCCGCACCACCAGCCATGGCTGCAGCACCAGCGAGGTCGCCGTCGCCGGCTTGCCTTCGCGCTTGGCTTGGATCACGCGGTGCAGCTCGCGCACGGCCAGCCGGCCCAGCTCCATCAATTCGTGATGCACCGTGGTCAGCGCCGGCTTGAAGAATGCCGATTCGGGGATATCGTCGAAGCCCACCACGCCTAGGTCACCGGGCACGCGCCGGCCCAGCCGATCCGCCGCCTTCAAGACGCCCAGCGCCATCTGGTCGTTGCTGGCAAACACGGCGTCGAGCTGCGGGAACTGGGCGACCAGCTTCATCAGGCCGGCGTCGCCGCTGGCGGCGCTCCAGTCGCCCTCGACCACTTGCCGGCTGCGGTGCGGCAGCTTGGCCGACGCCAGCGCATCTTGCCAGCCCAGCTTGCGTTGCTGCGCCGACCACAGCGCCATCGGCCCGGTGATGATGCCGATGTGGCGATAGCCGCGCGCGATCAGGTGCTCGGTGGCCAGGCGCGCGCCGTAGCGATTGTCCACGTTCAGCACGGCCGAGCCGGGCTGCGGCCCCATGCTGAGGAAGACGATGGGCGCGTGCGGCTGGATCTGCTGGTGAAAGGCGCGCTCGCGCTCTCCGGTCAGTTCGGGATATGCCCAGATCACCCCCTCGACGTTTTGCGAGATCAGGTTGGCGGTCACCCGGTCGTAGTCGTTCGGCTTGGCGGGATCCACAATCTGCAGCATCAGATGCCAGCCGAGTTCGGTGGCCTGCTGCTCGATGCCGGTGAGCAACTGCGCCGGGCCGAACAATTGGAAGCCGCTGGCGACCACGCCGAGCATCTGGCTGCTCTGCGCGGCCAGGCTGCGGGCGATGCCGTTGGGGCGATAGCGCAGCCGGGTGATTACCTCCTGCACCCGCGCGCGAGTCTCTTCGGAGACATCGGGGTGGCCGTTCACGACGCGCGAGACGGTCTGCACCGACACGCCAGCCTGGGCTGCGACTTCGCGAATGGTGACGCGACGTGGGTGATTGACATTTGCCATGCTTGTGGTAAAACTGTGAACGCTATCGGGATTTTACGACAGGAAGCGCCTTCGCGCGACCGGTCGTGAATGTCAGGAGCTCGATGCGTGCTGCGATGAACGATCGCCTTCCATCCCGGTTCGTCGGCTTGGATATCGCGTCCATCATCTGCATCCTCCGCGCTTGCATCGCCGCATCGCGCTCCGTCCCGTCGCTCCTGCCGCCGGCGGAGCAGTGTCATTTCGGCGTAAGGCGAGAGGCGATCGCGCATCATCGTCCCCTGCCTCTCGCTTTCGCACCTTCACCGTCACTCGGGTAAGTTCGCACATTTCACACAAAAGGAGAGGAAGCATGAAGACCACGTATCGTCTGATTGGCTTGATGGCCATCGCCGGCCTGATCTTGGCTGCCTGCGCAGTGCCTGCGGCCCAACCGGCGCAGCCCGCCCAGCCGGCCCAACCCGCCCAACCGGCCGCCACCGAGGCGCCGGCGGCTACCGAAGCGCCGGCTGCGCCCGCCGAAATTAGCTTGCGCTGGCGCACCCGCCCCGACAACAAAGAGGAAGCCGATGTCTATGCCAGCATCAGCGACGAAGTCGCCAAGAAGCTGGGCATCAAGTTGACCTACGAGCCGGGCGGCAGCGAAACCGCCAGCTACCAGGACGTGCTGCGCACCGAGCTGGCCGCCGGCACCGCGCCCGACGTGTTCTGGATCCCCGGCACCGACATCGCCGACTTCGTTCAGCGCGGGTTGTTGCTGAACCTGCGACCGTACGCCGACGCCACCGAGGGCTACAGCGACTCGAATTACTACCCCGAGCCAATGTTCCACCTGACCTACAACCCGGAGACCGGCAAGCCGGGTGAAGTGCTCTGGGGCCTGCCGCGCGACGTATCTACATTCGTGCTGTATCTCAACCTTGACCTCATCAACGAAGCCGGCGCGCCCGACCCGCGCGAGCTGGCCAAAGAGGGTAAGTGGGACTGGGCGGCCTTCAAGGAGGTGGCCGAGAAGATCAATGCACTCGGCGGCGAGATCAAGGGCTACGGCATGAACGCTTGGTGGGGGCCGTATGGCGCGTTCATGAACTCAGCCGGCGGCGGCTTCTTCAACGCGGAGCGCAACGCCTGCAACTTGAACAGCAAGGAGTCGCTGGAGGGCCTATCGTTCTTGCGCAGCCTGTATGACGCCGGCATCGCTGTGCCCTACGGCGAAGACAGCGAGCCGCCCTTCCGCGCCGGCAAGGTCGGCATGTTCCAGAACGGCCGCTGGGCCACGCCCGGCATCAGCACGGTCACGTTCAACTGGGACGTGGTGGAGCTGCCGAAGGGCCCGAGCGGGCACATGGGCAACTGGCTGTTCTGGGGCGCCTACGTCGTGAACAAGAACACCAAGCACCCCGAGGCGGCTTGGAAGCTGGTGGACGCGTTGACCCAGCCGGATATCCAGGCAAAGGTGGCTGCGCGCGGCACCAACATCCCCAGCCGCGTGGGCGAGGCCGTGTTCGCCGAGTTCTTGAAGATCCTGCCGGAGAAGAACAACCAGGCCTTCTTGAACGGCTTGGCCGACAAGCCTACCGCCGAAGGCCCGCTGTGGACGGGGAGCTGGCCGGACTTCGACAAAGCGATGGGCGCGAAGGTCAGCGACGTGTTGACCGGCAAGCTCTCGGTCGAGGAATTCGGCAAGACCATCTGCGACGAAGCCGGTAAGGCATTCAACAAGTAACGGATCAGGCCTGCTTGCTTGTTGTGGATCAGCCAGCATCGCTTCGCCGCGCGCGACGTTGCTGGCTGATTTCGTCTGTGCCAGAATCGAAGGCGCCATGGCTTCTGCGACCACTGCGCTCCCCTCCGCCGGCCGCCGCGGCGACGCGGCGCTGACCGTGCTCATGGTGTGGCACGCCGCGCTGTGCATCCTGCTGATCGCCGGCGCGCTCGTCGTGCTGAGCAGCGCGCCGGCGCTCGACCTGACCCCGGTCGCGCTGGCAGCCGGGCTGGCGCTCCTGGCGCTCGGCAGCGGGGTGGCTGCGGCCTTGATCCTGCGACGCAATCACCTCGGGCGCACGCTGTCGCTCACCGTCAACTACATCCTATTCCTCGCTTGCCTGATCGGCCTGGCGCACGTGCTCGGCGTGTTCATGGGGCTGGACGACCTGGCCGATTACATGGCGCGCGGCATTCCCTTCCTCATGGCGGCGCTGTTCGTCGTGGGCTACTTCGTCGCGGCGACCGAGCTGCGCGACCGGCCGGTGCCCGTGGCGCGCCGCAACCTGGGGCGCGTGCTGATGGCGGTCGGTGCGATCGGCTTCCTGTTGACGGCCGGCGTCGTGCCGGCGCTGGCCTCGGTCCCCGGCAAGTATGCGAGCGGCGGCCTGCTCCCGCTGGCGCTCACGGCCGGCGTCGCAGTGTTGGGCTACATGCTGTGGAGCATGTGGCGGGGCGAGAGCGCGCGGGCGATGGGCGCGAAGAACATCCACAGCGAGCGGTTGAACGGCTGGTTGTTCCTCTCGCCTAACCTGCTGGGCTTCGCGCTGTTCTTCGCCGGGCCGCTGCTGTTCTCGCTCTACGTCAGCTTCACCAACTGGGACGCATTCAACAAGCGCGACTGGGTGGGGCTGGACAACTACCGGCGCGTGTTCAACCTCACCGTGCAACCGCTGGCGACGCCGGATCAGCCGGCGAACCAGGCAATAGACGTGCGGGTGTACGACGAGCTGTTCCGCGTGAACCTGTTCGGCCAGGGCTATTTAGTCGGCGCGGAGGACAAGCGCTTCTGGATCTCGCTGCGCAACACGCTGGTGTTCGGCTTGCTGGCCGTGCCGCTCTCGGTAATCCCGGCGCTGTTGCTGGCCACGTTGCTGAACAGCCGGCTGCCGGGCATGCGCATCTACCGCACGCTTTACTTCATCCCCAGCGTCGCGGCAGTGGTCGGCGTCGCGCTCATCTGGCAGTGGATGTACAACTCGCAGGTCGGCTGGATCAACTACTTCATCACCAGCGCGGTCAACTTCATCAACGGCGTCTTCGGGACGAACATCAAGGATCCGCAGATCCGCTGGCTGGCCGATAGCGACTATGCGCTGCTCTCGGTGGTGATCATGAGCGCGTGGCAGTGGCTGGGCTTCAACACGGTGTTGTTCCTGGCCGGCCTGCAGACCATCCCGCGCGAGCTGTACGAAGCCGCCACGGTGGACGGCGCTAACCCGCGCCAGCAGTTCTTCAACGTCACGCTGCCCATGCTCGCGCCGACCACGCTCTACGTGCTCATCACCACGACGATCCAGGCGCTGCAGGTGTTCGACCAGGTGTTCATCGTCAGCAACGGCATGGGCGGGCCGGGCACGTCCACGCTGACGATGACGCTCAACCTGTATCAGAACGGCTTCCAGAGCTTCCGCCAGGGCTACGCCAGCGCGCTGGCGTGGGTGTTGTTCATCGTGATCTTCGTCTTCACGCTGTTCCAGTTCCGCCGACAGCGGCGCGCCAGCGGCGCATACGACATGTGATCCCAACCTGACCCCTGATCCCTGACACCCGACCCCTGACCCTTGCCATGAGCTACCGAGCCACGCGCACCATCCGCGCCATCGTGATCTACGCGATCCTGACGGTCTTCGCGGTGATCATGCTCTTCCCGTTCCTGGTGATGGTGTTCACCTCGCTCAAGACGGCCTCGGACACGTTCAGCTATCCGCCGCGCTTGCTGCCGACCGAGCAGGTCACCGTCGAGCTGCCGGGCTTCGACCGGCCGCTGCCGCTCTACAACGTCGCGGTCGAGTCGGGGGAGACGAAGCAGATGGCGCTGGTCGAGGAGAACATCCGCGTGGGCATCTTCGCACCGCTCGACGCCGCCGGCCAGCCGGACGCGAACAACACCGTCGTCCGTCGCTTCGGCGAAGTGAAGGTGGCCGGCGGCGCGACGCCCAAAGAGGTCGTCGTTGGCGGCCAGGCCGTGCCCGTGTATGAAGTCGAAGTGAACGGTGCGATCGTCGAGATGGTCGTGCTCACTCGAACGGCGGTCGGCAGGTTCGTCAATCCGGCCAACCCCGATGAGACGGCGCTGGCCAACGTGCGGCTCAGCCAGCCGGTCACGCGCATCACGGCGCATCCCGAGAACTACATCGAGGTGGTCAACCTGCTCGGCTTCGACCGCGCGCTGACCAACACGGCGATGATCACCATCCTGACGGTGATCGGCCAGCTCGTCACCAGCGTGTTGGGCGGTTACGCCTTTGCCCGGCTGAAGTTCCCCGGCCGCGACCAGATCTTCCTGCTGTATCTGGGCACGATCATGGTGCCGTTCGTGGTGCTCATCATCCCGCTATACCAGCTCATGGTAGCCATCGGCTGGGTGAACGCGATGCCGGCGCTCATCCTGCCGTGGCTGTACACAGCCTACGGCACCTTCCTGATGCGCCAGTTCTTCATCACCATCCCGAAGGAGATCGAGGAGGCGGCGCTGATTGATGGCGCGTCGCGCTGGTCCATCCTCATGCGCATCTTCATCCCGGCCAGCGTGCCGGCGCTGGCGACGCTGGCGACGTTCACCTTCCTGTATGCCTGGAACAGCTTCTTCTGGCCGTTGGTGGTGGTGAACACCGGCAACACGCGCGCGCAAGTGTTGACGCTGGCGCTGAACGTGTTGCGCGGGCGCGCCAGCGATAGCCCGAACCTCATCCTGGCCGGCGCGGCCATCGCCATCATCCCGCCCACGATCGTGTTTATCCTCGCCCAGCGCTACTACGTGGAAAGCGTGACCAGTAGTGGCGTGAAGGGGTGAGCAGGCAGCGCGCCGGGAATCTTTTGCTCAGAAGGCGAAAGGCCGTGCTGGACCAAACGTTGCTTCCGCTCTCGCTCTACCACAAAGCCAAGCAGCTCGTCTGGGACCCGCGCGACATTGACCTGGCGCAGGATGTCCGCGACTGGCAGCGCATGGACGAGCGCGAGCGCGACATCATCGTGCGCCTCTCGGCGCAGTTCCTCGGCGGCGAGGTCGCCGTGGCGCACGACCTGACGCCGCTGCTCGTCGCCGTCCGCCGGCAGGGCGGCCTGCTCGAAGAGGAGATGTTCCTCACGACGCAGTTGTTCGAGGAGAGCAAACATGTTGAGTGGTTCGATCGCTGGCACAGCGTCATAGGCGCGCCGGCGACGGTCGCGCCTTCCCCGCCGTATCGCCAGCTCTTCGAGGTCGAGCTGCCGGCGGCGCTGGGCCGGCTGTTGCACGACGGCTCGCCGCGGGCGCAAGTCGAGGCGATCGCCACGTATCACATCATCGTCGAGGGCGTGCTGGCCGAGACCGGCTACCACGGCTACGCGCGCGCCCTGCGCGACCACGGCCTGATGCCCGGCACGGTGCGCGGGGTGGAGCTGGTGCAGCGCGACGAGGCGCGCCACATCGCCTACGGCCTGTACGCGCTGGCGCGGCTGCTCAGCCGCGAGCCGGCGCTCTGGGACGCGCTGATGGCCCGGCTGAACGCGCTGCTGCCCCTGGCGCTCGAGATCGTGAGCGAAACCTTTGCGCCGTACGGCGACGACATCCCCTTCGGCCTCGACCCGGGCGAGTTCGCCGCCTACGCCGGCGAGCAGTTCGACCACCGGCTGAGCGCGCTGGAGCGCGGCCGGTAGCTATGGCGGCGGCTTCGGCAGGCTCAGCATGCGGCGGCTTCGACAAGCTCAGCCGCCGCATGCTCAGCCGCCCCAGCAAGCTCAGCCGCCGGCAGGCTCAAGCCACTGCGGCGAGTTCAGCTGCACGCGCAACAGCGCCGTTGCCTGAGCTTGTCGAAGGCAACGGCGGCGGCTTCGGCAAGCTCAGCCGCCGCAGCAAGCTCAGCCGCAGCAAGCTCAGCCGCCGACACCCTCGACACTACCGACACCACCGACACCATTCACACTACCCGCCTCACCTACAACAGCATCCCCAAAGACGCCAGTGCGCCGAGGCAGACCGCAGCGGCGACCACCAACAGCGCACGGTTGATCCGCCGCAGCCAGCCCCACCCGCGCCAGCCGGCGACGACGCCGATCGCCATCAGCCCCGCCAGCGCCAAAGCGATCGGCGGCAGCAGGAAGAGCGATCGCGCCTCGGCGGGCAGGCCGAACAAGAACAGGTAGTCCTCCCGCGCGATCAAGTCGGCGACCTTCGCGCCGGCCATCCCCACGAAGTAGGCCAGCACCGCGCCGCAGAGCAGCGTGAACCACGGGTTGAGTTTGGCCAGCCAGGGCAGGTTGCGCGCCTCGCGCCCGGTCAGCTTGCGCACCAGCCATGCCAGCGGGATGGTGACCCATGCGCTCAGCAGGGCGAGCAAGCCCAGCCCCAGCGCGGCCAGCTCGCGCCGGCCGCGCTCTGAGAGGGCCGTCAGCCGGATCAGCGATGGGACCGGCACGATCTCGTCCGGCGCGACGAACGCCGGCGCGTCGAGCGTCGCCAGGCAGCTCGCGTCCGGCTCGGCCTCGGGGTTGGCGATGAACACCTGGACGATCCGGCTGGCGCACGGCTCGCTGCGGAAGGCGCCGTGGCCGACGTTGGGGAAGACGAAGTGCCGCGCCCGCGCCAGCGTCGCCGCCACACGTTCGCCGTTGGCCGGTGGGGTGATCGGATCGAAGCGGCCGGACAACAGCAGCGCCGGTACGTCGTTGCGCACCGGCACGTTTGCGTCGTCCGGCAGCGAATCCACGCCCCACAGCCGGCACAGCGCAGCGAAGTCGCGCTGGTCGCGCGCGTTGCGCTGGGCCACCTCCGGCCGCAGGCCGGTATCGTCCACGGCCTGATCGAGCAAGCCGGCGTCCTCGGCGCACATCACCGAGAAATACATGCCGCTGTTCACGGAGCGGTCGAAGACGAACAGGCTGCCAAGGTTGCCGACCGGCGCGTAATCGCCTTGCGCCGCGCGGGCCATCGCGTAGGGCAAAAAGGGCAGCAGCTCGGTGGCGTAGAGCGCTTGGAAGACGAGGCTCTGCAGCACGTCGCCGTCCAGCACGGCGTGGTAGCCCTTGCCGGTTTCCAAATCGAACATGAACGTGCGGGCCGGCCGGTTGTTCAGGCGCGCCACGGCGTCGAAGTAGTCGCGCTCCAGGTTGGGATAGGCAGCGGCGCAGCGCGCGTCGGCAGCGCAAGCGTTAAACAGCTCGGTCAACGCGCGATCCTCTGCGCGGGCGCTCTCCACGATGAAACTGCCCTCGAGCGGTGCGACGGCATCCAGGATCACGCTGCGCAGGATGTTGGGATGGTCGCGCATGACGTGCTGCGCCAGCAACGTGCCGTAGGAGACGCCGTAGAAGTTGATCTTGTCATAGCCCAGCGCGCGGGCCAGCGCGGCCACGTCGGCGGCGTTCTCGGCGCTGTCGAAGGCCGACAGGTCGGCGCCTTCGCGGATCAGGCGCTGCCGGCACTGCTCAGCGGCTTCAAGCGACAGCCGGCTTTCCTCGTCGGGCGTCAGGTGCTGTTCGATCGTGTCAATCGTCAGGCGATCGAGTTCGTCGCAGGCCAACGCCGGCCGGGTGTGGCGCGCGCCGCGCTGGTCGAACAGCACGATGTCGCGCTCGGTGCGAATCGGGCTGTCCTTCATCTCCTCCAGGTAGCTTTCGATGGTGCTGCCGCCGGGGCCGCCCTGCGCCATGAACAACGGGTCGGGCTGCGGGCGAGCAGCGTTAGCGCGCAGCACTACCACACCGAGCTCGATCTTCGGCCCGAGCGGATCGGCGTGGCGCGCCGGCACGGTCAGCCAGCCACAGTCGGTGTTCTCGTCGAATTCCGGCGGCGCTTGCGGCTCGGTAACGACGACGACATCCTCGCATCGCTCAAGCGCGAAGGACACGCCGGCCTGCTGCGCCGGCGACGCGCCCGGTTGCGATGCGCGCACCGGTGCGTGCAGGCCGAGCGTCGCAGCGAGCAGGAAGAGCGCGGCGAGGATGGGCTTGCTCATGCGGCACCGATCGTCAGGCCGAGCTGGTTCAGCCACTTGCGGTAGGCGATGGCGGTGCGGTCGCTCTTCAGGTGCAGCTCGGCTTGCAAGTCCAGCGGCAACAGCTCCGGCCGCTGCGACTGCACGATCGGCGCATCCTGGCCGAAGATGCGATCCTGGAACGCGACGAAGGCTTCGACCGGCGTCTCGTGCCCGTAGTTCATCGCCATCCACATCCACGCGGTGCTGTCCACCAGGTCGTGCGGCGTGACCATGAGCTGGATGGCCAGGCGCTGCGCGGATTGCTTGAGCAGGTATGCGGTGAGCGGCCGCAGCGCGCGATACACATAGGTCACGTAGTCGCCGACGCCGGTGCCGTAGGGGTCAGGCTGATACACGCGCACGCCGCGCGCGATCACACCCTCGGCGGTGATCTCAGCCTCGTAGTCCATGATCTCTGGATGGTCCCGGTCGCCCAGGATGCCCTCGTGGACGAACGGGAAGTGGCCGACGTCGAGGAAGTTCTCGATCACGCGCGGGCCGCTGGCCTTGACGCGATACGGCCCGCACAGCACCTTGCGATACGATGGATTGTCCCACTCGGCGAAGCACGGCACGTCGTGCTGCGGCTCGCCGAGCGTGGCCCACACCAGCCCATACTTTATCTGGGCGCGATACGTCTTGGCGCGAGCTTTGTCGGGCGGCTTCTGGCCGGGGTGGGCCGGGATGTGCACGCAGCGGCCGTCCGGGCCGTAGCGCCAGCCGTGATAGGGGCAGGCCAGCGTCTCGCCGTCCACCTCGCCGAGCGAGAGGCGCGTGCCGCGATGGATGCACAAGTCCTGCCAGACTAACACGGCGTCGCCGCAGCGCCACACCACCAGGTCTTCACCCAACAAGCGCACGCCGAGCACCGGCTGCGCGTCGAGCTGTTGCAACGACGCAACCGGATGCCAATCGTTGAGGAGCACGGGGTCTTGAATCATGGCTTCGGTCAGATAGTCGGATTGTAACGGTGGATGACGCGAGGCGCATCGGCTTATCATAGGCGCATGACGGCGTCACCTACGGCAGAACCAGCGCGCTACAACCGCGAGTTGTCCATCCTCAACGCCATCGCCGGCGCGCTGAACCGGCAGGTGGATCTGCGCCAAGCGCTGCAGACGACGCTCGCGCAGGTGGCCGACTTGTTCGGCCTGGAGACCGGCTGGGTGTGGCTGATGCGCGACGATCACAGCGCCTACCTGGCTGCTGCGCAGAACCTGCCGCGCCCGTTCGTGGACGAGCCGGCGCGCATGGAGGGAAGCTGCTACTGCCTCGACGCTTTTCTGGCCGGCGAGATGGATCACGATGCGCGCGTCATCACCTGCACGCGGCTGAAGCACATCGTCGCCATCGCCGATGGCTTGCGCTATCACGCCAGCATCCCGCTGTTCGCGCAAGGAGAAGGGACGCAGCGGCGCCGGCTGGGCGTGCTCAACGTCGCCAGCGCGGAGCAGCGCGAACTCACCGCCGACGACCTGCGGCTGTTGCACACCATCGGCGACATGGCCGGCATCGCCGTCGAGCGCGCGCAACTGTTCGAGCGCAGCGCGGCGCTCGGCGCATTGGAGGAACGCAACCGGCTGGCGCGCGAGATCCACGATACCTTGGCGCAGGGCCTCGCTGCGATCACAATGCAACTGGAGGCGGCGGACGCGCTGGTGGAAGGCGGGAGGACGGCGCAGGCGCGAGCAGCGATTCAACGCGCGCTCCGGCTGGCCCGCGCCAACCTCGAAGAAGCGCGGCGTTCGGTGCTCGACCTGCGCGCAGCGCCTCTGGAGGGACGCACGCTGCGCGAGGCGTTGCTGGCCCTGTTGAAGGAGCACGGAGCGCACTGGCAGATCGAGGCGCGATTCGACGGCGCAGCGGCGCAGCAGCCGTTGCCGGCGCGCGTCGAAACCGCGCTGTATCGCATCGCCCAGGAAGCGCTGGCCAACGCAGCGCGCCATGCCCGGGCGCGCCGCGTGGCGCTGCACCTGACGATCGCGCTGGATCAGGCCGCGATGATCGTCGAGGACGACGGCGTGGGCTTCGATCCATCGCAATCGCCGCCGGACCGCTGCGGCCTAATCGGCATGCGCGAGCGCGCCCGGCTGGCCGGCGGCACGTTCGAAGTGAGGAGCAGCCCCGGCGCGGGCACGCGCGTGGCGGTAAAGTTGCCGCTCGATGTCGCCGATTCGGATACTCATCGCCGATGACCACCCGGTCGTGCGCGACGGCCTGATCGCCATGCTCGGCACGCAACCCGACTTTGTGGTCGTGGCCGAGGCGTCGGACGGGCGCGAGATGGTGGTGCGCGCCGTGCAACACGCGCCGGACGTGGTGTTGCTCGACCTGGAGATGCCGGGGCTGGATGGGGTCGAAGCGCTGCGGCAATTGCGCGCGCAACTACCCGATGCGCGCGTGCTGGTCTTCACTGCGTTCGACACCGACGCGCGCATCGTCGGCGCGATTCAGGCCGGCGCGCAGGGCTATCTGCTCAAGGGCGCGCCGCGCGAGCAACTGTTCGACGCCATCCGCGCCGTAGCGCGCGGCGAGTCGCTGCTGCAGCCGGCCGTCCAGTCGCGGCTGATGCGCCACCTGCGCGAGGCACGCGACCGCACGCCCGTCGAGCCGCTGACGCCGCGCGAAGTGCAAGTGCTGCGCTTGATGGCGGAGGGCAAGACCAACAAAGAGATCGCCGCGCAGCTTGCGATCACCGAACGCACCGTGAAGTTCCACGTCGGCGCGATCCTGGGCAAGCTCGGCGCAGGCAACCGCACCGAAGCGGTGCGCCTGGCGGCGCAGCGCGGGTGGGTGACGCTATAGGCCGGCGGCGTGCCTCCAAGCCCGACCAAAGACGGCAACTTTGTGCTATCCTCACCGCGCATCTTCATCGCGGCTATGAGCTTCGTTCATCTGCACGTGCATTCCGAGTATTCACTGCTCGACGGATTCGGCAACATCAAGAAGCTGGTGCGGCGCGCCAAAGAGCTGGACATGCCGGCGCTGGCGTTGACCGACCACGGCGCGATGTACGGCGTCATCGAGTTCTTCGACGTGTGCAACGAGCTCGGCGTCAAGCCCATCATCGGCATCGAGCTCTACCTGTGCAAGCGCGGGCGCAGGATGCAGGACAAAGACGCGAACTTCGACCGCAGCCCGCACCACCTGCTCCTGCTGGCGATGAACAACGAGGGCTACAAGAACCTGATGAAGCTGTCGTCGCTGGCGCAGCTAGAGGGCTACTACTACAAGCCGCGGATTGACCATGACGCGCTGGCGCAACATAGCGCAGGCATCATCTGCACCTCTGGCTGCCCGTCTGCCGAGATCCCGCGCCTGATCCAGCAAGGGCTGTTTGAGCAAGCGCGCGAGGTGGCCCAGTGGTACCTCGACCTGTTCGGCGATCGCTTCTACTTCGAGTTGCAAGATCACGATCTGCCCGAACTCAAGCTGATCAACGAGACGCTCATCGCCTGGTCGAAGGAGATGGGCGTGCCGCTGATCGCCACCAACGACGTGCACTACGTGCTGCGCGAAGACGCGCCATCGCACGACTTGATGCTGTGCATCCAGACCGACGCGCTGCTGAGCGACAAGAACCGGATGCGCTTCAACAACGACTCGTACTATTTGAAGAGCGCAGCAGAGATGGCCGAGATGTTCGGCCAGATCGCGCCGGAAGCGCTGACCAACACGCTGGCGGTGGCCGAGCGCTGCGACGTCGTGATCAAGTCGAAGACGTTCCACCTGCCCCACTTCCAACTGCCGGAGGGGTTCGCGTCGGACGCAGACTATCTGCGCTACCTATGCTACAAGGGCTTTGAGGAGAAGTATGGCATTCCGGCGGTAGCGGGAGACAAGGGGACAAGGGGACAAGGAGACAGCATGGCTTCCGGTCTCCCAGTCTCCCCGTCTCCCGGTCTACCCGTCCTAGACCCCAACGACGAGCCGATAGACCTCACCGCCCGCTCGCCGCTGGCGCTGCCCGAATCGCGCGGCAACCCTGCGCTCCGGCCCAGCGCGCTGCGTCAGCGCCTGGAGTACGAGCTGAGCGTGATCATCGAGATGGGGTTCGCCACCTATTTCTTGATCGTGTGGGACCTCATCCGCTTCGCGCGCGAGGCCGGCATCTGGTGGAACGTGCGCGGCAGCGCTGCCGGCAGCATGGTGGCGTATGTGCTCGGGCTGAGCTACATCGAGCCGGTCAGCAACGACCTGCTGTTCGAGCGCTTCCTCAACCCCGGCCGCGTATCCATGCCGGATATTGACATGGACTTCCCCGACGACCAGCGCGGCCTGCTGGTGGATTACACCATCGAGAAATACGGCCGCGAGAACGTGGCGCAGATCATCACCTTCGGCACGATGGCCGCGCGCGCGGCGCTCAAGGACGTCGGGCGCGTGCTGGACATCCCGCTCAACGAAGTGTCGCGCATCACGTCGCTCGTGCCGGCCATCCCCGGCAAGCCGATCACGCTGACGCAGGCGCTGGAGCAAGTGCCCGAGCTCAAGCGGCTGTATGAGACCGAGCCGCACGTGCGCGAGCTATACGACCGCGCCATCAAGGTCGAGGGCACGGTGCGCAACGCCGGCACGCACGCCGCCGGCGTGGTGATCGCCGACCGGCCGCTGATCGAGTATGCGCCGCTCAACAAGCTGACCGGTACGCCGCTCACCCCGCAGCTCAACGCCGTCACCCAGTTCGAGATGACGCACCTGGAGTCCATCGGCCTGCTGAAGATGGACTATCTGGGCCTATCCACGCTCACCATCATGCGCAAGGCATGCGAGCTGATCGAGCAGCGGCACGGCATCAAGCTGAACCTGACCAACATTCCGATCCATGACCCGCGTGTATATGAACTGTTGTCGCGGGGCGACGTGCAAGGCGTGTTCCAGGTGGAAGGCACGGGCATGCGCAACCTAATGATGCAGATGAAGCCGACGCGCTTTCAGCACGTGGTCGCGGCGCTGGCGCTCTTCCGGCCTGGGCCGATGGAGTACATCCCCACCTACATCCGGCGCATGCACGGCGAGGAGCAGGTGGAGTATCGCCATCCCGACCTGGCGCCGGCGCTCGGTGAAACTTATGGCATCGTGGTGTATCAGGAACAAATCATGCGCGTCGCGCGCGACATCGCCGGCTATTCGGTGGGCGAGGCCGATACCATCCGCAAGGCCGTCGCCAAGAAGAACGCCGAGCAACTGCTGAAGCACAAGACCAAGTTCCGCGAAGGCGCAGTCAAGAAGGGCTACAGCGCAGAACTGGCCGACGCCATCTTCGGCGACATCGAGTACTTCGCGCGCTACGGCTTCCCCAAGGCGCACGCCGCCGACTACGCGGCCATCACCTGCCAGACGGCCTGGCTGAAGGCCTGCTATCCGCTCGAATACATCTGCGCGCTGCTCACCTGCGAGAGCGGCAACACGGAGAAGATCACCGCGCTGATCGCCGACGCCAAGTTGCACGGCATCAAAATTTTGCCGCCCAGCGTGAACGCCAGCGACGCCGACTTCACCATCGAGACGCCGCCCAACTTCAAGGCCAAGGACAGTATCGGCGCGATCCGCTTCGGCCTGATGGCGATCAAGGGCGTGGGTGAAGGGCCGGTGCGCGCCATCGTCGAGGCGCGCAAGCAGGGCGGGCGATTCAAGTCGCTCGACGACTTCTGCCGGCGCGTGGATATGACGGCGCTGAACAAGCGCGCGCTCGAGTCGCTGATCAAGGCCGGCGCGTTCGACGACTTTGGCTCGCGCTCGCAACTGCTGGCCGTCGTGGATCAGATGATCGGCATGGCCACGACCGCGCGCCGCGCCGCCGAGCGCGGCCAAGGCATGCTGTTCGGCGGGCTGGATAGCGCCGGCGACGAGGCATTGATCGTGCTGCCGAAGCACGTCCGCGAGATCCCGCGCAAGCAACTGTTGCAAGAAGAAAAGGAATTGCTCGGCACCTACATCTCGGCGCATCCGCTCCAGGCGCAGCTCGACGCGCTCCAGCACCGGATCACGCACACCAGCGCCACGCTGACGGAGGGCGACAACGGGCAGAAGGTGGTCGTGGCCGGCGTGGTCAGCTTCGTCCGCCCGCATACCACCAAGGCCGGCAAGCCGATGGCCTTCGGCGAGCTGGAGGACATGTACGGCCGGCTGGAGCTGACCATCTTCCCCAAGACGTGGGAGAAATATCAGGACAAGTTCCAGAAGGACAAGGCGCTGCTGGTGTGGGGCAAGGCCGAGGTGTCGCCCGGCAGCACGCCGAAGATCCTGGTCGAGAAAGCCAGCGATTCGTTCGAGATCGCCCGCAGCGCCGACGCCGACCACACGCGCGTCTACTACGACGACCCGAACGCCGAGCCGGACCACGGCGTCTCCGAGGAGGCGATCAGCGCTTACTTCGCCTCGTTGAACGCCGGGCCAGAGAACGCCTCCCGGCCATACCCAACTCCCGCCACCGGCAGGGCTGAGTTGCAAGCGGACGACCTGGCCGCGCTGGACGAAGTCAGCTTCACCGACGACGGCATCGTCGCCGATGCGCGTGCGCAAGAAGCCGAAGCGGGTTCGATCGCCAACGATCCGGCCTTCGCGCCGCGCGACGAACCGGATATCGCGTCGTCACCGCTCGACGCAGCCGATGATGCCGACCGGCCCGCGCTCGACGGCGCAGCCGCGGTCGCTTCGAGCGAGCCGGTGGCGATCGAGAATCCACATCCCGGCGCGCAAGACCTGCCGCCCATCTTCGCCGCCCGCGAGCCGCTGCGCATCGTCATGTATCGCAACGGCGACCCGCGCAGCGACGTGGCCAAGCTCGAAGCCGTGCTGCAGACGCTGCGCAAATACCAGGGCGACCAGCCGTTCACCCTAACGCTGCGCCAAGCTAGCGGCAAGGATGTGACGCTGGACTTCCCGAACGACGCCACGCGCGACTGCCCGGAGCTGCGCCGGGAGTTGATCGCGCTGCTGGGCGCAAAGTGCATCGAGTGACGGGCGAACGCCGGCGCGGCCTCACGGTCGCCATCCTGTGCGGCGGGCAATCGCGCCGGATGGGGCAAGACAAGGGGCTGATGCCTTTCCTGGGCCGGCCGCTCGTCCAGCGCGTGGTCGAGCGCGTGCAGCCGCTTTCAGGCGAGATCGTCCTCATCACTAATCGCCCGGAGGCCTATCGCTTCCTGGGCTTGCCCATGCTGCAAGATGCGCTGCCCGGCTGTGGGCCGCTGGGCGGCGCGTTCACCGCGGCGGCAGCGTGCCGATCCGCTGCGCTGGCGCTCGTGGCCTGCGATATGCCGTTCGTCAATGCCGCGCTGCTCGCCTATGCGCGCGAGGTGATGGAGGCGGATGCTTGCGATGCCGTCGTGCCGATGGCGGCAGCCGGGCCGGAGGCGTTGCACGCGGTCTATCGCGCGGAGACGTGCGCGCCGGCGATGAAAGCTGCGCTGGACGCCGGCGAGCTGGCGATGGCCGGTTGGCTGCGCCGGGTGCGCGCGCGCTTCATCGCGCCGGATGAGATCGCCCGCTTCGACCCCGAGGGATTGGCTTTCGTCAACGTCAACACGCCGGAGGACTTTCGCGCCGCCGAGCGACGCGCGCGGGGATAAGCGGGCGGTGCGTCATTCGGACGCCGCCGGCGCGTCGTCGTTCGCCTCCCAGCCGATGATCCACACGCACAAGCCGGCCAGCCCGACCGTGGCCAGGATCAAGAACAGCCACTGGTTCCACAGCAGGCCGACGTCGCGCGCGGCGATGACAAGGATGATGACCATGCCGGTCGCCAGCACGATCCACGCTGCCAGGCGCGGGTGTTTCGCGGCGAACGCCTTTAGTCTCGTCAGCATGGGCGGATTCTAATCCGGCTCACGGCATCAGCCGGCTGCGCGGGCGCTTCTTCGGCGGCGATGGCGCATCCTCGTCATCTGTCCCGGAGGCCGCATCGCCCGGAATGTGCGGCGGAGGCTGCGGCGCGTCAATCACCGGCGGGGGTGGAGGCGGGGCGGCGTCCACCGGG
>JANWYN010000050.1 GCA_025055235.1 Candidatus Roseilinea sp. | reverse complement strand
CCGGGTTCTTCGCAGACGCCGTAGAGCCTGGACTTGCCGACGCCGATGGTCGGCCGCTCCAGCCACAGCCCCATCTGCGAAGCGATGCCGATGCCGCGCGGGTGCGCGATGCCTTGCCCGTCGAACATGATGAGGTCGGGCGTGCGCTGAAGCCGCTCCCAGGCAGCGAGGATGGCCGGCCCTTCGCGAAAGGCCAGCAGCCCGGGGATGTAGGGAAAGACGAGCGGCGCATCCGCAGTCACGCCCTCGATCGGTGTCATCTCCGGATAGCGCAGGACGACGATGGCCGCATGCGCGCGCGCGTCGGTCAGGCTTACATCCACGCCGCCGACGGTGTGCACCTCGCGGCCATCCCACTGCAACACGAGTTGCTCGCGCAACCGCGCCTGAACTTGAATTGCCTGCTCTGGTTCGAGCGACCACGCATGCAGTTCCTTAGCCATGGCTCACATCATAGCGACCTTTTGGATTAGAATTCCGATATCGGCGACGACGCGAGACGCGCGCCGGAAGCGCTTTCAGAGAGCCGGTGGGCGGTGCGAACCGGTAGCGCCAAGGACCGCGCTTCCACTCGCAGAGCTTCCTGCGACGAGCAGGACGGGAGTTCCCGTTAGCGAACGGTAGAGGTTAGCGGTTTGGTAACTGGTAACCGGTAACTGGTAATTGATGATTGGCGGTTGATGATTTGGCAACCAGATTCCGGTTGCTGCTTGCCGTTTGCGAATTACTAGTTACCGATTACCAAAGCGCTAACGAAGTCAGGTGGCACCACGAGCGCCCTTCGTCCTGATGCGACGGGGGCGCTTTAAATTTCATTCGACGCGAGGACGCAATGTTGGACATCAACCTGATCCGCAAAGAGCCGGCGGTCGTCCGCCAGGCCATCATCAACCGCGGCAACGACCCGACGCCGGTGGACGAAATCCTAGCGCTCGACGTGCAGCGCCGGGAGATCTTGGCGCGCTCGGAGCAACTGCGCGCCATCCGCAATGCCGTCAGCAAGGAGATCGGCCGGATGCGCGATGAGGCCGAACGCGAAGCGAAGAAGGCCGAGATGCGCCGCGTCGGCGACGAGATCGCCATGCTAGAGACCGAGCTGGGCAAGATCGAGGCGCAGCTCAGCGAGTTGACTGCTGCGCTGCCGAACGTGCCCGACCCGCGCACGCCGGTCGGGCCGGATGAGACGCACAACGTCGTGCTGCGCGTGGTGGAAGGCGCGCTGCCGAAGCAGGACTTCCCGCCCAAGCCGCACTGGGAGATCGGCGAGCAGTTGGGCATCATTGACTTCGAGCGCGGCGTGAAGTTGAGCGGCAGCCGGTTCTACGTGTTGAACGGCTGGGGCGCGCGCCTGCAACGTGGCCTGATCACCTGGATGCTCGACCTGCGCATGAAGCAAGGCTACGAGGAGCGCTACCTGCCGTTCATGGTGAAGTCGCAGACGTTGTTCGCCGCCGGCCAACTGCCCAAGTTCCGCGATAACCTGTATCACGACGCCGAGGAGGATTTCTGGATGGTGCCGACGGCCGAGGTGCCGCTCACCAACCTGCACGGCGACGAGATCCTCGACGCCGGCGAGCTGCCCAAGCTCTACACCGCTTACACACCGTGCTTCCGGCGCGAAAAGATGAGCGCCGGCCGGGACGTGCGCGGCATCAAACGCGGCCACCAGTTCGACAAGGTGGAGATGTATGCCTTCACCAAGCCGGAGGAGAGCGATCACTACCTGGAGAAGATGCGCGAAGACGCCGAGGCTACGTTGAAAGAACTCGGCCTGACCTATCGCATTAAGCTGCTGTGCACCGGCGACCTCGGCTTCGCCTCGCGCATCACCTACGACATCGAGGTATGGTCGCCCGGCGTCGGCGAATGGCTGGAAGTCAGCTCGGTCAGCAACGTGGGTGACTTCCAAGCGCGCCGCGCCAACATCAAGTTCCGCCGCGAGAAGGGCGCCAAGCCGGAATTCGTGCACACGCTGAACGGCAGCGGCTTGGGCCTGCCGCGCACGATGATCGCCGTGCTGGAGAACTATCAGCAGTCCGACGGCAGCGTGGTCGTGCCCGAGGTGCTGCGCCCCTATGTCGGCACCGATGTCATCCGCCAGGCGCACGCGTAGAGATCGCGCTGCGCCGCGTTGCCCTCAATCACGACGAAATATGCCCTTAATGTCCGGCTAATCGTCTTCGTTAGACTATGCGCAGCATGAGCGTCCCAGAACCCATCGTGCTGATCGGCGGCTTTGGTTCACATTGGAGCGACTATCGTTTCGCTGCGCGCGCGCTGGCTAATATCTCGGGCCGGCGCGTCTTCATCGCCGGCATCACCCGCGTGACGTGGATGCTGGCCGGCTTCACGGATTACAGCATCCTGGTAGACCGCGCGCATGCTGCCGTCCGCCACGCCTTAAAGCAGACCGGCGCGCACAAAGTCATCCTCGTGGGTCACAGCGCCGGCGGCATCGTGGGGCGCGCCTACCTCGGCGACCGGACGGTCAAACCGCACCAGCGTTCATATCATGGCTATGAGCGGGTGTCGCGCCTGTATATGGTCGGCAGCCCGCTGCGGGCGACGAAGGAAGCGCCGCGACCCGGCATGCGCGCCGCCGCCTGGGTGGACGAGACGTATCCCGGCGCATACTATGCCCCGCAGGTCAAGTACCTCAACGTGCGCAGCCGGCACATCGAAGGCAAAGTCAACGGCAGCTTGCGCCAGCGCGAGGCCTATTACAACTACCGTTTTATCTCCGGCAACGGCGCGCAGTGGGGCGATGGCGTGGTGCCGCTCGCGCTTAGCGAGCTGGACGGCGCGGCCACGCTCGAATTGGAAGGCGTGGGACACTCGCCGGGTTGGGGCAAGTGGTTCTTCGGCGATGCCTCGGTCATTCGCGCATGGTGGCATTACTTCGAGTTGGGCGACGCGCCACCGCTACACGCATCCGAGGCGATGGCTTGACCGGGCCGCGCCCCCGCTTATTGATCCTTGTTCGACTGGAAAGCCGGCAGGAAGGTGCGGTTATTCAGCACCTCATACACATAGTTGTCGGCCAGCGGCACGCTGCGCGTAGATCCGCCGATGGCGTAGAACTCGGTGGGCAGAGACGCGACGCCGATGTATCGCCAATCCCCCATCCGTTGCTCCGGCATTTCGAACGGCGTCCACTTGTCTGCATTCGGGTCGTATCGCTCGTTGAAGCCGATGAAGCCGGAGAGTCCACCGCCCACGGCATAGAGCGCCGAGCCGACCTGCGCCAAGCCAAGCCCGCCGCGCGGGATGGTCATCGGCGCGCATGCAGACCATTGGCCGGTGGCGATCTGGAAGTACTCGCATGTCGCGTATTCCCTCCGGCCGTCGTAGCCGCCTACGGCGTAGATGCGACCGTTGACGATGGCTGCGCCGAGCTGGCTGCGCGGCGTGGGCAGCGGCGCAAGCAATGTCCACCGGCCCGATTTCACGTCGAAGGCGAACGTGGCACTGTTCAAGCCGCCCAACGTGCGGCCCCCGACGACGTAGAGCCGATCGCCGAACGCCACGACGGCGTGGCCGGCGACGGGACGCGGCAGCGGCGGAAGCACCTTCCACTCGCCCGTCGTCAGGTTGAGCGCCTCGACGCGGTCGGTGGCCTGGCTGTCTGCCGTGGCGCCGCCGGGCACATACAACATGTCGCCGATGACGGCAGCGCCGGCGTTCATCACCGGCGTCGGCTTGCGCGCTGCTTCTCGCCAGGCATCGCGCTGCGGGTCGTAGATCAGCACTTCGCTCGACGGTGCGCGCCCAATTTCGCCGCCGATGACATACACGTCGCCTCTGGCCACGGCGACGGCCGGCCGCGTGCGCGCCGTGCGGATCGAGGCGCGCGGATGCCAGCGTGAGGACTCAACCGGCGATGCGACGATTGCCGGATCACTTGAGCCATCGGCCGGCGCGAAGTCGTTCGATACCGAGCCGGCCTCGGCGGTAGGGCGCTGTAACAAGAGCACCGTCAGCAAGACGATGGCGGCCAGCGCCGCGACGGACGCAATCCGCTGCCACATGGCGGGTGACGGCAGCGGTTGCGGGTTAGGCGCGACCGGCGCCGGCTGGACTCGCGGAGGCGCCGGTTGGACTGCGACAGCAGCGGGTGTGGCTTGCAGGGCACCGGGAACCGATTCGAGCGTCGGCACAGCGCCGAGCGTCGTTGCGTTGGCAAGCGCAGCGGGCGTTTCAGGCGCTGCTTGCGCCGGCATCTCCACCCACCCGTTGCGCACGGCAATCATGGTGACCTCGGTGCGCGATTGGGCCTCCAGCTTGGCGAAGATGTTGCGCAGGTGAACGCGCACGGTGTTCGGGCTGACGTGCAACTGCGCAGCAATCTCTTTGTTGCTGATGCCCGTCGCGAGCAACCGCACCACTTCCAGCTCGCGTTCGGTTAACGGCTCTCTCGGCTCGGCCATCTCGGGCGATTATAAGAAGATCACACTGCGGACTTACACACAATGAACGCGCGCTTGGCCAGTTTGATCCTGACGTTGTGCATCAGCGCAATTTCGCCGGTTGGCGCGTCGCTGTTGAGTACGTCGCGCGCTTCCTCGATGGCTGCATACTGCAGGCCGGTCACATCGCCCTGCAGCCGGCGCACCGCCTCGCGCAACGTCGCGCGTTGCAATCCGCGCGGCAGCGCGCGCCAAGCCAGACGATCCACAGCGATACCTTCGTGCGACGGCTGCGCGATGCGCTCGTAAGCTGCTTGAGTCGCCTGCTCGATGATCTCGACATCCGATGCGATGGTGTCGGCCAGACGCGTCAGCGTCATGCGAATGTTGGGGTTGTAGCGCTCTAGGAAGGGCAGCAGCTCATGGCGAATCCGGTTGCGAGTGTGATCCAGCGCGTCGTTCGTCGCATCGTGACGCGGCTGCAACCGCTGTTCGCGGCAGTACTGCTCGATCTCCGCGCGCGAGATGCGCAGCAGTGGTCGCACAGCAGTGAGATGCGGCGCAGCCGGCAGCACATCGTGCGCTTGCATGCCGCGCAGGCCATGCAGCCCGGTGCCGCGGATCAAGCGCAGCAGCACGGTCTCGGCTTGATCGTCGGCGTGATGCGCCAAGGCCACCAGCCGGGCGCCGTGGGCCTCCGCGACGCGCGCCAGAAACTGATAGCGCACCTCGCGGGCAGCTGCCTCGATGGACTGCTTGCGTTCGCGCGCCAGGGCAGCGACATCCGCTCGTTCAACGACGCACGGCACGTTGCGCTCGGCAGCGAATGCGCGCACGAACTCGGCGTCCGCCGCCGATGCGTCCCCGCGCAGCCCGTGGTCGAGGTGCGCGATGACCGGGTGAAGCCTCAAGCGCGGCGCGACGGCCAGCGTCGCGTCGGCCAGGCAGAGCGAATCGGCCCCGCCGGATACGGCCAGCACTGCGCCCGTCGCGCTGCCTTCTGCCGAAGCACAGAACGGCTCGAAGGCCTGCGCGACTTCGCTGCGGATGCGTGAGACGAGGTTCGAGATCACGTTGCCTCCAGGCGCATCAAGAACTCGGCTGCCCGGCGGCCGGCAATGCCGCGATGGCTGATGCGGTGCTTCTCCGCCGACGAAAGCTGCGCCATCGTCCGCCCGTCGTCCACGAGGAACACCGGATCGAAGCCGAAGCCGTTTTCGCCGCGCTGCTCGCGCGCGATGCGTCCCTCGCACGCGCCCTCGAAGATGTACTCCTGACCGTCTGGGCCGATCAGCACCAGCACGCAGCGAAAGCGCGCCGTGCGCTGTGCATCCGGCGTCGCTGCCATCTCCTGCAGGAGCGCAGCGCATCCATCGCCGCCCGGCGCAGCCTGGTGATAGCGGGACGAATGCACGCCAGGCCGGCCGCCGAGCGCGTCCACCTCCAGCCCCGAGTCATCGGCCAGCACCCATAGCTCGCCCAGGTCGCGATGATCGGCTTGCGCGCGATACGCGCGAGCGAACGCCCGGCCTTTGATCAGCGCGTTGTCCAGATACGTCGCGCCCGTTTCATCCGGCGTGCACGCCAGGCCCACATCGCGCGGCGCGACCAAGTTCACGCCGGTCAGCCCGGCCAGGGCGAAGATCTCGCGCAGCTCCTGCAGCTTGTGCGCGTTGTTGGAGGCGACCATCACCGTCCTCGGCATACCCGATATACTACCCCCGCCATGCGATACCTGACCACCATCGGCGACAAGACGTACACCATTGACATCAATCAGGATGGCGAAGTTGTCATAGACGGCGTCAAACGTTCGTTGGATCTGCGCGCGATTGATGACGACGGGTTGTATTCGCTGCTGCTCGATAACCGGTCGTTCGAGGCGCTGGTGGAAGGAGGGGATGGCGAATATCGTGTGCTGTTGAACGGCGTGCTGTACTACGTGCAGGTCGCCGACGAGCGCGCCAAGCGCCTGGCAGAGGCCGCCGGCGCATTCAGCCCAACCAGCGGCGAAGTCAACATCAAGTCGCCCATGCCGGGATTGATCGTCTCGGTGCCGGTGACGGAAGGCCAGAGGGTGAAGAAGGGTCAGGTGGTCGTAGTGCTCGAGTCCATGAAGATGGAGAACGAGCTGAAAGCCCCGCGCGAAGGCACGGTCAGCGCGATCAAGGTGCAGCCGCGCCAGACCGTCGAGCAGAACCAGGTGCTGGTGGTGTTGAGTTGAGGGCGGCGCTTCAGCCCGCCGGCAGGCGTGGCAGCTTCAGCAGCAGCACGTCGAGCGCCAGCCGCGCGTTCACGTTGCGGTCGAGGTACTGCAGCGTCTGGCCCGTGGCGCGCAACAGCGCCGCGATCTGGGGAATCGGAAGGGCGCTGGCCAACTGAGCGATCCACTCGCGCTGGTCGGCGTTCACCAGCGCGTCAGGCGACGCGCCACGACCTGCCGCGCGCGCCACGTTGCGCCACAGCAACAGCCAATCTTCGAGCGTTTGCGCGATGTGTGCCGGCTCGGCGCGCGCCAGCTTCTCGGCATAGGCGAAGCGCTGCGTGCGGTCGGCTGCCAGCAACGCGCGCAGGTCGTTCAGCCGTTCGGCGCGCGCTTGGAGCATGGCCTCATCTTCAACAGCGCGCAAAGCCCAGCCGATCCGGCCGCGCGACAGCCGGGCGACGAACGCGGCGCGTTCACTAGGGGCGCCTCGCGACAACAGCGCCTCCTCGACTGCATGCACCGGCGCCGGTCGCAGATTGAGCAGTTGGCAGCGCGAGACGATGGTCGGCAATAGCGTATCCGTGTTCGGCGCGATCAAGACGATGACGACCGAAGGGTTCGGCTCCTCCAGCGTCTTGAGGATGGCGTTCTGGCCGCTGTCGGTGATGAGGTGGGCGTCGTTGACGACGGCCACGCGATGCCGGCTCTCGACCGGGGCGAGGGTGAGCGCGTGTAGCAGCTCGCGAATCTGGTCTACCTTGATCGCCTCGCCGTCATCAGGCGGCTCAACCCACAGCAGGTCGGGATGCCGGCGCTGGGTCACCAGCGCGCGAGAGCGATCGTCGCGACCCAGTAGGGCACGCGCCACCGCCAGCGCCAGCGTCGCCTTGCCGATGGACGGCGGGCCGACGAACAGGTGCGACTGCGCGAGTTGGCCGCGTTCGATGGCGCGCTGAAGGCGACGCACCGCCCAGTCATGGCCGATGACGCCCCAATCGTTCATGAGCTGCCTGCCGCGCCGGTTGGGGAAGTCATGTGGTCGCAGCCGGCTGCGCCGTGCGCGGCGCACGCAACCGGCGGGCCCGCTTGATCAGCCGATAGACGAGATAACCCACCGCTGCGACGAAGAGCAGGAACAGCAGGGGGAAGAAGATCGCCAGCAGCGATCCAATGGTGGCAAGCACGTCTTCAGCGATGCTGATGAACGGCGCGCCGATGCCCATCGTTGCGCCGTTGACGACCGGGCGCGCGGCAGCCTTCGTCGCATGCACGCCGGAGGCCAACACCAGCCCGCAGATGAGCGCGAGCGTGGTGTCTATGCCCGAAACCACGCCGGTGTTCGCAGCGAAGAGGATCGCGCCGGCCGCCGGCCGCACGAAGGTCTGGATGGCGTCGTTGACGTGATCTACGCCCGGCACCTTGTCGGCCACGAACTCGATGACGCCGAGCACAATCAGCGCGATGATGGCCGGCCAGCTCGCCAGCACGTCGAACGGCGGGCTAAGCTGTAGCATGCCCAGCCGGGCCAAGACGGCCACGATCAACAAGGGGATATAGGCGTTCAGCCCGGCTGCGCCGGCCAACCCGAACGCGCTGATGATATTTGCTACTGCCATCGTGACGCCGATTGTATCGCTAAATGTAAGTGCTGCGTGAGCGGGGTGAATTTCAAAATAAGGGGAGCGCGGAGCGGCCCGCAGCGGTGTTCGCTTCAGTCGCGCCGGGATCAATCCCAGCGCTGAGCATACGGGCAAGCCGCGCGCATCCCGCCCCTTTCAGCCCAGGCGTTTACGCCGGGGCGGGTCTACGTCTGCCCCCGTTGGCGAATGCACCCCATGAGCAGGGAGCATGACGGCACTCAATCCGCCCCGAGTGGGTTGGGCGCTGAGCGAAACCTCAAGATTGCAGAAGCCTCTGCCTGACGGCATTCGCGTGCGCATGCAGCCCTTCGGCCTCGGCCAGCTTGACGGCGACCGGCGCGAGCTGCCGGGCCGTCGTCTCGTCGAGCGCGATGACGTTCATCACCCGCATGAAGTCGAGCACGTTCAACGGCGGCGCGAAGCGCGCCGTGCCACCGGTCGGCATGACGTGGCTCGGGCCGGCGACGTAGTCGCCCAACACCTCGTAGGACTGCTCGCCGACGAACACACCGCCGGCGTTGTGAATCTTATCTACCCACGCCCACGGGTCTCTGACCGACAAGCACAGGTGCTCCGGCGCGAAGTCGTCGGCCAGTGCGACCGCTTCTAGCAGATCCTCGGTGATTACCGCGCCGCTGCGCTGGGCGAACGAGTCGCACACGTCGCTGCGGTTGGGCTCGGGGAGGTTGGAGATTTGAGATTGGAGATGGATGTTGACAGTCTCGGCCAAGCCGCGCGATGGAGTGAGGAGCAGCGCCATGCCGGCGGTATGTTCGGCCTGCGCCATCATGTCGGCGGCGACCCAGGCGGGATTGGCGCTCTCGTCCGCCACGATCACGGTCTCGGTCGGCCCGGGTAGCGAATCAATGCCCACTGCGCCGTACACCTGCCGCTTGGCCAGCACGACGAACGTATTGCCGGGGCCGCAGACTTTGTCCACCCGCTCGACGGTCTCGGTGCCGTAGGCCATGGCGCCGATGGCCTGCGCCCCGCCGACGGCATACACCGCGTCCACGTCGGCGATGTCGGCGGCGACGAGGACGAGGGGATGGGGCAATAGCGATTCGCGCTGCGGCGGCGAGCACACGATTACTTCTTCGACGCCGGCCTGCCGCGCGACGATTGCCGTCATCAACAGCGACGAGGGCAGCGGCGCCGCGCCGGCGGGCACGTATATGCCTACACGCGCCAGCGGCCGGATGAGCTGGCCGAGCACGCCGCCCAGCTCGGTCATCATCCAGGATTGCGCGACCGGCCGCGCGTGAAAACGAGCGATGCGCTCCGCGGCGCGCTCCATCGCCGCGACTATGTCGCCATCCACGCGGTCGTAGGCAGCGGCGATGTCGGCGTCGCTCACTTCGAGTCGCTCGGCGCCGAGCGCGACGCCGTCTAGGCGCTGCGTCCACTCCATCAGCGCCGCGTCGCCCCGTGCGCGCACATCGCGCAAGATGCGCCGCACGGCTTCCTCGGGATGCAGGTCTTCGCCGAAAGCCGCGACGGTGCGCCGGCGCATCCCCTCGGTGACGACGATCTCATCAATCGGCGGGCGGCGCAGCAGCGTCTCCGTCGCCTGCTCGAGTTCCATGATCCTCAACATAGTTGTCAGGCATTTTAGAGCCAGCGCTACCGATCTACCGGCTAGCCAACCGGCCAGGTGTGAAACGCTTCACAAAGAGGATGCCGGCGCCTGCATCACGTGCATCATATGCATCAGCGCAGCGTGCAGTCGCTGCATCAGCAACAAGTCAGAGAGGTTTGCGATGGCCGGACTACTCACAACGCATCAGGTGCAAGACCTGCTCAAGGTGGATCGGACGACGATCTACCGCATGGTGGAGGCCGGACGGTTGCCCGCCATCCGCGTGGGCAAGCAGTGGCGCTTCGAAGCGGAAGAGGTCGAGCGCTGGTTGCACGAGCGCACCACCCTTGCGACGCTTGAACGCCGGCCGCACGCGTCGGATAAGCATGCGGCGGATGGGTTGCGCGCGCTGCTGCCGCTGGAATGCGTCCAGATGATCCAAGATGCCTTCGCCGAGACGCTGGGTGTGATGATGGTGACGACCGACATGGTCGGCCGGCCCATTACGCAGGTGAGTCACCCATGCGGCTTCTTTGCCGCCCTAATGCAGGATGCGAACGCCATCGCGCACTGCATCAACACATGGCAGCAGCTCGCCGCTGCGCCTGCCATCGAGCCACGGCTATCGCCCAGCGAGATGGGGCTGCTGTGCGCGCGGGGCTTGATCCGCGTGGGCAGCGAGCTGAAGGGCATGGTGGTCGTCGGCGGCATCGCGCCTGACCAGTGGCCGCCCGGCGACGACTGGCTGAGCGAATTAGCGCGGGCGTTCGGCGCGGATGAGGCGCGCGTCAAGGCGAACGTCCAAAACGTGTACCGCCTCGATCGCGAGCAGCAGGTCAAGGCGCTGCGCGCCGTGCAGCGCGTGGCCGACATCTTCTCGCACATTGCCATCATTCGACAGGGGAGCGACGCGACGCCGCTGCCCGAGGAGTAAGCGACATGAAGAAACTCTTGATCCTGGGCGCCGGCACCGCCGGCACCATGGTTGCCAACCGGCTGAGTCGCATGCTGGAAGACGACGCCTGGAAGATCACCGTCGTTGACCAGAGCGAGACGCATTACTATCAGCCCGGCTTCCTCTTCATCCCGTTTGGCGTCTACGGCAAACGCGACGTAGTGAAGCCACGGCGCGACTTCATCCCGCCCGGCGTCGAGCTGATCATCTCGCCGGTGGAAGTGATCGAACCGGAGCGCAATCGCGTTCGGCTGGCCAAAGATCAGCGTTACCTCGACTACGACTTCTTGGTGATTGCCACCGGCGCGCACATCCGCCCCGACCAGACGCCCGGCCTGGCCGAGCACGAATGGCGCCGCTCCATCCATGACTTCTACACGCTGGAAGGCGCGTTGGCCTTGGCGCAGCATCTGCGCACGTGGCCGGGCGGCCGGCTGGTGGTGAATGTGGTGGACAACCCGATCAAGTGCCCGGTGGCGCCGCTGGAATTCTTGATGCTGGCCGACTGGTTCTTCCGCGAGCGCAGCATGCGCGACCGCGTTGAGCTGATCTACGCCACGCCGCTCTCCGGCGCGTTCACCAAGCCGATCGCCTCCAAGCTCCTGAGCGGCCTGCTGGAGGAGAAGGGCATCCAGGTCGTGCCTGACTTCATGATCGAGCGCGTCGAGCCGGACGCGAAGAAGATCATCTCTTACGACGAGCAGGAGGTGACCTACGACCTGCTGGTCAGTGTGCCGCTGAACATGGGCGACGAGGTCATCGCGCGCTCTGGCCTGGGCGATGCGCTGAACTACGTGCCGGTGGACAAGCACACTTTCCTGTCGCCCAACTATCCGAACGTGTTCGCGCTGGGCGACGCAGCGGCCGTGCCTACCTCGAAGGCCGGCTCGGTCGTGCACTTTGCAGTGGAGTGCTTCGCGGAGAACTTCGTACGTTACGCCGACGGCTTGGAGATGCCGCACAAGTTCGACGGGCACGCCAACTGTTTCATCGAGTCGGGCTTCGGCAAAGGGCTGCTGATTGACTTCAACTACGACGTCGAGCCGCTGCCCGGTCGCTATCCGCTGCCCGGCGTCGGGCCGTTCACGCTGCTGGAAGAGTCGGAGGTGAACCACTGGGGCAAGCTGATGTTCCGCTGGATGTACTGGCACATCCTGCTGAAGGGCAAGGAGCTGCCGCTGCCGGCGCTGATGAGCATGGCCGGCAAACGGCGCCTGAACTAAGGAGGGCATCATGGCGACCGAGTGGGCTTATCAAAACGGCGCGGCCACAACCGACGGTGCAGCGACCTTGTCCGAACTCAACCGGAAGCTAGATGCGCTGGCCGCCCAGGTGCAATATCT
>JANWYN010000029.1 GCA_025055235.1 Candidatus Roseilinea sp. | reverse complement strand
GAGCGGCGCAAGCGCAAGACGCCCAGGCGCGGCCGACCGATCAGAACGCGACCCAGTTATCGGCAACGCTCCAAGGTTGAGCGCTGCTTTGGCTGGATGGACAACTGTCGTCGGCTGGTGGTGCGCTACGAGCGCTCGGTTCATCTCTACAAGGCGTTTTGTCTGGTCGCCATCATCCTGTGGTGTGTCAACGCTATTTTGAAATGAGTTCTAGACAAGAACGATCGGCATTTGCACGGGCATGACGATGCGACAGCTTTCGGAGCGCCTTCGCTCAGATGAGAGATTCGGAGAAGGGCAACTTTCTGGACTCTGACTTCTGCCCCTCTGACCCAACTCAACTACAATCACCCTATGCCAGTCCTCGGAATCAGCTACGTCGCCGTATGGTCGAAGAACCTGGCCGCCAACCGGCATGTTTTCGCGAACGTGCTCGAATTGCCCATTTCCTACGAAGACGAGAACATCGTCGTGTTCGAGACCGACGGCGCCCAACTGGTGTTGCAGCGCGCGACCGGCGCAGACGAGCACCTCGACGGCACGATCCAATTTGGCTTCAACGTGACCGAATTGGAGGCGCTGACGCGAGCGCTGGTTGAAGCCGGCCAGACCATCGAACTCGACCAAGAAGACCTGGGCATGAAGCAGCGCGTGACCGTCCTGCGCCTGCCCTCCGGCCAGGCGGTCGAATTCATCGGCGAATAGCGCGCCGGCTGTGCCACCTGCTTCATTCGGCCAGGATTTTCTCGAGATCGGCGCGCGTCAGGCGATAGGGATGCCAACCTTGCAGGCGCGTCGCGCCCATGCGTTCGTAGAACTCGATGGCCGGTGTGTTCCAGTGCAACACCTGCCACTCCATCCGACCGCAGCCTGCATCGCATGCCAACTTGACACAGTGTTTGAACAGTGCTGCGCCGATCTTCTGCGAGCGATATTCGGGCAGCACAAAGATGTCTTCGAGATACAGCGACGGCAGCGCCAAGAAGGTCGAGTAGGTGAAGAAGGTGATCGCGTAGCCCACCGGCCGGCCTTCGACCTCGGCCAGCCAGGCGTCGAACCGCGGCGACTCGCCGAACGCATCGCGCTTCAGCCGCTCGCGCGCCGCTTCATCCGGGCGCGGCAACCGCTCGTAGTCGGCCAGCGCGCAGATCAGATCGCACAGCACATCGCCGTCCACCGGCGTGGCCTTGCGAATCTTCACCGCAGCGCGCGCTTTATGCGCCGGCGCAGGCTTGGACATCCGCTCCCTCCACAACGAAGCGCCGCAGCGTGATGAGGCTGCGGCGAGGCTTCACTGTGATTGTAATCCGAACGGGTGTGATACAGTCCGCGCGATGAGGACCAGAACGAAGCGCCTTTCAGCCTGTCTGCTTGCATGCATGCTGGCGCTCGCTGCGTGCGCCGACCTGCCGCGCGTAGACTTGGGCGACATCGCCGGCGTCGGCGAGATTGCGCGCCTAGCTGCTACGCCGGCGGTCGTCGTGCCATCCGTCACACCGACCGCCGCGCCGCCGACGGTCTCGACTGCTGCGCTCGTCAAGCAGCGGGCGAAGATTCGCGTCGGCATTCGATACGACGCACCGCCGCTTTCGCGCGTCAACGCCGACGGCGAACTGGAGGGCATGGACGTGGACCTGGCGCGCGAGTTTGCGCGTCGCTGGCTGGGCAGCGAACGCAACGTCGAATTCGTGCAGGTCACGTCGCAATCCGCGCCGGGCAAAGTGAAGAACCGTGAGGTAGACCTGGCGCTCGGCGGCCTAATCCACACACGACCTGCCGAAACCGAGGCCGACTTCAGCCTGACGTATCTCTACGATGGTGAAGCGCTGCTGGTACGGGCCGGCGCGTTCGCCGACTTCCCCAGCCTGGCCCAGCGCACGGTCACTTACATAGACTTCCCTTCGGCAGCCGCGCTCGGCGATGCACAGATCGCGTCGAATATCACCGTGTCGCTCCAGGTGCGCAATTCGTATCGCGCCGCGGTCAATGACCTGCTGGCCGGCGCGACGGATGCCGTGGCCGGCCGTTGGCGGCGGCTGCGCGCCACGGCAGCAAGCGACCCGTCGCTCGCCATCGCGACGGTGTTCACGGTCGAACCGGTCGCCATCATGCTGCCCCACGACGACTCGGACTGGGCCGATCTGGTCAACCTCACCCTGACGGCGATCATCGCCGACGGCACGTTCGGCGAGCTGCATCAGAAATGGTTCGGCGCGCCATCCGATCCGGTCGAGACGATTGCCCAGCCGGTCGCGCTGCAACTGGCGAGCCTGCCGGATTCGATCGCGCTACGCGATGGGCTGAGCGTGATTCGGCAGTCCGGCGTCCTCCGCGTCGGATTCGACCCGCAGGCTGCGCCGTTCTCCGTAGCGAACGCCAACGGCGAGCCGGAAGGCTACGAAGTCGAGCTTGTGCGCGAGATCGCGCGCCGCTGGTTCGGCAACCCAGCGCAGGCGCAATTCACGCCGCTGCCGGCGGATCAGTTCGCGAGCGCGCTCGCCGGAGGGACGATCGAGATGGCCATCGGCGGCGTCCGGCGCACCGGCGCGAACGAGCGGGCGATGGACTTCAGCATCACGACGTTCTCGTCGGGCGGCGTGCCGCTCGCGATTGCGCTGCCGATGAACGACTCGGCCCTGCGCGATCTGGTGAACTTCACACTGCAGGACATGTGGGCCGACGGCACGTTCGCGCGCACTTTTCAGAAGTGGTTCCCCGACCAACCGATCACCCCGATCACCCCATGGCCGGGCAGCGGGCCGAGCGTCGAGTCGCTGATGGCAGGCAACTAATCATTAATCATTAATCATGAATCATGATTAATGATTGATGATTCACGATCCACGCTCTACGCTTCACGCTCGACGTCAATGTCTCGGCGTGTAGATCAGCGCTTCGGCCAGGCGGCCGGTCTGTTCGTAATTGGCGTAGATGGCTTGGCGCACGCGCGGCGTCCATCGCTGGACGATCTGCGCCGCCCCGCCCATCGGCTCATAAAGTGCAATGACCGGAAAGGTGCGCCGCTCGATGGCCTCGACCAGCGCTGCATCGCTCCACAAGCCGGCCTGGTGGAGCTGCATGAACTCAGCAGGCTGGATGTAGATGCGCCGACCCTGCAGCGGCAACAGCCCGTTGAACTCGTCGGCCAGCACATCGCCTTCGGCGCGTTGCACCATTTCGGCGAGCTGTGTTACCTCGCGGCGCAACTGCATCTTGCCGACAACGACCGGCCAGTAGTCCTCGCGCGTCCAGTCGCGCAGGTCGGTCAGTTGTAATGCGACGACTGCCAGCGCCGCAATGCGCAGCCACGGGTTGCTGCCCACCCAGGCGATCGTCGCTGCCGTCAACACGCACACCGCAGCGACCAACTCGTAGACGCTGTTCACACTGCTGCCGGGAAGGCCGGCCGCCAACCCGGCCAATGCCGCGCAGATCGGGTAGATCAGCGCGAAGTGCCAAGAGCGCGTCGGTTCGCTCGTGCGTTCCAGCACTAGGAAGAGAATGCCGCCGATGATGATGAACGCTGCATGTACGAACAGGTTGATGAACTGGCCGACCACCGGGAAGAGGCTGAAGCCGATCAAGCGAGCGGTGATGACGTGCTGGAAGAATCCGCCGGCTGTGGCGAGGTTGAGTGCGAGGAAGATCGCCAGCGATGCGCCGGCGACGCCAATCAGCAGCCAGAGCGCCTCGCGCCGGCGGCGCTGCGACGCCAACCAGAGCGCGGCCGTCGCCGGGCCGGCCAGAAGAAAGTCGAGCCGGGTGTAGATCGCCAGGACGAACAGCGCTGCCGCAAGCGCCAGTCCCAACCGGCGCTGCGACCATCGCAGGACGGCATACAACGCGGCCAGGCTCAGCGCTAGCGCCAGCGTGTCGGCCCGGTTGAACAACGACCAGAACACGACGTGCGGGAAGGCCAGCAACAAGAATCCCCCGATGAGCGAGGCCAGCCAGTCGCCGGTCAGGCGATGGGCGATTAGCGTGAGGAAGGCTACGCCGGCCAGCGCGCCGGCCAGCGAGACGGTCCGGCCGTGGGCGAAAGTTGGACCGGCAGCGATGAACGGCGCCTGCACCAGGTGAAACAACGGCGGGTCGTGGGTCACGCGATGCGGCGGGAGCGTGAGTGCTGCCGGATAGACGGATTCGCCACGCGCCAGCCGCACGACCTGGTCGAGGATCGGACCTTCGCCGTATTCAAGCGGGTAGGGATAGCGGATCGCTTCGCCGGCCAGGGTGAGGTACTCGACGAGCGCCTGCGCCAGCGCAAAGACGACGAACATCAACGCAAGCAGCAGGATGAAGTCAGCTAGCGTCGGCTGGCGCAGGCGCGGCATCACATCTTCTCCATCACCAGCAGATGCGAGAGCCCGAACACGCGCAACGGCGACGCTTCGAGCCCGTGCATGGTCGCGCGCAAGGCGCGGCCCGCAGCGCCGGCGCGCGCGACGATGTTGTCGAAGCCCGGATACACCTGCGTGTGCGAGACCAGGCGCATGGGCATGCCGTCGAATAGCGCGCGCAATTGCCGCGCCGTGTAGGCACGCACGTGGGGCGCAAGGGCGTTGCGAATCGCGTCCGGCAGCCAGTTCACGAACGGCTTGTTACCGAAGTGGTATTGGCCGCGCCAGTAGATGCCATGCGTCTCAAACGGATACAGCCGGTTGGGTGCGAAGATCACCGCCCGGCCGCCGGGGCGCAGCACGCGCGCGATCTCGCGGCAGGCGGCGCGATCATCCTGCACATGTTCGAGCACCTCGTTGCTGAACACCACGTCGAATGCACCATCGGCGAACGGCAACCGCTCGGCCTCGGCCGCGAGCAGCCCTTCGACGCCGCGCGCGCGGCCGGCGCGCAATCGTTCAACCTCGATGTCGAAGCCGAACACGTGCGGCGTATAGCGACGAATTTCGCGCACGTAGGTGCCGATGCCACAGCCGAACTCCAGCACGCGCTTGCCGGCCAACGGTGCCGCTGCGTTCAGCATTGCCAGCCGGCGCTCCTGGCCCGCGCGCCACACGAACGACGGGTTGCCGCGCTCAGCGGCTTTTGAGGTATATGTCGGTGAGGCGTCAAACGATTCGCGCATGAACCTTTGAGGATTGTAATGGCAAGTCAGGTGGCTGTGCGGACGCAAGACGAACGACGCAAGACGAAATGACCAATGACCCAATCCGAAATTGCCAATCACAAACACAAAATCCTCTTCGACACCGACCCCGGCATTGACGACGCCATGGCGCTGTTGCTGGCGCTTGTCTCGCCGGAGATCGAGGTCGTGGGCGTGACGACCGTTTTCGGCAACTCGCACGTCGAGGCGACCACGCGCAACGCACTCAACTTACTCGATCTCGCCGGCCGGCCCGACATCCCCGTGGCCAAAGGCGCCGACCGCCCGATGGTGCTGCCGCGCGGCCAGACCGGCGAATTCGTGCACGGCGACGACGCCATGGGTAATATCGGCTGGACGGCCGTGCACAACCCCGATCAGAAGCCGCTCGACGTCCCTGCCGCGCAGTTCATCGCCGAGACGATCATGGCCCATCCCGGCGAGATCACGCTGGTCGCCGTCGGCCCGTTGACCAATGTCGGCCTAGCACTGCAACTGGAGCCACGCATCGCGCAGGCGGCGCGCGGCGTCGTCATCATGGGCGGGAGCGTGGCGACGCCCGGCAACGTCTCGCCCCTGGCCGAGGCCAACATCCACAACGACCCGCACGCGGCAGCGCTGGTCTTCGGCGCCGGATGGGATGTGACCATGGCCGGCTTGGATGTGACGATGGCGGTGCGCATGGACGAAGATTTCTTCGCCGCGCTGCGCCGCTCGGGCAATCGTTTCGGCCAGTTCATCGGCCAGATCGCCCCTTGCTACCAGCAGTTCCACCGCGAGCGATATGGCTATCCGGATGGCGGCGTGGACACGCACGACCCATCGGCCATCGCTTATCTGATTGACCCGACGCTCTTCCGCGCCGAGCGCTGGAGCGTGGTCGTGCCGCTGGATGGGCCGGCGATGGGCGCGACGATCGCCGACCGGCGCGGCCGCTTCTGGACGACGCCGAAAGTGAACTGCCTGATGCAGGTGGATGCAGCGCGCTTCCTGGCCATGTTCCAGGCGCGGCTGACGGCGTGAGCCGGCGCGATCCGCCTGAACCGGCCAACCAGGTAGGTGCGAACTCGCCGGGTATCCGGTGACGCGTCGCGGCCATTCGGTATGCTTTTCTGTACCAAGTTCACTGTTTGATTTGCCGCGTGGACGGCAAACAGGAGGTGCAGCATGGAGAAGCGTCTTGTAGGCGATTGGATGACGCGCAATCCGGTGATCGTTCTACCCTCGACGCCGCTGCCGGATGCCTACGCTCTGATGCAGGAGCGTCGGGTGCGCCGCTTGCCGGTCATGGATGCAGGCAAGCTCGTCGGGATCATCACGCTGGGCGACTTACGCCAGGCCAATGCGACAGTGGACAACCCCGAAGCGGCGAAGATGCGCGTGGAGCTGATCATGACCGAGAACGTC
>JANWYN010000110.1 GCA_025055235.1 Candidatus Roseilinea sp. | reverse complement strand
GGCTACCAGCAGTTCTTCGGAATCGTGCACGTGGATTACACCACGCAGAAGCGCACGATCAAGGACAGCGGCTACTATCTGCGCGATGTGATCGCTGCGAACGCAGTCGTTGAGCCGTCTGCTTAGCGTAGCGGTCGGCCGTCCAGCTGGTGTTGCAGCCGCCACCGCACACCGGCCGGATAGCCGAGCATCTTGGCGACATCGCCCACGACGCGGATGACCGGCACCAGCACAATCGCCTTGAGCTTCTCCGGCCAAGGCAGGTCGCGCCCCAGGTGTCGCAGCCGGCGGTAGGGCGTCCGCGTGTATGCGGCGACGCCGGCCAGCAGCAGGAGCGCAGCGAGCAACTTGACGGCCGGCGCGCCCCAGATCAGGCCGGCCAGCAGGGCCGGCAGCGCCACCAGGTAAGTGGCATAGCGCACCAGGTGGCGCTTGAAGAACAGATTCGCCTTGCCGTCGCCGCGGGCATAGCGGTAATACTGCTTGAAGAACGCGCCCAGCGAGCTGCGTGGGCGAAAGTAGGCCACGGCTTCGGGCACGAAGGCGAACGCGCCGCAGCGTTCGCGCAGCGCGATGTCGAAGATCACGTCCTCGCAGTAGTCCAGCCACTCCGGGTAGCCGCCTACGGCCTGCCAAGCCGACTTGCGGAAGGCGACCGAGCGCGACGAGGGCAGGAATTTCTCCGGTTTGATGTCGCGCAGCTCCGGCAGCACGGTCGCACCCATGGCGATCTCGAAGGTGGTGCGCGGATCGGGCGTGAAGAAGCCGGCAACGGCGTGGTGTCGTTCGTCGGCTAGCGGCGCGACGATGCTTTCTAACCAGCGCGGGTCGAGGCGCACGCCGGCGTCGGTGCAGGCGATCACTTCGTGCGACGCGGCGGCGATGGCCAGGTTGCGCCCGCGCGAGATGTTCGCGCCCGGCGCCTCGATGACCCGTAGGTTGAAGCGCCGTTCGTTGCGCAGCAGAGCCACGGTGTCGTCGCGGCTGCCGCCATCGCAGACCACGATCTCATCCGGCCGGCGCGTCTGCGCTGCAATCGAGTCCAGCAGCGCCGGCAGGCTCTCGGCCTCGTTGAGCACGGTGAAGACTAGGGTGACGCGCATGGTTTTCAGAGGACAGAAGTCAGAGGTCAGAAGTCAGAGATTGGAGATTGGAGATTAGAGATTAGAGATTGGAGATTGAATCTCTAATCTCCAATCTCCAATCTCCCAATAACCCACGATGCTTCTCCCAACGCCGCTTGCACTGCACTTACGTGCTCCGGCGCGACGATCATCACCATGCCGATGCCGCAATTGAACACGCGCCGCATCTCTTCGTCGCTGATGTTGCCCGCTGATTGAATCAACGCGAAGATGGGCGGAAGCGGCCATGCCGAGTAGTCAACTGCTGCACGCAACCCGGGCGGTAGCACGCGGGGGATGTTCTCAACAAATCCACCGCCGGTGATGTGCGCCAGCGCCTTGATCGGCGCGGCAGCGCGCGCCCGCTCGACGACGTCCAGATAGCTGCGATGCGGCGCAAGCAGCGCAGTGACGAGCGGATCGTCCGGCTGTGCTGTGGCCAGCCGGTCGGCCAGCACCTTGCGGATGAGCGAATAGCCGTTCGTGTGCGGCCCGGACGATGCCAGGCCGATCAAGACGTCGCCCAGTGCGATCTCGTCCAGCCGCGGCAAAAGCGCCTCGCGCTCGACCACGCCGACGATCGTCCCGGCCACATCGAACGCGCCGTCGGCATACACGCCGGGCATCTCGGCCGTCTCGCCGCCCAGCAACGCGCAGCCGGCCGCGCGACACGCCTCGGCCATGCCCTGCACCACCGAAGCAACCTGGCCTGGGTCGAGCTTCGACGCCGCGATGTAGTCCAGGAAGAACAACGGGCGCGCCCCTTGCACCAGGATGTCATTGATGCAGTGGTTGACGATGTCATGGCCGATGGACGCGTAGCGGCCAAACGCTGCGGCCAGCTTGACCTTGGTGCCGACGCCGTCCGTGCTGGCCACCAGCACCGGCGCGCGCATGTCTCGCAGCTGCGCTGCGTCGAACAAGCCGCCGAAGCTGCCGATGCCGGCCAGCACTTCCGGCGTATAGGTGGACTGCACTGCTGCCCGCATCAATGCGACGGCTGCGTTGCCGGCGTCAATGTCCACACCGGCAGCGGCATAGGCGGAGGTCATGCGCGAATGATATATGATTCGTAGCAGCCATCACTCGGCGTTCATCTTGGCGCGCGGATGCGCGCGCACGCGCCGGGCGTGGCGATACGCGGATGCCATGCTCTACACCGAAGCCCTGGATTATCTGTATTCACTCGCCAATTACGAACGCATTCCGATCGGCGCATATACACCCGAGACGCTGAACCTCGACCGGATGCGCAACGTGCTGGCCCGGCTGGGCAATCCCCAGGAGCGCTATCGCACCATCCACGTGGCCGGCACGAAAGGCAAAGGCTCGACGTGCGCGCTCATGGCGTCGTGTCTGAAGCAGCTCGGGTTGAAGGTCGGCCTATACACCTCGCCGCATCTGAGCAGCTTTCGCGAGCGCATCCAGGTGAACGGCAGCTTGATCGCGCCGGAAGAGGTCGGCGTATTAGCCCAGAAGGTCAAAGAGGCCGCCGAAGAAGTGCCCGGCCTCACCACGTTCGAGGCAATCACTGCGATGGGCTTCCTGCACTTCTCTCGCCAGGATGTGGACTGGGCGGTGATCGAGGTCGGCCTGGGCGGCCGGCTGGACGCGACCAACGTCATCACGCCGCAGGCTGCCGTCATCACCTCGATCAGCTACGATCACCAGCACATCCTCGGCAACACGCTGAGCGAGATTGCTACTGAGAAGGCCGGCATCATCAAGCCGGGCGTGCCGGTGATCAGCCAGGCGCAGCCGGCAGCAGCGATGGCCGTGATCGAGCGCGTGGCGCAAGAACGCGGTGCGCCGCTCACCGTGATCGGGCGGCATTGGCGCTGGACGCCCGGGCCGTTCTCGCTCGTCAAGCAATCGTTCGAGATCAAGAAGGTGTCGCTCATCCGCAGCAACGAGAAGCCGTTCGTCAACGATCTGGAGGGCTGGTACGAGATCGCCCTGCTGGGCAAGCACCAGATCGAAAACGCGGCGACCGTGATCGCGACGGTGGACGTGATCCGCGATGCGCTGCTGGCCACCGGCGCGCACGACTTCGGCGCGCGCGCCGTGCGCGATGGGCTGCGGCTGGCGACCTGGCCGGGTCGCTTCGAGATCTTGCGAGCCGACCCACCCGTTGTCGCCGATGGCGCGCACAACCTGGACAGCGCGAACAAGCTGGCAGCGACGCTAGCCGAGGTCTTCCCCGGCCGGCGCTGGACGTTCATTTTCGGCACGCTGAGGGACAAGGACGCCGAGGGCATGATCAAAGCGCTCAACCCGCGCGCGACGCGCTGGATCTTCTCGCAGCAGTCCGGCTCGCCGCGCGCCGTGCCGGCCGAACATCTGCTGGCGATCGCCGCCCAGGCGAACATCGTGCGCGTGGTCGCATTGCCGGATTTGGCCGATGCGTTGGACATCGCGGTCAAGAGCGACGAACCGGTATGTATCTTCGGCAGCGTGGCTTTCGTCGGCGAGGCGCGCGTGAAGTGGGCGCAGTTGACCGGCGCCGAAACGCTGCCGGCGTGCGATTGATTCGATGAATAGCTCGTTCACTTCCCAAATGCAAGATTGGCTGATCGGCGCCAGCTTCGGCAACGGGTTGCCACAACAAGCCGATGCCAAGGCGCAACTGCCGGATGTCTTCGAGGCGCCGGTCTTGCCGCTGCGCGACCTAGTCGTGTATCCGCGCTCGGTCATGCCGCTGACAATCGGGCGCGAGCGCTCGCTGCGCGCGCTGGATGTGGCGCGTTCGCTCGGCCTGGCCGTCGCCATCGCGCAGAAGTCGGTGGATGTCGAAGACCCGCGCCCGTCCGACCTGTATGAGATCGGCGCGGCGGTGGCGATCGGTCGCATGTTGAATTTGCCGGATGGGTCGGCCAGCCTGATCGTGCAAGGGCGCGCGCGGGTGAAGGTGGTGGAGTGGCTGCAAGCGACGCCGTTCCTGATGGCGCGCGTCGAGGTGCTGCACGAACCACAGGTGCAGTCGCCGGCAGCCGAGGCGCTCATGCGTGCCGTGCTCACCCTGTTCGACAACGTGGTTGGGCTGAACGAGCGCATCCCCGAGGAGGCGTTCGTCTATGCGATGAACATCCACGAGCCGGGCTGGCTGGCCGACTTCATCGCCCAGACTATGCCGCTCAACGTCGCTGCGCGCCAAAGCATCCTCGAGGCGGTGGACCCGGTGAGCCGCCTGCAGAAGATGAGCACCATCCTGGCGCGCGAGCTGGACGTGCTGGAGCTGGAGGATCGCATCCACGAGCGCGCGCAGAGCGAAGTGGACAAGAGCCAGCGTGAATACTACCTGCGCGAGCAACTGCGCTCCATCCAGACCGAGCTAGGCGAGATAGATGCCAGCGTCGGCGAGATCAACCTGCTGCGCGAACGCTTGAAGAAGAAAGCGTTGCCCGACGCCGTGCGCGAGCGCGCCGAACGCGAGATCAACAAGCTCGAACAGCTCCACAGCATGTCGCCTGAGGTGAGCATGGTGCGCGACTACGTCGAATGGCTGCTCGAACTGCCCTGGACGGAGCGCACCGAGGACATCCTGGACGTGAAGCGCGCCGCGCGCATTCTCGACGAGCGCCACTACGGCCTAACCAAGGCCAAGGAGCGCATCCTCGAACACATCGCCGTACGCAAGCTGAAGGGCGACCTTTCGCGCAGCCCGATCCTGTGCTTTGTCGGGCCGCCTGGCACGGGCAAAACCTCACTCGCGCGCAGCATCGCCGATTCGCTCGGCCGCAGGTTCGTGCGCATGTCGGTCGGCGGCGTGCACGACGAGGCCGAGATCCGCGGGCATCGCCGCACCTACGTCGGCGCGCTGCCCGGGCGCATCCTGCAAACTATGCGCCGCGCCGGCACGATCAACCCGCTGTTCGTGCTGGATGAGATTGACAAGCTGGGCAGCGACTTTCGCGGCGACCCGAGCGCGGCCTTGCTCGAGGTGCTCGACCCTGAGCAAAACTTCGAGTTCGAGGATCACTACCTCGACATGCCCTACGACCTGAGCCAGGTAATGTGGGTGACGACGGCCAACTACCTGTACGACATCCCGCCGGCGCTGCGCGACCGGCTAGAGGTGATCGAGTTCACCGGCTACGTCGAGGAAGAGAAGCTGGAGATCGCGCGCCGCTTCCTGGTGCCCAAACAAATCGCAGAGAACGGCCTCGACGCAGCGCAGGCGAGCAACGGGCACAAGCCGATCACCTTCAGCGACGAGGTGCTGCGCCACATCATCCGCGAATACACCTACGAGGCCGGCGTGCGCAACCTCGATCGCGCCATCGCCACCATCTGCCGCAAGATCGCCCGGCGCGTTGCGGAGGGCAAGCCACATGTGCATCGCCTCACGCCCGGCATGCTGCATCGCTTCCTCGGCCCGCCCCAGTTCGACTTCGGCAAGGTGGACGAGCAGGATCAGATCGGCGTGGCGAACGGCGTCGCCTGGGATGAAGCCGGCGGCGACCTGATGCAGATCGAGGTGACGTTGATGGAAGGCAAGGGCGAACTCACGCTCACTGGCCAGCTCGGCGAGGTAATGCAGGAGAGCGCCAAAGCCGCGCTCAGCTATGCCCGCGCGCGCGCGAACGAATTCGGCATCGCCAGGAAGACGTTCGAGAAAAGCGACATCCACATCCACGTGCCGGAAGGCGCGATTTCGAAGGAAGGGCCGAGCGCCGGCATCGCCATGGCGACGGCGCTCATCTCGGCGCTGACCAAGATCCCGGTGCGGCGCGACGTTGCGATGACCGGCGAGATCACGCTGCGCGGGCGCGTGTTGCCCATCGGCGGCCTCAAGGAGAAGCTGCTCGCTGCGCACCGCGCCGGCATTCGCACCTTCATCATGCCCAAGAAGAACGCCAAAGACCTGGAGGAAGTGCCCAAGCGGGTGCAGCGCGACATGACGTTGATCCAGGCAGCGACGATGGACGAGGTGCTGCGCGCGGCGCTCGCGCGTCAGCCGCAGCCCCTCGCGCCGGATCAGCGAAACAACGGCGCGCAGAAGCCGAGCCGGTCGCGCAAGAAGACCCCCTCCCCGGCGAAGCCAACCAGGCACTGATGCTGCAATCATCTTGCGACAATCGCGGCAATTTCGTAAGATGTTGCCGCCGCCTGTGCATGCGAATCGGCAGGCGGCGGATTGCGTCTAATTCATCGGAGAGGAACTCATGCCTGAATGGCTTCGCACTGCTTTGATCGTCTTGGCCGTTCTGGCCGCGCTTTACCTCATCGCCGTGGTTGTCCAGATCGTCCTGGCGAAGCTGCTGCGCCGGCAGGCCGAGCCGATGCACGCCAGCATCCAGAAGGCCAAGCGAGAGGTCGCCGACGTCGCCGGCAAGCTCGAGGCGATTGCGCCGGCCATCAACGGCGGCCCGCGGGAGATGCCCTTCGGCCCGCTCTATGACCAGGCCCGGCTGTTGCTCAAGCGCGGCATGGCCAACGTCAACGAGGTGCGCGAACAATTGGCCGCGATTACGGCGAGGACCATTCCCGAAAAGCCCTGGAGCGAAGCGTTCAAGCTGGTGCCGATGACGACCGAGATCGTGCGTCGCTGGCAAACCCGGCGGGGCGTCAAGACCGTGTCGGTGCATCTCACCGAAGTCAACGATACGCTGGCGCGCATCAAGCAGCTCCAGGCGGATATCGCCACAATTCCCCAGCGCGAGAAGGATGCCCTCTTGCAACTGCAGAAGCGCGTCGCCGAGGCCGCGGCGATGCTCGAAAACGAGACTCGCCCGAAGCGACCGCTGGTCGAGGAGCATAGCCTGCTCAAAGAAGTCAGTGCGCGCGTAGAGCAGGTGGACAAGTTGCTGGCTTCGCCCGAACCTCCCCAATCCGCCATCATTGCGGCCTATCTGCTGCGCATGCGGGCGAGCGAGGAGCTGCAGTCGCTCGATAAGATGATCGCGGCGGCCGTCGAGCAGCGCACCGGCGCCGAGGCGGCGCTCGCCAAGTCCAGCGAGCAATTGAGCGCGTTCAAATCGTCCATAGCCGCGGACGAGCAAGCGGGCTATGTGCGTGCGCGCTTCGCTGCTGCAGCTGGCCAGCTTGCCGAACGCATCGCAGCCGTCCGAGCACGCGTCGAGCAGGGCGACTATGAGCTGGCCATGGGCGCGCTCGCCGATGTGGACAAAGACTTGGCAATGCAACGCGACGCGCTAGCAGCGCTCAATCAGGAGCGGGAGCGCGTGGCCGGCCTGGTCACCCAAGCGGAGCAGTGGCTCGGCACCGTCCGAGGATGGATCGCGGAGACGCCGGCGCGCTTCGAGCGCGATGTGGCCGGCGCGGCTGCGAATCAGCTCCAGACGCTGGTCGAGCAGTTGCGCGCCCTGATCCCGCTGGAGGAGATCGAGCGCATGGCCGAGGCGGCGGAACTCGACCGGCAGGTGGAAGACGCGTTCACCCGCGCCGGCCAAGCCAACGACGCCTTCGTTGCCGCGCGCACGCGCTTCGAGGCGCTGGTTGGCAAGCTGAACGAGGAGAACATGCAGTCGCTCACGGCATCGGCGGTGCGCGTTGCATCGGAGCTGGGCGGAGTAAACCGCAACTATTGGGGCGATCTGACGCCCGAGGTCGTCACGGCTGCGGCCGAGTCGGCGGCAGCGCAGTGGCACGCCATCCGCGACCGGCTCGGCGCGATCAAAGAGAGCGCGCTGAGCGAGGTGCTCGCGCAGCTGGAAGGCGTCGCCGAGTTGTTCGACCGTGCCAGCGCGCTGCGCGATCAGGCAACGCAAGCGCTCGCGCAGCGCGACGCCGACAAGCTGCGCGCCTCGACCGCGTTGAACGACGACGCGATGGCGAAGCTGCTCGCCGGCATTGCGCAGATCGCTGCCGAGTCACCCTCGTTGGCCGAGCTGCCGGCGCGCATTCAGGAGCGCGTCGAGGTGTTACGCGGCGAACTGCAAACGCCGGCGCCGGATTATCGGCGCATCTGCACGGACGCCGACCAGCTTCGCAAGGAAGCGGAAGCGTTTGCAGCCAACTACCGCCAGCAACTGCAACAGGTGCGCGGCCAGCTCGGCTTGTTAAAGTATCGCCTGGAGGAAGCGCAGGGCAACCTGAACCGGCTGCGCGAGGACCCGCGGATTGACTTCGCAGCGCTTGTCGAACCGGCGAGCGCGGCCATCCGCGAATGGTTGTCCGGCTACGAGGCGGCCGTTGCAGCGCCGCTGGATGCCGCGCGCGAGGCGCTGGCTGCCGGCGAGGGTGTAGAGCGCGATGCCATCGCTCAGTTGTCGTCCGCGACGACGATTGCGAAGTCCATCGGCGATAAGCTCGCACCCACCAAGATCGCGCTGGCCGAGTTGAAAGGCGTGCTCAGCTCGGCGCAGAGCGGCCTGCACGAGATGGGCAATATCGGCGGCGAGCGATGGGGACAGACCATGCTCGCGCCGATCTGCGAGCGGCTCGACGACATGCTCGACCGGCTGGGCCGGTTGGAACAGCCGGCGCAGAAATTCACTCCAGAGGGCGCACAGCAAGCGATGGCGCACATCGAAGCGATGGTGAAGGAGGTGCGCGAACAGGCGACGACGGCGCATGCCGACATCGCCCGGCGCGTCGCCGAGGTGCGCGAGCGCAGAACGCAACTGTCGCAGGCGCTGGCCGATGGCGACGCGCTGGTTGCAGCGAACCCGGCGCTGGAGGAGGAATGGCGGCTCGTCCGGCAGCAGGTCTCCGGCCTGGAGCTGCGCTGGACGAATGCGACCAGCTATGCCGAAGGGTTGGACGCGATGACGCAGGCCATCCAGCGCGTGCAGCGATTCATCGAACGTGGGCCGGCGAATCGCTAGCGCAGATCCCTAATCTGTCAGTTCGTTTTAGAGCTCAAACAAAAGCGCATCACTCCCACACAGTCTCCGCCTGCGCAGGCATAAGCGGGCATCGCGCAGGCAGCGGGCCATGGGATGGTGTGCGCTGAAGGGAGGCAGGCGATGGGTAATCCGTGTGGTAGCCGCCGGCTGCACGCCTGTGGCCGGTGGGATGACCATCGCGCGAGCTGACGCGCGGGCTGAGCTTGTCGAAGCCCGCCCATCCCCTTAGTCCGGCGTCTTGTCAGCGCCGCGTCATGCAACCAAAGGCATTCGCGTGCGTAATGCATGTGGAGGATAGCGACGTGACTCGACCGATTGTTTACGAGCAAACGAACCGCCCCGGTTGTTTGCTACAGATTCTCTGGTTCGTGTTCATCGGCTGGTGGCTGGGCGCGATTTGGGTGGCCGTGGCCTGGCTGCTGTGCCTGACCATCATCGGCCTGCCGCTGGGTGCAGCGATGCTGAACAACGTGCCGCAGGTGATGGCACTGCGTGGCCGGCGGCTGGTGCAGGTGTCGCCGGATGGCAGCGTGAGCAATGCCCCGCAGATCAATTTCTTCATTCGTGCCATCTACTTTTTGCTGATCGGCTGGTGGCTGAGCGCGATCTGGATGGTAGTGGCATACGCATTGTGCCTGACCATCATCGGTCTGCCGCTGGGTTTCTGGATGTTCGACCTGGTGCCGACGCTCGTCACGCTCAAGCGTGCATGATCGCGACGGATACGGATTGTGCACCCCCGCTTCCTTCAGCGCGGCCTATTCATGGCCGCGCTGCTAACAGCGAACCCTGAATTCCCGCTTGCGCAGGGATGACATGCGTATGTCATTAGTATAAGGGCGGCCACTCAGGGCCGCCCTTACCAATTGCTTGCCCCGGCCTATCGGAACGGCGGCGCGTAGAGCAACCCGCCCTGGGTGTAGAGGCTGTTAATGCCGCGCGGGATGGCCGTCTTGGTGTTCGGGCCGAGGTTGCGGTCATAGATCTCGCCGTAGTTGCCGACGGCCTTGATCACGTTCACCGCCCAATCCTTGCTCAAGCCCAGCTTGGCGCCCAAGTCCACTTTCTCGTCGGCGCCGAGCAAACGGCGCACTTCCGGGCGCGTGTCGTTCGCGGCCACGCTGTCTACATTCTCGGAGGTGATGCCGAATTCCTCGGCGGCGAAGGTGACGAACACCGTCCACTGCACAATGTCGAACCACTGGTCGTCGCCATGGCGCACCATCGGCCCCAGTGGCTCCTTCGATAGCGTCACATCCAGAATGACGTGATCGTCGGGGTTAGGTAGCACCGAGCGGCGCGATACCAGGCCGGACTTGTCGGTGGTCACTGCATCGCATCGCCCCTCGGCATAGGCGCCGAATGTGCCGTTGGCATCCTCGAACACGGCCGGCGTGTACTGGAGGTTGCGCGCCGCCATCTGGTCGGCCAGGTTCAGCTCGGTGGTGGTGCCCTTCTGCACGCAGATCGTCGCGCCATTCAGGTCCTCTAGCTTGGTGATGTTGGAATCCTTCGGCACCATGATGCCCTGGCCGTCGTAGAACGTGGTGGCGACAAAGTTGGCGCCGTTGTCGGTGTCGCGGGTGAGCGTCCAGGTGGTGTTGCGGATAAGCACGTCAATCTCGCCGCTCTGCAAGGCTGCGAAGCGCTGCTCCGCCGTCAGCGGGCGATACTCGATCTTGTTCACGTCGTTGAAGATGGCCGCCGCTAGGGCTTTGCAATAGTCAATGTCGAAGCCGCTAAACGCGCCGGCGGAATCTACGAAGCCGAAGCCTGGCACTTGGCTGTTGACGCCGCAGATCAGCTTATCGCGCGCCTTGATCGCCTTGAGCGTCTCGCCGAAGCCCGACGGCGCTGCGGGCGCAGCAGGTGCAGGCGTCGGCGCAGCCGCGCCGGCATCCGCAGGTGCAGGGGTCACCTCGACGATGCGGGTCACTTCGACAACGCGCGTGACCTCGACCGGCGCCGCCGGAGCAGCAGGCGCTGCCGCGGGGGGCGCCGCACACGCTGCGAGCGCCGTTGGCACCGCAATGAGTAGACCGAGCGCTTTTCTTGACCGTATCATTTGTCTCCCTCCTTCGATTTCGAGTAATTTGATTCGACTGATCTGACAGCTCGACGGGGAACTGCGCTGCGCACGAATTATATGGAAGGCTGAGCTGATGCGCATGCAGCACGTGAGACAGGGGTGCATTCGCGTGTATGGGGGCAGAAATGTCGCGCATGAGGGCGTGGACGCCGTTCCGCGCCGATGGTGCTCACGCGCCGAGGGTCAGGCGCGTCCCTGCCAGCGCCGCGCGATAGTCCTCCAGCGCGAAGCGCCCGCCGCCCACGCTCATGGCATTGGCCGCGCCGGCGGCGGCCGCGCTGCGCAATGCATCTGCCTCGGTTGCACCTTCGTCCAGACCGTGCACCAGCGCGCCGAGGAACACATCGCCGCTGCCGATGGAGCTAACGCTGGGCACCGCCGGCGGCTGCGCGATCCACGACCCGCTCACGCCGACCATGGCGACGCCTCGCCCACCGAGCGTGATGATGCAGCGTCGCCATCCATGGCGCGTGCGGAGGCGATGCGCAACTACCAGCGCATCTGCCGGCGATTCAACGACGTGTCCGGCCAGCGCTGCGATCTCATCGCCGTTGACCTTGACGTTGACGCCGGGCACGTTTACAGCCGCGCGCAGCCATTCACCGCTGCTATCCACCCATACCTCTGGGTCCAGCGTGCGACACGCCTCGAGTAGCGCGGCGAACATCGCCGGGGTTGGGCCGGCCGGCACGCTGCCGCTGAAGGTCACCGCGCTCACGCGATGCGCCGCTGCACACGCGAGGACGGATTGCGCGAACTGCTGCCAGGTCTCATCGCTTATCGGCGGCCCCGGTTCGTTGATGAGCGAGGCGTCGCGCCCACTGCCGTCTACGATGATCGTAGCGCAGCGCGTCTCCGCAGCATGCCACGTCCATTCGCCGAGCAGCCCCTCGGCCTCGGCGAGCTGGGCAAAATGTCGGCCGGTGTGACCGCCCAGCAGACCAGCACACAGCGCGCGGCCGCCCAGCCGGATGACGCCGCGCGCGACGTTCAACCCTTTGCCACCGGCGACGGTCAGCACCTGGGTCGCGCGGCTAACGCCGTGCAGCCGGAAGTCGGGGACGACGAGCGTGCGATCCAGCGCCGGGTTAGGTGTAACGCACAGGATCATGGCGCGTCACATCGCTCGCAGAAAGAGCAGAAGCGGCGCACGGGTGCGAGAAAGGCGCGAACCCGGCATTCGCGTCGCTGAGATACGCCGCCGGAAGTAAGAGAGTGCGCAAGTCATCGGCGAATCGCAGGCAAGCGCTCGCCATAAAATATTGCGCCTGCTTCCATAAACCTGTATAATTGCGAATCGTTCACAGGCAGTTATCTTATATCCGAATGCATGCGCGATCATAAGGAGGGTCAATCTGTGGTGAAGTTGACGAAACTGGAGAAGACGATTCTAGAAGCGATCAAGACGGCCCCGCTGGGGTTGCCGGATTGGAACGCGTTGGCCAAGGCCGAGCATATCTCGGTAGATTACATCCAGCAACGCGTCGAGTGGATGCGCCGGGCGGGTATCATCAAGTAACTGCTAACTGCCCGCGCGCAACCTGAGTTCGCGAAGAGCGGCATCGCAACCGATGCCGCTCTTTCGTTTTCCGGCCGGGAAGTAACCCATCGTCACGGGGAAGAGAGCTGATGAAGAACCGATTGCTGCCTATCCCGGCTGCACTCACTCTCTCTTATTGGCCACCTGTGGACTTTGATGCACATTTACCCCTGTTGACAGATTCACCCATGCAGACTCTAACTCCCTGCCTGCAGCGGGTCGGCTATGCGGACGCCGGTCGTTATAATCGCCGCCGGTTATCACTTGACGCACATAGTGCTTCAACATCCTCACAACGGAAGGTCTTTTCATGTCCATCCTTGCAGATAGAAACACGCGCCTGATCGTGCAGGGCATCACCGGCCGGGAGGGCGACTTTCACGCGCGCCAAATGCACGCCTACAGCCCGATCGTCGTGGGTGGCGTGACGCCCGGCAAAGGCGGCATGGTGACGGACTACGGCGTGCCGGTGTTCGACACCGTCGGCCAAGCGGTGCGCGAAGTGGGCGCCAACGCCAGCGTGATATACGTGCCGGCGCGCTTCGCACCCGACGCGATCATGGAAGCCGCCGACGCCGGCATCAAGCTCATCGTGTGCATCACCGAGGGCATCCCGGTCATAGATATGATCCGCGTGCGCGCCTACCTGGATACCAAGCAGTCGCTGTTGCTGGGTCCGAACTGCCCCGGCTTGCTCACGCCCGGCCAGGCCAAGATCGGCATCATCCCGGGTAACATCGCCAAGCCCGGCAACGTGGGCGTGGTATCGCGCAGCGGCACGCTCACCTACGAGGCGGTAAACGCGCTGACGCAGGCCGGTATGGGCCAGAGCACCATCGTCGGCATCGGTGGCGACCCGGTGCGCGGCCTGGGCTTCCTCGAGGTGATCAAGATGTTCAACGAGGACCCGGAGACGGAGAAGATCGTGATGATCGGCGAGATCGGCGGCAGCGACGAGGAAACCACGGCAGCCTGGATCAAAGACAACGTGAAGAAGCCGATGGCCGGCTTCATCGCCGGTCGCTCGGCGCCGCCCGGCAAGCGCATGGGCCACGCCGGCGCGATCATCGAGGGCGGCATGGGCACGGCGGAGAGCAAGATTGCCGCGATGAAGGCCGCCGGCATCCGCATGGCCGATCTGCCGACGGATATACCGGAGCTGTTGCGGTAGGCGGGACGCGTTGCGTTTTGTGTCATGCGTCTTGCGTCCTGCGTCTTACGTTTCAGTCCTGATACCAACGCGCGTGATGTCTAAGTTCTATGTGGTGTGGGAAGGCCGCCGGCCGGGCGTATACGACGCTTGGCCGGAAGCTCGGGCGCAGGTGGAAGGCTTCGCTGGCGCGCGCTACAAATCCTTCTCGAGCCGCGCCCAGGCCGAAGCCGCATTCGCATCCGGCAGCGCTGCGCGCGACACGACTGCGCTGCCGGCCAAAGCGCGCAAAGGCTATGCCGTGGATGCCGCGTGGAACGCGCGCTCGAAGGTGATGGAGTATCGCTGCGTCGAGATCGCCACCTGCAGAGAAGTCTTCCGCGATGGGCCGTTCGAGGATGCGACGAACAACGTCGGCGAGTTTCTGGCAGTGGTGCATGCGCTGGCCTGGCTGAAGGAGCGCGGCAGCCATGCGCCGGTCTACACCGATTCGAACAACGCCATCTTGTGGGTTGCCCAAGGCCGCTGCCAGACGACGCTGGCGCGCACCCCGCGCAATGCGGTGCTGTTCGAGCGCATCTCGCAGGCCGAGCGCTGGCTGGATGCACACGAGTACTGCAACGCCGTGCTCAAGTGGCGCACGCACGAATGGGGTGAGAATCCGGCTGATTTCGGTCGCAAGTAAACTTCTGGAAATGCTTACTCGGCTGTTGGTCAGGAACTTTAAGCGATTCGACGCCGTTGAGCTGGACCTAGGGCGAAGCGTCGTGCTTGTTGGGCCAAACAACTCCGGCAAGACCACGGCGCTGCAGGCATTAGCGCTGTGGCATATCGGCGTGCAGCGCTGGCACGAACGACGACAGGGTAAGCAGGCGCCGGAGAAACGGCCCGGCGTAACAATCAACCGCCGAGATTTGATTGCCATTCCCGTGCCCAGTGCTAACCTGCTGTGGCGCGATTTACACGTGCGCGAGGTCGAGCGGGCTAATGGCAAACAGCGCACGCAGAACGTGCGTGTTGAGATCGTCGTGGATGGCGTAAACAGCCAAGCCTGGACATGTGGTCTGGAATTCGACTACGCCAATGAGGAATCGTTCTACTGTCGTCCGCTGCGCCGGCCAGATGGTGAGCGACTTCCCATACCACAAGAGGCTACGCAGGTGCGCGTGGCTTTCCTGCCGCCGATGTCTGGCTTAGCTGCGGTCGAACCCAAGTGGGAGCCCGGCCGCGTAAATGTGCTTATCGGCGAAGGCCAGACGGCCCAAGTCTTGCGCAACTTGTGCTACCGGTTGTATTACTCCGAGTCCGAGCGCGCGTCTTCTCCGCAGTGGGAAGAATTTGTCGAGCGCATCAAACATCTCTTTGGCGTTGAACTCTTGCCGCCCGAATACATCCCTGAGCGCGGTGAGATCACCATGGCATACCGGGAAGGTAAAGGCCGAGAACTTGATCTAGCGTCGTCTGGACGCGGCCTGCAACAGACAATGCTGCTGCTAGCCTATCTATTTGCGAATCCAGAGACTGTCTTGCTGCTCGACGAACCCGATGCCCATTTGGAGGTGCTGCGACAGCGTCAGACATATCAGCTCATCACCGAGCTGGCACAACAACAGCGCTGTCAGATCATCGTCGCCACACACTCCGAAGTGGTGCTGAATGAAGCCGCTGGACGGGACACGGTGATCGCTTTCGTAGGCCGCCCACATCGCATTGACGGCAAGAGCAAGAGCGATCAAGTGCGGAAGGCACTGACGTATATCGGCTTCGACCAATACCAGCTTGCCGAGCAGCGTGGATGGGTGCTTTACCTCGAAGGCTCAACTGATTTGGCCATCCTGCGCGCGCTAGCGCGCAAATTGAATCACCCCGCGCAGGAGCATCTCGAAAGGCCGTTTGTCAAATACTTAGGCACGAACGTCCCTCAGGAAGCGCGTGATCACTTCTTCGGTTTGCGCGAAGCTAAGCCGGATCTGACCGGCATTGCGATCTTCGACCGGCTGGACAAACAATTGCAGACCGGTGAAGCGCTGCGCGAGTTGATGTGGCGCAAACGTGAGATCGAAAACTACCTGTGCCGCGAGGCCGTGTTGCTTAGGTTCGCCCGCCCAACAGAGGACCTGTGGAGCGCACGCAACGAACAATATATGCGCGAAGCAATCGAGGAAGTGACTCAAGCGCTGAGGACGCTCGGCAAACCTGATCCATGGTCGGATGACATCAAGGCGAGTGAGGAGTTTCTGCGGCCCCTTTTTCAATCCTACTTTAGAAGGCTAGGTCAGCCGAACACGATGGACAAGAGCGATTTCTACATCTTGACCGATTACATGGAACCCGAAGACGTTGACGCCGAGATACGTGACAAGCTAGACGCGATCCTCGAAGTCGCCCAACGCGCCCACCCACAAGAGACGCTCTGACCCTGCGTGCATGTTCAACCTCTCCGCAATCCGCAGTGAATTCCCGGCGCTGGCGCGCGAGCACGCCGGCCGGCCGCTGGTCTTCTTCGACGCGCCGGGCGGCACGCAGGTCACACGACGCTGCGTGGACTACATGGTCGAGTACCTCATGCGCCACAACGCCAACACGCACGGCGCGTTCGTCACCGCTCAGGAGAGCGACGCGATCATCGAGGCCGCGCACGAAGCCGCTGCCGATCTGCTCAACGCCGAGCGCAAAGAGGAGATCGTCTTCGGCCAGAACATGACCAGCCTGACCTTCGCGCTCAGCCGCAGCATCGGCCGCACACTGCGCGAAGGCGACGAGATCATCCTTACTCGGCTGGATCACGACGCCAACTTCTCGCCCTGGCGGCTGATGGCCGAAGAACGCGGCGTCCGCGTGCACGTGGTGGACATTCACCCTGAAGATTGCACGCTGATCATCGAGGACTTCGCGCGCTACTTGAACGCGCGCACCCGGTTGGTCGCGGTCGGCTATGTGAGCAACGCCGTCGGCACGATCAACCCCGTCAAACAGATCGCCGGCATGGCGCATGCTGCTAGCGCGCTGGTCTTCGTGGACGCCGTCGCCGCTGCGCCGCACCTGCCGATTGACGTGCGCGACCTGGGCGCCGACTTCCTCGCCTGCTCGACCTACAAGTTCTGGGGGCCGCACCAGGGCATCCTCTACGGCAAATACGAGCTGCTCGACCGGCTACCGGCCTACAAAGTGCGCCCCGCCGATAACCACCCGCCTCACAAGTTCGAGACCGGCACGCAAAGCCACGAGAACCAGGCCGGGTTGCTGGGCGTAATCGAGTACCTGCAATGGCTGGCTGCGCAGGCCGACGTGGCGTCGGAATCGAACACGACCCTGCGTAGCCCGCGCGCCGCCGAGCTTCATCGCGCGATGCACGCCGTGCATGCGTACGAGACCGAGCTGATCGGCTACCTCATCGAGCGCGTGACGGCGATCCCCGGCGTGCGCTTCTTCGGCATCCGCGATCGCGCGCGCATGCACGAGCGCGTCCCCACCATCGCCATTCGCTACAAAGACGAGCAGCCGCGCGCGACCGCCGAACGGCTGGCGCAGCACGGCATCTGTGTGTGGGACGGCAACTACTACGCCATCAACCTCACCGAGCGGCTGGGCGTCGAGGCCAGCGGCGGCATGGTGCGCATCGGCCTGACACACTACAACACGCGCGAAGAAATTGACCGGCTGCTCGACGTACTTGAAGCGTGAGCATGGCTGAGCAGACAAAGGGACAAGGGGACAAGGGGACAAGGCGCAACGACCATCTCCTTGTCTCCTTGTCCCCCTGTCTCCTTGTCATCCTGATCGTCCTCGCAGCTACTTGGAAGCTGACGCTGGGCGACCGGATCATCGCGCGCGGCGATCTGCTGCTCTACTTCTATCCCCTGCGCGACTATGCCTCGCAAGCGATCCGCGAAGGACGCTTGCCGTTGTGGAACCCGTACACCTTCATGGGTGCGCCGTTCCTGGCCAACTCGCAGGTCGGCTTCTTCTATCCGTTCAACTTCCTCACGGCCTGGCTGCCGGTCGAGCGCGCCGTGTCGTGGAGCATTGCGCTGCACCTGGCCATCGCCGCGCTGGGCGCTTACGCGCTTGCTCGGCATGGATTCGCGCTCAGCCGGCTGGCGGCGTTCGCCGGCGCGGTAGCGTTTGGATTGGGTGGCTACCTCGGCGCACAGGTCGAGCATCTGAACCAACTGCAGGCGCTGGCGTGGCTGCCGCTCGGCGCGCTGATCGTGATTAGGACGGCGAGCCGGGCTAGTCAAGTCAATCAGGTCGGGCAGGTCAAGCAAGTCGGGGATGTCGCGGCGTTGTCGCTAGTGATTGTGCTGCAGATTCTGGCCGGGCATATGCAGTCGCTCTACATCAGCCTGGTGACGCTGGGGCTGATCGCGCTCATCTTGACGATTGCCGAGCTGTGGCGCAGCCGGCCGCTCAACGTGGAAGCGACGTTCCGTGCTGCAACGCCACTGCTCGTTGTCATTGCGGCGGCTATCCTTGCTGCCGCCATCTGCGGCGTCCAGTTGTTGCCCACGCTCGAGCTTTCGCGCGAGTCGGCGCGCGCCGGTGGCTTGCCTTTTAACGAAGCTGCGTCGTTCTCCTGGCGGCCGTGGGTGATTGCGCGTGCGCTGATGCCGACCTACGGCGCCCCGCTGTTCCCGGAGTATGTCGCTTACCTTGGCGCAAGCGGGCTGGCGCTGGCGTTGCTGGGTGGGTTGGAGATTAGGGATTGGAGATTGGCATCGCAATCTCCAATCCCTAATCTCCTTCCTCTGATTCTCGTCGTGACCGGCTTCGTATTGGCGCTGGGCGCGGCCACGCCGCTGTTCAGCGCGTTATATCGCTTCATGCCCGGCTTCAACCTGTTTCGCGCGCAGGCGCGCTGGCTGATCGTGTTTGCGCTAGGCGCAGCGCTCCTCGTCGGCTTTAGCGTGCAGCGCTTGCAGCATGGCCTGAGCGCGGTGCAGGCACGCAATTGGCTCGTCGCCTGGCTTGTGCTGATCGGGCTGTTGGTCGCCGGCCTGTTTGCGGGCGTGCGCCTCTCGCCGGAGCCGGAATACCGCGCGTTGCCCGATCGCGATGTGTTGATGGGATGGACTGCGGCAGTGGTTGGGATGACGGCGTTGATTGCTGGTAATTGGTTACTGGTAAATCGTAAAAACACCCCAGTTATCCGTTCCCGATTACCGATTGCTCAGTTGTTCGCCACTGCGCTTGCTTTAGAACTCCTCGCCGCCTCACAATTCCAGCCCTACGCGCGTGCAGCGGACCGGCAGGCGCTCACCTCACTGCGGCCGGCGACGGCGCACTTGCTGGCCGAGGCAGAGACAGGGACGATGCGCACAGGCCGCATCCTCGCGCTCTCCTCGCTCTTCTTCGACCCCGGCGACAAAGCCGAACAGGAGCTGATCTTCGGTTCGTCGCTGAGCGCGGACGAAACTTACGACCGGCTGATCGCTGCTAAGCACAAAGAGATCATGTCGCCCAACCTGTCGCTGTATCACCGGCTGCCCAGCGTGGACGGCTACGACGGCGGGCTGTTGCCGACGCGGCGCTACGCAGAGTTCGTGCGCCAGTTCGCGGCGACGCCCACCGGCACGGTGGACGGCCGGCTGCGTGAATTCCTGGCCGGCCCGCCCGCCGGTCGGTGGTTGGAACAGATGGCCGTGCGCTACCTCATCGCCGACAAGACGCAGGATGTGTTCCTGGACGGCGTGTACTACGACCTGCTGTTCGGCGCGCCGATCGCGCCGATCACCACCAGCATCCCGCTGCGCCCCTTCTCGTCCACGGCGCTGGGGCTGGTGCTGAGCGCTGAGGGTGCACAGGCCGGCGAAGCCATTGCGACGGCGGAGATACGCTTCGCCGACGGCGACGCGCAAACTTTCGAGATTCGCGCCGGCGAGCCGTTGACGCCCTACTTTGGCGTGCGCTTGCGATGGGAGGGCCGCAAGACGCCGCTCATAGTCTCCTTCCGAAGCGCTGAAAGCGCCAAGGACATGCGCATCACGCTGCGCGGCATGACCAGCATTGACGAGACCGACGGCACGTTCCTCTCGCAGATGGTGACCGGCGATCACAAGATGCGGCTGGTCCACTCCGGCGACGTGAAGATCTACGAGAACCTGCGACATGCGCCGCGCATCGCGTTGCAAGGTGGGCAAAGTGCGCCGGTTGACATCGGGCACGTCGGTGGGGAGATCGTCGAGGACCGTCCGGAGTTCGTGCGCATTCGATTCCCCGCGCCTACGCCGAAGAGTTTGCAGCACCGCACGGATGATCGGCTCATTCTGCGCGATACATGCTTCCCCGGCTGGGTTGCGCGTGTGGATGGCGCCGAAACGCCGATCGCGTGCACCGACGTGCTCTTCCGCGCCATCGCTTTGCCCACCGGCGTGCGCGAGGTGACGTTCAGCTACGAGCCGCAGTCGGTGCGGATAGGTGCAATCCTGAGCGCGATGGGAATCGCTTTGTGGCTGATGTTGTGCAGCGTGGCTATGCTTCGCAAACGGATACGCTAGCTTTCGCTGGCAAACTTGATCTCCGGCATCGGCAGATGCTCGGTGCCCAGCTTGCGGCGCAGCATGGGGATCAACCCGCCGGCCTCGATGATCGCCATGACCGACGCGCTCAAAGGAGGGAAGGGGAAAGTGTTGGTGATGGTGGTGTCGTTGGTGTCATTAGTGTCGTTGGTGTCCTTGGTGTCGGGAGCGTCGGTGGTAACAGCCCCTCCGACACCAACGACACGACCGACACTATTGACACCACTGACACTATTGACACCATCAACACGAATGACACACCGCTCTAGATCAACGGTGATGATGTCGCCCTTGCGGATCACATCCACGGCTGCCGGGCAGACGATGGGCAGCACGCCGTTGTTGATGCAGTTGCGGAAGAAGATCCGCGCGAACGACTTGGCGACGATGACGCGCACGCCACACATCTTGATGCACACCGCCGCTTGCTCGCGCGACGAGCCGCAACCGAAATTCTTGCCGCCAACGATGATGTCGCCCGGCTGCACTTGTTTGGCGAAGTCCGGGTCGAGGTCTTCCAGCGCGTGCGCGGCGAACTGGTTGATGTCGGTGAGGGTGTAGGTGTACTTGCCGGGGAAGATGACGTCGGTGTTCACGTCGTCGCCATACACCCAACAGCGGCCGGTGAAATGCATCGCCACAAGATTATATGCGCGCGGTAGCCCGGCCGCTCGAAGTCCAGGTGTCTCAGAGCTGAATTGCTATAAAGCGCGCTCGCTATAATCCCGGCTATGGACTTGACCCTGGCGGTTGTCGTATTGGCGATCACGATTGCGTTTGTGTTCATCCTGGTGTGGGTCATCGTCGTTGTGCCGCAAAATCGCGCCCGCAAAAACCAGGAACGGGTGATCGAGGAACTGAAGATCGGCGAGCAAATCGTCACGGTCGGTGGCGTGATCGGCAAGCTGACCTATCTCAATCGTGAGGAGGATCTGGCGCGCATCGAGGTCGCGCCGGGCGTCGAGATTCGCATCATCCCTGCTGCGATCAGCCATCCGCTGGACTACATGCAGCGCCTAGCGCGCATGGAGCAAGAGGCCAGCCAGCCGAAGGCACAACAAAAGGCGCGGGCCAAGGAGAAGCCAGGCGCAACGGCGAAGAAGTGAACGCGAAGCCACAGTGGGCCGCTGCCGGCCGCCCGCCGGGGCTGCCACGCTTCTGGCGAGTCGAGGCAGCGGCGCGCATCGTCCTCGCCGCACTCTACAAAACGCGCTGGCCGCTGCTCATATTGGTGACCGTGCTCGCCGGTGGCACGTTGCTCTTCTGGCTCACCGGAACGCATGCAAACCCGCTGCGGGCGCTGCTGTATGTGCTCAACCTCATTACGCTGCAGGCCGGGCCGGACGATCT
>JANWYN010000049.1 GCA_025055235.1 Candidatus Roseilinea sp. | reverse complement strand
GTGTTGTGATTGTTGTAGGTGCCGCCCACACCGCCTGGGTTCCAGTTATCCGTGATAAACACGAACGCAGGCGGCACGCCGTTCGTGAGGGGGTGATTCAGGGCAGTCCAATTGCCGGTTGTGTTGGCAGACGTGGCTGTGTGGACGAAAGCGTCTTCGCTCCAGGGTAGCGCGGTAAGATCGTTCAGCACCATCACGTTAAAGCTGGCATCCACCGGCATAGTGGCTATGTCCTGGTTGAAGATAATCCACCGGTTGCTGACGCTGGAGAAATAGACACCAATCGGGTGGTTGTTATAAGTACCACCGATGCCACCCGGATTCCAGCTTTGTGTGACCAACACCTTGGCGTTCGGGTTGTTGTTGAGTAGAGGGTGGTCCATACGCGTAACGTGGCCTGTGGTATTGCCGGCTGTAGCCGTGTGGATAAACACGTTCGCACCCGGCGGAGGGATGAGCACGTTGAAGTCGGCACCCGCCGGCATGGCAGTAACAGACTGGTTAAAGATCGCCCACTTTTGCGCAGTGTTGGCGTAGAACACGCCGATCGGACGGTCGTTGTAAGTGCCGCTGCTGGCGCCGTTCGGGTTCCAGTTTTGGGTGACGAAGAAGACGGCGTTAGGGTTGTTGTTGAGCATCGGATGGTCAATAAACGTGTATTGATTCGAGGCGCCCGCGGTATTGCCGGCCGTGGCCGTGTGGACGAAGACGTCGGCGCGGGTATCGGGGAGAAGCACGTTGAAGCTGGCGCCCGCCGGCATGGACTCCAGGTTCTGGTTGAAGACGGCCCACCTTTTCACGGCGTTTAAGTAGAACACGCCAATCGCGCGGTTGTTGTATGTGCCGCCTACGCCGCCCGGATTCCAGTTCGGGGTCACCGCGAAAATGGCGTTGGGGTTGCCGTTGAGCAAGGGATGATCAATGAACGTGGACTGGGCCGAGCTATTTTCTGCCGTTGCGGTGTGAACAACGGCTGCGGTCGAACCGGCTACAACCACGTTGAAGCTGGCGTTCGTCGGCATAGCGGCCAAATCCTGGTTGAAGATGGCCCACTTGGTGCCCGTATACCACACGCCAATGTGTTTGTTGTTATACGTGCCGCCTCCGCCGCCTGGGTTGAAGTTTTGGGTGACCAGGACCAAGGCGTTGGGATTGTTGTTGAGCAATGGGTGATCAATCATGGTCGAATTGCCCGAGATGTTGCCGGCGGTGGCCGTGTGGACGAACACATGCGAGCCAGCAGCGGGGACGAAGACGTTGAAAGCAGCGCCAGGCGGCATGGCAGCAAGGTTCTGATTGAAGACGGCCCACTTGTTCTGGAGCGCGTTGTACCACACGCCAATCGGATTGCTGTTGTAAGTGCCACCTACGCCGCCCGGGTTCCAATTCTGAGTGACCAGAAATATGGCACCGGGATTCCCGTTAAGCGCCGGATGGTCAATATACGTTGAGTGACCTGAAATGTTTGCCGACGTGGCAACATGCAAGAAGTGCACGCCCGGCAGGCTGCTGGCTGCCACACTCGATGGGGACGTCGTTTCCTCTGTAATCGCAAGCACGGCTTTCCGGCTCGGCGCGGGCCCACCGGTTGCGACAACGAATGCAGTGACTGCTGTAGTGAGCCAAAGGGTTGGTCGGTAGATTTTGGACTGATACATACTTCCTCTAGTGGTCCGATTGCATCTGTTTAGGGCCGCACTTCTTGGTCACGAAGCTGCCCCTATCGTTTTGAACGCCGTTTGAGCGATGATTGTTCCTGTGGGATCGTTCAGAAACCAGGTTTCTTGGAGAAACCTGATTTCTGAACGTTTTTGAATCTGCGCAGCTACTGCCTTATCACCACCGGCACGAACACCTTCACCGGCACGCTGCCCGCGACTCGCTCGTCGGTCTCGACGCCGTCGCGATTGAGCACGCGCACGCGATACTGGCACTTGGTCGTGCTGGCCGTCGTGTCGCTGTAGGTCTGCGCAGTTGTGGTGGGGAAGGACTCGCCCAATAGCGCCGGCGTGTCTTCGCCCTCGCACTGGCGATAGACGTTGTAGCCGAGCACGTCGGCCGTCGTGCCGCTCCAGGTCAGCGCGTTGTTGCCCGGCGCAGGCGTCAGCGTGAGCGAGGTCAACGTCGGCCGCTCGCAGGCGTCGCCCAAGTAGTTGCCGTTCGCATCGGCCTGATCGGGATTCGGCGTCTGCGGGCACGAATCTATCGCATTGGCGATGCCGTCGCTGTCGGTGTCCAGGCAACCCTCGTCAATCTGGTCGTCGCCATCGTCGTTCACGCCGTTGCACTGCTCCAGGTTAGGCAGCACCGGCAAGAGCACTTGCGTATCGTGATCGTGCGGATCGGGTGGATACACCTGCTGAGCCGCGCGCGCCGGTGCGCCGGCTGCCGGGCGTTGCTCTGGCAACAACGACGCCTCGCCGGCGAACCCACCCATTGCCATATCCGTCGTCGCCCCGATGCGGCAGTCATTTCTGCCGATGGCCGCGCGGTAAGCGTCCGGCATCACGCGCCGGATTAACTCGCTGCCGTCGCGGACGATCCAGCAGCCGCTGCCGGGGCCGTAGGGCAGGCCTGCCCAATCGTCTCGGCTGGTCAATGTCTCGTTCGCCGCACCGTCGCCATACCAGTCTTCCGCACCGTCGCCGTTGATGTTTTGGCTGACCGTGCCCAACTGGATGCTGCCGTTGCAGTTCCAGTCCACGCCCGGCTCATGCGCCGGCAGGCCGGTAAACTGCCATGCGCTGCCCGAGCGCAGTCGCCCAAGCGTGCGCGTGCCGTCGCTCAGCACGATCCACTTCTGGCCCATCCCATCGGTGCAGCCATAGTGAAACACCGGCACGAACGCGGAGTCGGCAGTGGCACACTGCACGCCGCGCGGCAGGGTGTAGCCCGGCGACCCGGACTCGAATAGCGCAGCCTCATTCAGCACCGGCAGCGTGCCGCTCTGGAAGTCGGTGGCCGAGATCCACTCATTCGTGGCCGCCTTGTAGCACAGGTGGCTGGTGCTGTAGCGATAGTTCATCACGCTAATGTAGTGTGGCTTCTGGTTGGTGTTCTCCCAACCGCCCTCGTAATACACGACATCACCCAGGCGCCTCTGCGCACCGCTGCCTTGCCGCCCGCCGTGGCCCAGACCGAGGTTGTGGCCCAGCTCGTGCACGATGCGATAGATGTGTTCGCTAGCGAAGCGCCATGTGTACATCCTGCCGTCTTCACCGGTGAACCAGCGGCAGACAGGATCGTTCTGCGGATCAGGCGTAGTGAGCGGGCAGTTCAACGTGTTCACGTCAATCGTCACGTGATGCCATGCACCGCTCCGGCCGGGGTTGTGTCGGCTGTAGATGTAGTGATGCGTCCAACTCAGCTTTGGCGGGAAGTAATACTGGCCGGTGGCCGGGTCAATCGTCGCGGCGGCCTGCTCCGCGCCGATGGTTGAGGTGACGCCGGTGGTCGGCGCGGGGAAGCCGGATGTTGGTCGCGGGCGCTCGTTCTCGGTCAGGTGCAGCGTAATGCCGTAGCGGCGGAACAACTCGATCACATAGGGCCACGTCTCCGGCTCTACTTTTGCCCCACGCTCATAGTCGTATTGCACGAAGATATCCCTGCGCAGCGGGTTTGCGCCCAGCGCCGGCAGGTTGACGAACTCACTGCCGAAGTCCAGCCCCAGCACCTCCCAGCCGTCGGGCAGCGCGTCGCCGTCGGTGTCGACGTTGGTGATGCGCGTGCCGAGCAACCGTTCGATCTCGTCCACAATGCCATCTCCATCGGTGTCTGGGCGTGTTGCCGACGGCGTGTTGCCGAACAAGATGCTCACGCCAGATGTGTAGGCACTCAAGCCTTCGTTGTCAGTGGCGACGGCAGAATAACCAACGATGCGCCGGCCACCGGGTGTGATGGTAACCGAGCACGTTTCATTTGTGTTCGCGCCGCTGAAGGTACATGTGCGGGAAAGCAGCGAATTGATGGTGATGGAGCGCACGCCACTGGGGTCGGTAGCGGTGGCGTTGATGGTGACAGCTGCGCCGACCGCCGGCGAACGTGGTGAATGGCTGATGTTGAGAACCGGCGCGCGGCCATCCACCTGCACCAGAAAGCTCGACAACGGCGCAAAGCCAACTCGACCGCGGTGATCCACAACTCGGGCATAGTAGTTGTGCCGGCCCAGCGGTAGCGTTGTGTTGAAAGTGCACTCGCCGCTGCGATCGTTCGCGCCGGCGAAGCCGCACGTGCGGCGTGTCACGCCATCTACGATCAGGTCAATGCTCTCGATGTCTACATCATCGGTAGCCGAGGCCGTGAAGTAGACCGTCGCGCCACGCCGCACCACATCGGGCGAATGCCTCGCCGAGACTCGTGGGTTTGCGCTATCGGCACGCGGCAGATCGGCATCATTGATCACGAACGTCAGCCAGGTGACCGGCGCGTTCTGCGCTGCGCCTAGCGGCCATACGCGGTCGTTGCCGGCGGCGCCGCCGATGCCCTGATGCGCGAACGCCAGGCGGAAGAGGGCCGGTGAGCCGGTCAGGAGTGAGCGCGGGAAGACGAATTCGGCGCTCGCCTCGAATTCGCCCAAGTAATAGCGCGCATCGTACGTGCACAACCCAGCATTGACGTAGCCGCCGGCGCCGTCGCCGTTCTGGCATGCCCGCGTCCCGTTGGCCCTAGCGATGAAAGCCCAGTCGCTCGGTTGTGCCAGCGCGTCACCGCTGTTGTTTGGGTCGAGGTAGACCGCTATCGCTGCCGTATACACCTCGGCCCGTTCCATGCACACGTAGACGTTGGACGACGTCGCGCCGACGTTCACCCACACCGGGCTAGGCGGATAGGACACGCCGTCTAGCCACATCGGCAAGCGCAGCCGCAGCGCGCCGCCGCCATACTCACCCGTGCTACAGAAGCCATCCATCGCAGGCACGCTGCCCAGGCGCGGCACTTTGATCGGGTTGTGCACCGTTGGCGGCGCAGCTGGGCCGTTGAAGAAGAACGTGCCCACGCCGATCGCGTTGTGATTGCCGAATACGTCTGCCGGCGTGCCTTCCAGATGCCACGCGGCAATTAAGCCGGTCGCCGGCGCATCGAACAGGCGCACCATGTCGCGGCGGATCTCGTCGCGGCTACGCGCCACGCCCCACAGGCGCACGTCGGCCAAGTGGCCGGTGAAGCGATACTCGCTGGCGATGTCGCCGACGTCTGCGCCGATGCGCAGCGGCTGGGCGTTCACCGGCAGCGGGCTGACGCGGGTGCTCTCGGCGTCGAGGTTGCCGTTGATGTATAAGCGGCGCGTCGTCCCGTCGAACGTCGCGGCCACGTGCGTCCACTCACCGGCGACGAAGGTTCTGTTGCCATCGAACAACGAACCGAAGCCGTTGCTGTAGAAGCGCAGCCGGTTGTTGCAGATGCCGAGCCAAAAGCCGGTCTGGTAGCCCTTACCGACAATGGTCTGGCAGGCCGTCGAAGTATCAATCCGGCGCACCCAAGCTTCGACGGTGAGGCCACCGCTGGGGTTAAGCGCCGGCGCGTTGGGCACGTTGAGGTAGCCCAATCCGGCCAGGTAAAGCGTGTTGGCAGCGGTATCCGCGCTGCGCGGCGGCGCGGCCGCGGTGGGTCGGATTGGCTGCGCTAACGCGCCGGCGACGAGCGCCATTCCCGCGACCAGGTTGACCCAGAGTGAGGTCTGGTTTATGCGTCTCATCGTTTCATCCTCCCGTATTTGGGTTCTGTTGGGCGGTCACCTTGCACAGCAGCAATGCATAAGCGCATACCAGAATATCGAAACCTTGCGTCGCAGGACTTTCACTTTTCGTCGAAGCACTTTCACAGAGTCTGGGCAGGGGAGATGACCGGGAATTTGGTATTGCGACAGGCCTGGACTTCCGTCCTTTGATCCCGTGGCCTTTGGCTCGGCCACGGGCCAAAGGATCACGGGACTTTCGCGGGAGTGACGTGCTTCAACGTCGCCGGCCTAACCGGCGAGTCCGCGCTTCAGCTTGTCCGCGAATCGCTCGCGGAACTTGGCCACCTTTGGCGCGATGACAACGCGGCAATATCCCTGCATCGGGTGATTGCGGTAATAGCCCTGGTGATACGCCTCGGCTTTGTAGAACGCCTCGAACGGCGTCACCTCGGTCACGATCGGGTCGTCCCAGAGCTTGGCCGCTTCGACCTCGGCGATGACTTGCCCGGCGATCTCGCGCTGCTCAGGCGAGTGATAGAAGATGGCCGAGCGGTATTGCGTGCCTACGTCGGCGCCTTGCCGGTTCAAAGTGGTCGGGTCGTGGATGACGAAGAAAATCTCCAGCAGCTCGCGAAACGTGACGACGCGAGGATCGAAAGTGATCTGTACGACCTCAGCGTGGCCAGTCGTGCCCGTGCACACTGCTTCGTAGCTCGGCCGCGGCACGTGGCCGCCAGCGTAGCCCGATTCGACGCGAAGCACGCCGTTTACTTGCTCATACACCGCCTCGAGGCACCAAAAGCATCCGCCGCCTAACGTGGCCACCTCGGCTGCACCGGCGATGCTGTCGTTCGCGTTCATTGGTGAGTTCACCACCCGTACCTCTCCTCCTGCCGGCAGTCATGTCTGGTCGCCGGTGCCTATATTCTGCAGATGCGCTTTCGGTGCGCAGCGGACGCATCCGAGCGCAACCCTTGGCAAAGTCGGTCTTGCAGCGACTTTGCTGCTCGTTGCTCGCGACTTGAGTCGCCGGGCAGACGTCAGATACACTGGTTGTGTTGCGCAGTCACGCGTTGCGTTCCACAATCCGGCCATGCCGTGGATCAAAACTATCCCGTCCGACGCAGCCGGCCCGGAGCTGCGCGCCATCTACGAACAGATCTACGCCCTCTACCCGCCAAGCTACCGCGATGCGGTGCCGGCGCTCATCAACCCCGATGGCAGCGAGGACAGCATCATCGCTGCGCACAGCCTGATTCCTCAAGCAATGTTGCACATCGGCTCGGTGCTGGGCGTGCTCTATCAGCCCGACCTGCCGCTCACCCGCCGGCAGCAGGAGATGATCGCCGCCGTCGTCAGCGCGCAGAACCGCTGCTTCTACTGAACGGAGAGCCATATCGAGTTCCTGCATCGAGAATCGCTCGATGACGAGCTCGCCGCCGCGTTGCGGACGGATTACACCCAAGCAAACGTAAATGCGCAGGATCGCGCCATGCTCGACTTCGTCGTGAAGATGACGAAGCATGCCTACAAGATGACCGAGCGCGACGTGCAGGCGCTGCGCGACGTTGGCTTCGACGACCGGGCGATCTTGCAGATCGTCATGATCGCCGGCTGGTTCAATTACGCCAACCGCGTGGCCGATGCGCTGGGGTTAGGCAAGTCGGCGGCCGGCCGCGCATCCGCCTCGCCGCCTGACCGCCCTGACGCTCTGAGAGACCTGGCGACCTGACTGACCCAACGACCTGACTGACCCTGACCGACCGAGTCCGTGATCGTTTCGTGGTATAGTTGAGGTTTACAACTGCCGGTGACTACGGGTCTTCCTCGAGCGGAGGAATGTAAACGGTACCCGTATAGGTGGGATGCACAAGCGAGAAGGCAAGCTCAGCAGGCGTGTGTCTGCAGCGTGCACACGAGCGATGTGCGCCTCGATTCGTCACCGGTCGAGGCGCAATTAATTTTCCTTCGGCGCGAAGGACAAAGTGAGGAGGTGAAGACTTGGCAATCTCAAGAGAAAAGAAAGAAAGCATCGTCGCTAAATATGCCGAGCTGATCGGCAAGAGCCAGGCGCTGATCATCACTCATTACGGCGGCTTGAAGATGCCTGAGCTCGACAAAGTGCGCAGCCAGATGCGCAGCGCGCAGGCCGAGTTCCATGTCACCAAGAACACGTTGATACGCCGCGCGTTGAAAAGTGCCGGCTACGACGTGCCGCCCGAATGGCTGACCGGCACGACCGCGATGAGCTTCTGCTTCAAGGATCCGGCAGCAGTGGCGAAGGCGCTGAACGAGTTGACCAAGGAGTTCGAGAAGCTCACGGTGATCGGCGGCGTGCTGAGCGGCAAGCCCATCACAAAACAGGAAGTTGAAGCACTGGCTTCGCTGCCGTCGCTGGATACGCTGCGTGCGCAGCTCATCGGCGCGATCTCAGCGCCGGCATCGAATCTCGTCGGCGTGCTCAACGCTGCCATCGGCGGCGTGATGTATGCCCTGCAAGCGAGGATTGACAAGGAAACGCCGAAAGAGGCGTGAGTTAGTGAATGATTAATGATTAATGATTAATGATTGATGATTAATGAATCATCAATCATTAATCATCAATCATTATCGAGGAGAAACAGAAATGGCAGATTTGAATGCGATCGTCGAACAGTTGAACAGCCTGACGCTGTTGGAAGCGGCGCAGTTGAAGAAGATGCTCGAGGAGAAGTGGGGCGTGACGGCCGCCGCTGCGCCGGTCATGGTAGCGGGCGCGGCGCCGGCAGCAGCGGGTGCTGCTGCAGCTCCTCCGGCAGAGGAGAAGACCGAGTTCGATGTGGTCTTCGAGGATGTCGGCCCGAAGAAGATCGAGGTGATCAAGGTCGTGCGCGCCATCACCAACCTCGGTTTGAAGGAGGCCAAGGATCTGGTCGAAGCGCCCAAGTCGGTGATCCAGTCCGGCGTTTCGAAAGAGACGGCCGAAGAGACCAAGAAGAAGCTCGAGGAAGTCGGCGCCAAGGTCATCATCAGGTGAAGACGTCCTCGCGCGTCGGGTTCTTCACATCGGGAGGGCGAAGCATTCGCACGGGTGCTTCGCCCTCATGATTTTGCCGTGATGTGGACGCAGGTGGCTGATGCGCGCGCTTGGGATGCGGCGCTGCGCACGCTCCCTTCGCCGCACCTGCTCCAGTCATGGGCGTGGGGCGATTTCAAGTCGCGTTGGGGGTGGACGGCCGAGCGTTGGCTGCTGAGCGGTGCTGATGGCAGCCCGCGCGCAGCAATACAGTTGCTGAAGCGCCGCATCCGCCGGCTACCCCTCTGCGTGCTATATGCGCCCAAGGGGCCGGCCGCTGCTGATGACGATGCGTTCAGCGAGGCGTTGGCGCTATTGGAGCAGCGGGCACGGGCGCAGCGTGCGATCTGGGTGAAGATAGATGGCGATCCGGGTGATCCGAATGATGGAGGCGCACTCGACCGGCGCCGGGCATTGCTGGCCGCGCGCGGCTGGCGCTATTCGCCCGCACAAGTCCAATTTCGCAACACCATGCACACCGATCTGCGCCAGAGCGACGATGCGTTGCTGGCGGCGATGAAGCCCAAGACCCGCTACAACGTGCGTTTGGCGGAGAAGCGCGGCGTACGCGTGCGCGTCATCGCGCCGATTAGCGACGCCGACGCACGCCTGCTCTACGACATGTATGCCGAAACCGGCCGGCGCGATGGGTTCATCATCCGCGAGGCGCAGTACTACTTCGACGCGTGGCGAGCGCTGAATGGCATCGCATTCGTTGCCGAGCATGACGGGCGGGCGCTGGCCGGGTTGGTGCTGTTTTGCTTCGCCGACCGCGCTTGGTACTTCTACGGCATGTCACGCTCAGTAGGCCGTGAGCACATGCCGAACTATCTGCTGCAGTGGTCGGCAATGCGCTGGGCGCGCGATCACGGCTACACGGTATACGACTGGTGGGGCGCACCGGACACGCTCGAGGATAGCGATGCGCTATGGGGCGTGTATCGCTTCAAGGAAGGCTTCGGCGCGCGTTTCGTGGAAGGCCTCGGCGCGTGGGACTATGCGCCGTCGCATTTTGCGTACGCTGCTTATCTAAAACTTGCCCCACGTGTGATTCGCTCAGGCTTAGCTTGAGGGTTAGACTGCTGTGAGCGGTTCGACCCTTGATGAGACAATAGGCGCACATTCTCGATCATGGGAGCATCCATGCGCAAACAATTGATTGCCGGCAACTGGAAGATGAACAAGACGGTCAGCGAAGCCTACGATCTGGCGATCGAGCTAATTACCGGGCTGCGCGCGGTGCGCGAGACGGAAGTCGCCTTGTGCCCGCCATTCGTTGCGCTGACCGCAGTCAAGTCGGCCATCGCCAATACGATGATCAAACTCGGCGCACAAAACATGCACGATCAAGACAAAGGCGCGTTCACCGGCGAGATCTCGCCGGTCATGCTGGCCGGCCTGGCCGACTACGTCATCCTTGGCCACTCTGAGCGGCGCCAACACTTCGGCGAGAGCGATGCCTTCATCAACCGCAAGGTGCTGGCCGCGCTGAAACACGGCTTGCGGCCCATCTTGTGCATCGGCGAGACGCTGGAGCAGAACGAACGCGGCGAGACCGAAGCCGTGCTCGCACGGCAAGTGCGCGCAGATCTGGCCGGCGTCGCTACGGACGATGCGACGAAGATCGTCATCGCCTACGAGCCGGTGTGGGCCATCGGCACCGGCCGGGCAGCGACGGCCGATGATGCCCAGCATCGCTGCGCCTTCGTACGCGCGCAGCTTCGCGAGCTGTTCGGCGCAGCAGCGGATGAGATACGCATCCAGTATGGCGGCAGCGTGACGCCGGCGAACGCGCCCGAAATCCTAAGCAAACCCGACGTGGACGGCGCTCTCGTCGGTGGAGCAAGCCTGAAGGCCGAGGACTTCGTCGCCATCGTCCAGGCAGCCAAAGGCAACTTGTGAGATGGCGCGTGTTGGGTATTCCGCTTCCGGGACGTGTGCGAGAAACGCGAAACGCAACACGTAAAGCGTAAACACAAGACGCAGGACGTAAGACGTAAGACGCCAGACGACTCACGCCACACGCCATGCTCCTCCCCTTCCTCCTCTTTCTTGTCGCCTTCGGTGCGGTGTTGGTGCTGGAGCGGTTCGTGCATCGTCGCCTGCAGGAAGTCTTTCTGCTGCTGACGGGGCACGTCGAAGCGGCCACGCTGCTGTATTCGCTGGTGCTACTGCCGGGCGTGGCGCTGCACGAGGTGAGCCATGCCGCGATGGCAGCGTTGCTGGGCGTGCGCGTGCGACGCTTGTCGTTGCGGCCGGAGCGCCAGCGCAACGGTGTCGTGCGATTGGGTTACGTCGAAGTGTTGCGCAGCGATGCGTTGCGCACCAGCCTGATCGGCGCTGCGCCGTTGTTCGCCGGGCTGGTTGCGCTCATCTTGATCGGCGTGTTGGTGTTCGACCTCGGCTCGATGCAGTCGGCGCTGGCAGATGGCAGCGCGCAGGGGTTGCTCGATCAGTTGCTTGCCCTGCCGCGCGCAACCGACTCATGGCTGTGGATCTACATGGTGTTCGCCATCGCCAACAGCATGATGCCGTCGTCATCGGACACGCAATCGTGGCCGCCGGTGATCGGGTTCGTGGCCATCTTCAGCGCGTTGTTGCTGCTCGCAGGGGGCACGGATCTCGTCGCGGCGATCGCTCCCTTCGCCCAGGATGCTGCCCGCTGGTTGACGGCGGTGTTCGCGCTCACAGCGTTCGTAGATCTGTTCGTGGTCGCTGCGCTCGCGCTCTTGGCCAAGAGCATCTCTTTGTTCACCGGCCGGCGCGTAGAATTCAAATGAATAGCGGATTCGGCGTGGGTGCATTCGCTAGCGGGGGTTGTAGGGCGCGCTCTGAATGGCCCACATGGGCCACCCCAGCGCGCCGTTGGCGGCGCACACGGGCACGGAACGGAGTCCGTGCCCTACCGTGCGATGGTTTGCCCCTATCCGCGAATGCACCCAGGTGTATTTGCCGCTGGGGGCAAACTGCCCGGCGACTGAGGTCGCAGGTAATTTCGGCAGAGCCAGCCATGCGCCGGCTTTGCCATGCATTGCGCGCGGATTCATCCGCTGCGCAAACCCGCGCAATGCACCCGTTAAAAAATGCACCCATTCCGCGTGCGCATTACAATGCCCGTCCAAGGGGGTGTATATGGATCCACTTTCCACCATCGCCGGCGCGCTCATTGCCGGTGCAGCTGCCGCGGCTCAGGAAGTTGTGCCTCAGGCGGTCAAGGACGTTTACCAGGGCTTGAAGTCGCTCATCATCGGGAAGTTTGGCGCATCCTCGGCTGTTGAGTCTGCGATGCGCAGCGTGGAGAAGAAGCCGGGCGATGCAGCGCGGCAGGAGGTGCTGAAGGATGAGCTGGCCGACGCCGGCGTCGCACAAGATGCGGAGGTGTTCCAGCGAGCGCAGGCGTTGCTCGGTTTGATCCGGCAGCATGCGCCGGCTATCGCGCAGCAATATTCGGCGAGCCTCACCGGCGATGGTTGCCTCGCTCAGGGCACGGGCGCGCGCGCAACCGGCGCGGGCGGTGTGATCGTCGAGGGTGGCAACACCGGAAGCATCAACACCGGCACGCGGATTGAGGCGAGCGGCGCTTATATCGGCGGCAACGTCACCGCCGGGCGCGACTTCGTTGGGCGCGACCAGATCAACATCTATGGCGGGCGCAGCCCGGATGACCGCGGCATAGCGCGCCGGCGCGACCCGCGCGAACAAAAGCTCTACGAAGCGTTCGAGGCGGTCTTCTCGCTCGACGACCTGCAGGACTTGGCTTTCACGCTTGGCGTGGACTGGGATAGCCTGGCCGGCGAAGCCAAGGGCGGCAAGGCGCGCGCGTTGATTGACTACTTCACCAAAGATGGTCGCTTCGATGTGCTCTACGATGCGGCGAAGGCCAAGCGGCCGCGCTACGCTTGGTGAAGTAGCATTGAGGCGTGAACTTCACGTCGTTCGATCAACTGCTGCACCTCGATGCGCGCTGCACGCTGGCGATGGCGCAAGGTGCAGCGCTGCTGATCTTCGGCGATTGTGCCGATGCGTTGGTTCGCCGGCTGGCAGCAAACAGCAAAATCGTCTGCATGGAAGCGACGGCCCGCTTGCTGTTCGGCCTGCCCATCCTGACTGCGCCGTTCCCGCTTTTCGTCGGTGCAGTGATGACCGAGCGCAACACGCTGCTCGACCAGATGTCGGCCTTCGCTTGGATCGAGGACAACTTCATCGAGCAGCCGCGCGCGGAGGTATTCGGCCTGACGCCGTTCGGCGAGCAGCCGGTGCTGTTCGTGCGCGACTTCGACATGGACCGGCCGGTGGAGGCCTGGCTGCAAACGCCCCAGCCGGCGAGTTGGGCGCGCGTGGTTGGTGCGGCCATTGCTTCATCCCGACACTCAGGCGAGGCGCAATCGCTCATGCCGGATGAAGCGGCGCTGGCGCTGATGGCGCTCAATCTGCCGGCGGACGCGCAGCCGTTCGTCGAATCGCTGGCGATGGATGTCGCGCACGGCGTCCCGCTCAAGACCGCGTTGCGCCAGCGCCGCAAAACGACCGACCTTGCTTTGATGCGCGTGTGCGATGGATGGCGCGTGTTCTCGCGAGCAGCCAGCACGGTACGGCTGAATCCGCTCCAAGATCAGTCCAACCGCGTCGAGGATGTATTGAGGCTCGCGCCGCCCAAGCGTTGGTGATTGGTCAGAGCAGATCGCGCAGGTCGCCGGTGTGCGCTCGCAGCAATCGGCGGATGCGCGCCACATCGGCATCGCTCAGCGGGGGCAGACAGGCGAAGAACGCGCGCTCGACCGGCGTCAATTCGGACGGATCAGATGTGGGACTAGCATCGCGCTGGACGGTGATCAAGCTGCCGGCGCCGCAGCGATAGCACTGCACGGCAAGCGTGACGATGTCCCGGCGCTGGCGGATGAAGTGGATCGCAGACGGCTCGTAAGATGAGCCACAAAGGGGACAGGTCAGATCTCCTGCGAGTAGTTCGATGACTTGAGAATCGCTATCCGTTTCGAGTTCCAGATCGAGCCACTCGTCGTGGTTGTGTTCCACCTATCCCCTCCTTTCAGGTTCTCAGCCGGCGGGCTCTGCCGCTTCGGCTTGTGGCGCTGCTTCTCGTGAGGCGGTTGATCCGGCCGGCGTCGTTGCGTTCGCCGCAGCAGCGACGGTGCCTTCCTGCTGCACAATCACCGTGACGGCTGGCGCAGCTTCTGCGCTGAGGCGGATGGGCACCGTGTATGTGCCGACCTCGCGGATCGGCTCGCGTAGCGCAACCTTGCGCTTGTCGAATTCGCTGCCCAGGTGCTTGGCGATCGCGTCGGCAATCTGCGCCGAAGTAATCGAGCCATAGAGCTTGCCCTTCTCGCCCGTGCGGACGTTGAAGGTGAGCGTCATGCCGGAGAGCACTTGGGCAAGCGCCTCGATGTCCGCTTTCTCGCGGGCGCGCTTCTCGATAGCGGCCTGCTTGATACGCTCGGCGCGTTTGACTGCGGATGGCGTCGCAAGCACAGCCAGGCCGCGCGGCAGCAAATAATTGCGACCATAGCCATCGGCGACGGTTTTCACTTCGCCGGCCTGGCCGAGGTTATACACATCCTGCAAAAGTAAGACTTTCATCGCGTTTCCATGTGCCTGTCGCGTTCTTCTCGAAGGAAGGCGCACGTGATTATAACTGTTTTTGCCGGCTCGAAATCGAGCATAGAGCACATGTCGCTTGAGGGCGAATTAGCCCACATCGGCCACGCAACCGGTGTAACGACGAAGACGCCGAGGCAACGTCGTTTCGTGTCCGGGTGTGGCGAAACGTGACACGGCATACTGCTTGCTTGCCAACTATTTCGGCTGGAAATCATCCCCCAGAATGACCAGCGCGTCGAGCGAACTGTTCGGGTCGGACACAGTGGCGACGCTCGTCAACGGCAGCCCGAGCTCGGCGGCCAGGCGCTGCGCCATGTCCGGCTGCCCCCTGTAGTCCACGATCACTGTGCGCTGGTAGCGCTGAGGCGCATCGGCGATGCTCTCTACAATGAAGCCGCGACCTTCGAGGTAGGCCTTCGTCCCGGCAGCCAGCCCCCGGACCGGTGTGCCATTCTGGATGGAGATGCGCATCGGTGCGGCCGGCGTGGGGGCTGCCGGCTGTTGCGCCGCGATCCGCGGGTTGTAGAACAACTCGCGCAGCTCGCGCACTCGCTCGCGGATGGGAATGAGCACGCTGCCGCCCTGTGGCGTCGTCCATGGCTGCACCGCCGTCTCGTCAATCGCCACGCGCGCGATGCGATCGTCGGGGATGTCCTTGACCGTCAACGCGAGCTGGGCAATCTCGACCATGTTCAGGTCGGTCTGAATCGCGCCGCTCAGCGCCTGCATGATCTGTGGAATTTGTGGCAGCACTTTGGTCGCTGCGTCGGTCGTGCTCAGCTTCTCGCGCAAGGCGAGCAAGATCTGTTGCTGCCGGCGGATGCGCGCGAAGTCGCTCGCGCCATGTCGCGTGCGCGCATATTTCAGCGCTGTACGGCCATCCAGCACATGCCAGCCGGCCGGCAGCACGAACGGCTCGTAGCCGTAAGCGTCGTCTGGGTAGGTAGCGTCGTAGATGTCACGGTCGTTGTAGACCTCGATGCCACCTACCAGGTCAACCAACGCAGTGAGCGCTGTGAAGTTCACGCGCACGTAGTGATGGACAGGAATGCCGAAGTTGTATTCCACGGCGCGCATCGCATATTCGGGGCCGCCATAGATGTGCGCCGTATTGATGCGATCCTGGCCGCGATCGGGCAGTGGCACATACAGGTCACGCGGGATGCTCAACATGCCCGCCGTGCGCTCTAGCGGATCGAGCGTCAGCAACATCATCGCGTCGGTGCGGGCTGAATCGGGGTGCTCCCCTGGCCGCTGGTCTATGCCCAACAGCAGGATGGTGATGCGCTCCTTACCTTGCCATACGCCGATCTCCGGCAGTTCGAGGGGCGGCGCCGACTCGCCGCCGTTAACGACTTGCTCCATGCGCCGGGTCAAGTCGCTTGCCACGCGCAGGGCGAGCAGGCCTGCGGCCGGCAACACCAGCAACGCAACGCCGACGACGATGAGAACGGCAAACCAGTTCAAACGGCTACGCCGTCGCGGCGATGATAGATTCGAACCCATGTCGAGCGACCGAAAACGCGAAAGACGAGCGCCGGATCGGCAAACCACCAGGTTCGCCATTCGACGCTCGCCCCCTAAAGGTTTTCTATTCTTTCTGCTGCAAGGGCTGCAAGATGCAACGACCCTGTAATGCACACAATATCGTTGCGATCTGCGCGCATCAGTGCTTGACGAATGGCCGACGAAACGTCTACTGCGGTGGACGCCTGGAAGGATGTTTGGCCATCTTGGGGATCAGTTGGGGGCGAATCGAGCGCCTGCCACGTCGCGAGCAGTTGATCGGCCGGCACGGCGCGTCGCACGTCCATGTCGGTGAAAGTGAGAGAGGCGGCGACGCGCGCCGCTGCCTGGATAATGCCGCGCACGTCTTTATCGCGCAGCACGCCGATGACGAAGTGGAGGCGGCGACCGGGGAAGTACTCCTGGAGCGAGGCGCACAGTTGGCTCATCGAATACGGCGTGTGCGCGCCGTCGGCGATGATGAGCGGATCGCGTCGCAGCACCTCAAATCGCCCCGGCCAGCGCACGCCGGCAAAGCCTCGGCGCAGGTCATCATCGCTGATGGAATAGCCTCGTGCCCGCAATGCCTGCACCGCCGTGATCGCCGTCGCTGCGTTTTCAAGCTGGTAGCGGCCCAGCAGCGGGCAGAACAACGGCGCGCGTCCATTGCTCGTCTCAGCGGGCGCGCCGGCGCATGCTCCGTGCAGCCGGACGTGCAGCCACTGCCCGCTCTCGCCGGCAGTCGCTCCGATGTGAATGCCGGCGCACGACACCGAGCAGCACGCTTCGGCGAAGTAGAGCCTTTCGACGTTGCCCAGCCACTGCGCTTCGTCGAGGATGACGTGCTTGACCTCGTCCTGCTGCGGCGCAATCACCCCTGCGCCATGGGCGCGCAGGACGCCGGCTTTGGCATGCGCGATTTCGGCCAGCGTTCGTCCAAGCATTTGCGTATGCTCCAGGCTGATGTTGGTGATGACCGACACGATTGGCTCGGCCAGATTGACCGCATCGTGCCGACCGCCGATGCCAATCTCCATCACCGCGATGTCCACAGCTTCCGCTTCGAACCAGTGATAGGCCATCGCCGTGAATGCCTCGAAGCGCGTCGGCAGGCCCAGTTCGGGGCAGCCCCACGCTTCGACGATGCGTTCGATCTGTGCGGCGTAGGCAGTGAACTGCGCTTCCGACATCGGCGCCGGCCGGCCATGCCGGCTGATCACGAAGCGCTCTAGCGGCGAGTGCAGGTGTGGGCCGGTGAAAATGCCTACGCGGTAGCCGGCCGCGCTCAGCGCTGCCGAGAGCATCATCGCCGTGCTGCCTTTGCCCTTTGATCCGGCGACGAGCACGCACCGCGTCGTCGCCCTCGGCGCGCCGCCCAGCTGCTCCAGCAGGTGGCGCGCCCGAGCGATGCCGTGCTGAAAGGCATAGGCATGCGTGTGCCGAGGCGTGTCCACATGATCCAGCGCATGGATATATGCGACCGCGGATGCGAAGTCTTCGATGGTAGAGGGCGAAGGACGGACTGAGGGTTGCGGCATGCGCCTGGCAGGGATCAGAAGTCAGAGGTCAGAAATCAGAGATCAGAAGCTGGGAGTTGGGAGCCGGGGCTTAGATTGGCGGCCAGGGGATATTGCGGTCGTAGCGGTTCGGGCTGGGGAAGCGCTTGAGCTTGATCAGCCCATCGAGTCGCTTGATGAAGGCGCGAACCTCTGCCTCGTCTAGCAGCTTATATAACGCCTTGCCGAGCGCCTGATCCGGCTCGAGTTGCGGGCGCAGGCATTTAAGGTCCTCCAGCATCTTCGGTTGAATGGGTTGGCCGGCGAAGTCCCAGATTACCGTGCGCAACTTGTAATCGGCATTGAAGGTGATGCCATGGTCAATCGCCCACACATGGCCGTTTCTATCGCGCAGGCAATGGCCGCTCTTACGGTCGGCGTTGTTGGTGATCAGATCAAACAGCGCCATGCGCTGGAGCTGCTCGCAGCATGTTGCATCCTCGCGGAAGGTGAAGAAGTGTTGATCGGCGTCGTTGTCTATGAACAACTGCACCGAACCGAATCCATGCGGGCCGTTGCGCAGCACCGTCGGCGGGACGAGCTGCCAGCCGAGCGCCTCGCTTACTAGATAGGCAGCATACTCGCGCAGGCAAAGCGTGCCGGTCGGGAAGTCCCACAGTGGCGCCTCGCCGCGCCGGGGTTTATATACGGCCAGGAGCGAGGTCTTCTCCCTCGCCGCGCGCGAGGCGTCCGGATCTTTGACCTCGACCAGGAAGGTGTAGTTCGATCCCCAGGGCATCAAGCCCAGCGATTCCATCTCGCCTTCGCTCAAGATTCGGAGCACCTGTTGCACAGGGAGTGAGTCGCTCATCGTCATCAATCAGTCATGAATCATCAATCATCAATCATGAATCATGATTCATGATTGATGATTAATGATTGATGATTTGGCAATCGTTGACTCATGCGAAAACGATCTCATCGGCGTGACCGTTGCGGCGCGGGCAGAAGCCCTGGACGTTCCCTTCGGGATCCATCGGTTTACCGCACAGCGGACAGATCGGGCGACCCTTGGCGACGACTTCCAAGCCATGCCGGCTGAAAGCGTCTATCTGCGCCCGCGAACAGAACAGGCGAATCGTGGTCGCCTGATCTTGATCCACGTCCTCCGGCAACAGCTCGGTCAGGACGAGGACGATCAGATCATTCTCTTCGTCGTATCCTAGGCCCATCTGGCCGACGCGAAAGGCCGGCGTGAGTGGCTGTTCAAGCTCCATGTCTATGTTCAGGCGGACGAAATTCGCGCCCTTGGGGTATTTGACCCGCAACTCGTCCAGCCACTGCTGCAAGGCCAGGCACAAGGCCGAGACCTGTTCCTTCTCGCAGAGGAGCGTGACCAGCTCCGATCCTTTGCGCGCCTGGATATAGAACGTGCGGCGGCCCGGCTCGCCGATCGCGCCGACGGTCACGCGGGAGACGGGGTTCAGGTCTATCGCGCGGTTGGGCATACGCACAGATTCTACTACTGTGTTACCATCATCCCCAGTATTCATCCGGTTTTATTCCAGGATTTATTTTGAGCCGTGAAGACGGAATCATCCATCCTATTCGGGCTGCGCATTTGCGGCGCAGTCGTGTGCGGCCTGATCGGCTGGTCGCTCGGCGACCTGATCAGCGTTTACTTTCCGCCGCCGCTCGACAACTACGTCATCGCGCACGTCATCACGATGGCGGCGCTGGGGCTCGTCGGCGCGCTGCTGTTCCCGTTGGCGTTCGGCAAGCCGCTCACCCAGCTCTACCATCGCATCGTCAGCCTTAGCGCGTCGCAGATCATCGCCGGCTTCATCGGCCTGGGCGCCGGGCTGCTGCTGGCAGCGCTGTTGGCCTTCCCGCTGGCGCGCTTGCCGGAGCCGTTCGGGCCGGTGTTGCCCTTCCTGGCAGCAGTCGGCTTTGGCACGCTCGGCCTAGGCATCATGAGCCTGCGCTACCGCGAGTTGTTCCAGATCCTGAACATCAAGCTGCCGGCGAGCAAGCCGGATGAGCTGCCCATCTTGATGCGCGAGCCGCTACTGCTCGACACCAGTGTGATCATTGACGGGCGCATTGCCGATGTGAGCAATGCCGGTTTCCTGCGCGGCGAGATGATCGTGCCGCGCTTCGTGCTGAACGAATTGCAGTTCGTCGCCGACTCGCCCGACGCCATGCGCCGGGCGCGCGGCCGGCGCGGGCTGGAAGTGCTCAAGCGCCTGCAAAAGGAATCGCCCTGGCCGGTGAGAATCGTAGATGACGATCCGATCGAAGCGCAGCGCGTGGATGAAAAGCTGATCTTGCTGGCCAAGCACTGGGGCTGCCCAATCGTGACCAACGATTACAATCTCAACAAGGTTGCGTCGCTGCAAGGCGTAACGGTGCTCAACATCAACGAGCTGGCCAACGCAGTGAAGACGGTCGTGTTGCCGGGCGAATCGCTGCAGATCCAGATCATCCAGCCCGGTCGCGAGGCCGGCCAGGGCGTGGGCTACCTCGAGGACGGCACGATGGTGGTCGTCGAAGAAGGTCAGCCGTATCTCGACCGGTCCATCGAGGTGAGCGTGACCAAGGTGCTGCAGACGGCCGCCGGCCGGATGATCTTCGCCAAACCACTCGCCGGAGGCCGGGAGCAGACGGTCAACGCCAGGCTTTCGTCCTCCGACTCCCGCATCCCTTCTGACTATCGCTAGTTGCTGCCAATCATGAGCTTAGTGATCTACAACGTACTCAAGCGAGAAAAGGAACCGTTCAAACCCATCGTGGAGGGCCGGGTGTTCATGTATGTGTGCGGGCCCACGGTGTATGACCACGCCCATCTCGGTCACGCCAAGACCTATGTCGCATTCGACGTAGTGGTGCGCTGGCTGCGTTACAGCGGCTATAAGGTGCGCTACGTGCAGAACATCACCGACGTCGGGCACATGCTGGATGACGGCGAAGACCGCATTCTGAAGGGCGCCCGGCGCGAGCGCGTCGAGCCGATGGAGCTGGTCGAGCGTTACATGCGCTCGTACTTCGAGGACATGGACGCACTGGGCGTGCAGCGCCCTGATATCTCGCCGCGCGCCAGCGCGCACATCCCCGAGCAGATCGAGATGATCCAGGCGCTCATCGAGAAGGGCCATGCGTATGTGGTGAACGGCTCGGTGTACTTCAGCGTCGAGTCCGATCCGGACTACGGCAAGCTGAGCGGCCGGCGGATCGAGGAGATGGAGGCCGGCAAGCGCGTGGCTATTCGCGAAGAGAAGCGCCACCCGATGGACTTCGCGCTGTGGGTGAAGGCGCCGGAGAACCACATCCTGCAATGGCCCTCTCCATGGAGCCGCGGCTATCCCGGCTGGCACATCGAGTGCTCGGCCATGAGCACCAAGTATCTCGGCAAGACGTTCGACATCCACGGCGGCGGCATAGACAACATCTTCCCGCACAACGAAGCCGAGATCGCCCAGAGCGAATGTGCGCACGGGGTGCCCTTCGCCAACTACTGGATGCTCACCGGCTCGCTGCTGGTGAACGGTGTGAAGATGAGCAAGTCGCTCGGCAACTTCGTCACCATCAAAGACGCGCTCAAGACCTACCGGCCCGAGGCACTACGCTACTTCATCCTATCCGGCAAATACAGCAGCCCGGCCGACTACAGCGCCGAGGCGCTGGACGCCGCGAGCAAAGGGGTGGAGCGCATCCACACCGCCGTGCGGCGCGTGCGCGACGCGCTGAAGCATGCGCCGGAGAACGGCGACGAGGCGACGCGTGGCCAATTGATGGACATGCTCGACCAAACGCGCATGCTGTTTACCAGCGCGATGAACGACGACTTCAACTCGCCGCTCGCCCTTTCGGCGCTGTTCGACATGAGCAAGGAGATCAACAACGCCATTAACAGCGGCATTGCGACGCAGCGGGTGCTGGAGCAGGCCGACGCAATCTACCGTGAGTTGGCCGGCGACGTGCTGGGCGTCGTGCGCGCGGATGTCGAATCGCGCGATGCGGCCAGTGCCGAGCGCGAGGCGGCACTGATCGAGATGATGATCGAGATGCGCAACGAGGCGCGCAAGGCAAAAGATTACGCGCGGGCCGACGCGATCCGCGACCGGCTGGCCAAGCTCGGCATCGTGCTGGAAGATGGGCCGAAGGGGACGAGTTGGCGAATTGCCTCGTAGCGGGGCGCGAGTGTGCGGCTAGGCGTCGGGGTCAATACCGGCGGCGCGTAACCTGGCGGCCAGGCGTTCGGCGCGCTCACGTTCGGCTTCAGCACGCTGGTGCTCTGCTTCGGCGCGCTGGCGCTCGGCCTCAGCACGTTGACGCTCTGCTTCGGCCCGCTCGGCGCCGGTGGGAACGACGACACCGTTCCGGTCGCACCAGCGTAGCCAGGTGTCCTCGCGTTCCTCGTACACGCCGCGCCACAGCGTAACGCCCAGTTGCACTTCGTCGAACCAAGTCTCATCGGTGCGGCGCAGCCGGCCTTGCATGAGCGTATATAGCCGCAGCGGCTCACTGCCGGTGTGCAGCGCCGGATCGTAGACGACATAGCGGACGATACCCATCTGCGCGTAGATGCGCAGTTTGCCATCGGCGCGCTCTTCGTCGCCCTCTTCGTTCGAGACGACCTCGACGACGACTTCGGGCGGTTTGCCGTATTCCCAGATGAAGTACGAGCGGTTGGTCTTCTTCCAGATGTCCGCCGGCAGCGTGACGTCCAGGCTGAGGAACATGTCCGGCACTACCGGCGGCCGGCGCAGGGCGTAGAACACGCCCACGTTGCCGTCGGCGATGAACCGGCGGCCGAACTCCGGGTGCTGCCACGAGGCGTAGAGTGACTCGACCAACAAGCGCGCTTGCTTCGCGGAGAAGATGTTGTCCACCGGCGTGTCGTCCTCCGTCACGATGGTTTGCACGAAGCGCTCGTATTCCTCCAGGTATTCCTGGCTGATCCGAGGCAAGCCGTCGGCGCCTGTGACGACCGGCGGCGCCGGAGTCGCTTCAACCGCAGGGGCCATGGTCAAGATTCTAGCACTTCATGCCTTGCGGCGCGGGTCGAGCGCGTCGCGCAGGCCGTCGCCCAGCAAGTTGAATCCGAGCACGGTGATCATGATGGCGATGCCGGGGAAGAACACCAGGTGCGGCGCGTTGAACACGCTGTTGCGCTCCTCGCCGAGCATCAGGCCCCACTCCGGCGTAGGCGGCTGTGCGCCCAGCCCGAGGAACGACAGGCCGGCGGCGTCGAGGATGGCCGTGGCGATGCCCAGCGTGCCGACGACGATCACCGGGGTGAGCGAGTTCGGCAGGATGCGCACGAACAGGATGCGCAAGGGAGATGCGCCCAGCGCGCGCGACGCGGCGATGTAGTCCATCTCCTTCACGCTCAACACGCTGGAGCGCACTACGCGCGCGTAGATCGGGATGGAGACGATGGCAACCGCCAGCAGCGTGTTGATCAACCCCGGGCCGAGCACGCTGACGATGGCGATGGCCAGCAGCAGGCTGGGGAAGGCGAGCAGCACGTCCATCGCGCGCATGATGATGTTGTCGGCCCAGCCGCCGGCATAGCCGGCTGCCGCGCCCAGCAGCGTGCCGATCAGGATGGCTGCACCGGTGGTCAGGAAGCCGATCTGCAACGAGAGGCGCGAGCCATACACCACCCGCGAGAACAGGTCACGAAAGTTGCCGTCCAGCCCCATCAGCAACTGCGGCTTGTCGCGGTCGCAGCCGAGCAGGTGGATGCACGGCGGGCTGCGCCGGCGCAAGCCCGATTGGCGTATTTGCTGATCGTAGGCGTAGGGCGCGATCACGTCTGCGAAGATGGCGACTAGCACCAGCAGAGAGATGATGACCAGGCCGACCTGCGCCGACCGGTTGTGCAGCAGCCGGCGCATCGTCCGCGCGAACGGCGACTGCACGCGCAGCCGGCTGGCCTCGCGCGCCGGCACCGTCGCGATAGGAGCGGAGAGGGACTCTTGCATGTGGCCGGTTCAGCTCACGCGGATGCGCGGGTTGAGATAGGCGTAGCTCACGTCCACGATCAGGTTCACTACCACGAAGATGACGGCGATGAGCACGGTGAAGGCTTGCACCACTGGGTAGTCGCGGGCGGTGATGGCGTCCACGATCTGCGTGCCGACGCCGGGCAAGCTGAACACCGTCTCGGTCAACACGGCGCCGGAGAGCAAGCCACCGATCTGCAGGCCGATGATGGTGACGATGGGCACGAGGGCGTTGCGCAGCGTGTGTTTGAGGATGACCATGCGTTCGGTCAGCCCTTTCGCGCGCGCGACGCGCACATAGTCCTGTGTGAGCGCATCGAGCATCGCGCCGCGCGTCATGCGGGCGATGATGGCTAGCGAGATCGTGCCTACGGCTACGGCCGGTAGGATGAGGTGGCGAAGCGCGTCTATGAAGACGTTGAACTTGCCTTGGATCAGCGAATTCAGCAACACCGAGTTGGAGATCAACAGGACCATGAAGCGCTGCAATCCCTGCGCGTCTTCCATTCCCCACACCTTCAATAGCGAAGGCAGGTCTGTGCCGGCCGTCAGCCGGCCGGAGGGCGGCAGTTGGAGCGGCGTACCTTTCAGCGCCAGCGCGAAGACGTAGGCCAACATCAAGCCGAGCCAGAACACCGGCATCGAGACGCCGACGTTGGCGAAGATCATCGCGCCAACGTCCACTGCCGTGTTGTGCCGCACGGCGCTGATCACCCCCAGCGCGATGCCGAAGACGGAAGCGAACAGCATCGCGAAGAACGTCAGCTCCATCGTCATCGGCAGACGCTCGGCCAGCACATCCGTCACCGGCCGGCCGTTCTTGATGGAGACGCCGAAGTCGCCCTGCAGCACGTTGCCGGCATAGCGCACGAACTGCACGGGGATCGGGTCGTTCAGGCCGAAGCGCTCGCGAAAGGCATCGCACTTCTCTTCGGTGGCGCGCTCGCCCAGCATGGACTTGCATGGGTCGCCGGGGATCAGCCGCACTAGCACAAACGTGACCAGCAGAATGCCGAGCATCACCGGCAGCAAGAGCAGCAAGCGGCGCACGAGGAAGCGGGCCATCGGGAGCGAGGTAGGTCGGTTTCGGTCAGGTCGTCCGAGTCTATCGGGTCGTAAGGTCGGTCAGGTCGTCAGGCCTATCAGGTCGTCAGGTCTACAGGTCAGTCGAGTTGGATGTGACGACCTGACCGACTTGACTGACCTGACCGACCGTCTGAGACGCTACTGGGCGTTCAAGAACGAGCCGAAGTAAGCCGTCCAGTATTCGAAGCTGCCGGTGCGCCCCTTGTGGTTGGGATTCTTGGCGTCCCACTGCGCAGCCATGGTGGCAACCACGTCGTTGGCGTCGAGCGTCGCGCCGTTGTGGAACTTGACGCCCGGGCGCAGCTTGAACGTCCACTCGGTGAGGTCAGCGTTGGACTCATAGCTCACGGCCAGCGCCGGCTCCACCTCGGCGGTGCCGAGCTTGAAGCGCAGCAGGGTCTCATAGATCTGCGCGCAGGCGGTGAAGGTCTCGCCGTCGCTCTCATCGGCGCAGTGCAGGCTGATCGGCTCGGCGTTCTGCACATAGACGAAGGTGTCGCGCGGCGGCGCCATCACGGCGAAGACCAGCGCGCTGACCGGGTTGGCGTGTGCACCCTCGACATCGGCACGGAAGGCCAGCGCCGAACCGCCGTGCGCCACGGGGATCATCGGCACATACTTCTTCAGCAGTTCGTTGACCTTGTCGTAGGCTGCCTGGCGCTTGGCTAGGTCGGCGGTGGACGCGCCTTCTTTCAGCAATGCCACGATGTCGTCGTAAGGCTTGCCATACTGCTTGTTCTCCGGGCCGAAGTGATAGTCCAGGAAGTTCGTCGCGTCGGGGTAATCGGCGCCCCAGCCAAGCAAATAGAACGCCTCCTTGCCGGCAGTCACCGAGTCGAGGAACGCGCCCGACTCCTTGACCTCGATCTTGACGTTGACGCCGATCTCCTTGAGTTGCGCTTGAATTTCCTGCGCCACGATGCCGGGGTTCGGCAGGTAGCCGCGCACTACGTCGCGATACGTCAGCGTCACTTCCAGGTTCTCCTTGCCGGCCTCCTTCAATAGCTCCTTGGCTTTCTCCGGGTTGTATTCGTGCCAGGGGACGTTGGGCGATGCGCCGACCGCGAAGCTGGTCGGCACGAAGCTGGTGGCGACGACCGAGCCGCGCGGGTAGTAGTCGTCCACGATGCGCTGGCGGTTAATCCCGTAGGCAAACGCCAGGCGCACGCGATCGTCATCGAACGGCGGGATGGTGTTGTTGAAGCCGATGTAGAAGATGTTGGCCGCCGGCACTTCGATGAGCTTCAGGCTGGGATCCTTCTCGACCGTCTCGAAGTCATCCGGGCCGACGTTCGACATGCCATCGGCGTTGCCCGATTGCAGCTCGAGCAAGCGCTGCGCCGCTTCCTTCGACCAGCGCAGCACGGCGGTGGGTGTCTTGGCCTTCTCGCCCCAGTAATCGGCGAAGGCTTCGTAGGTGATGCTCTCGCCGCGCTTCCACTCCTTCAGCTTGTACGGGCCGGTGCCGACCGGGTTCTCGCTGATCTTGTTGCTGTCGCCGCCGGTGTCGTTCAGGTAGTCGGCATCGAGGATGGCGAACGAGTCACCGGCGATCTTGTAGGGGAAGGCCGGATCGGGCGTGCACAGGGTGAACTTGACGGTCAATTCATCCACGGCCTCGATGGCTTTCATCGTGCCGCCGTAGTCGCAGTTGGGCGCCTCGACCTTCATCATTGCGCCTGCGGCAGGCGCCGGCGCTTCAGTTGCCGCCGGCGCCTCGGTGGGGGCGGGCGCTGCGGTAGGTGCGGGGGCTTCGGTGGGCGCAGGGGCCGGCGCTTCCGTTGGCGCGGCCGGCGTAGCCGGAGCGCAGGCTGCCAGCAACAGCGCGGTTACGGCTGCTGCGGACAGCGCGGGCAGAAAGCGGTTCTTGGTGTTCATCTTTCCTCCTTGCACAATAAAGACAGAAGAATCCATGCGCTTAGGCGCAACCGCATCGTTCGGTCGCGCCCGCGCGAATATGAGAATGAAATTATAGGCCGCATAGCGCATCCAGATAAAATCGGCTTGCGCGCTCGATTCGCGTGTCTACATAGACCACACAGTGTTAAACCTATTGAGGTAGAACATCGTTCGTATGGCGAAGGTCTGGATTCCCTCGTTGTTACGAAACATGACGGGCGGCTTGGCCGAGGTGCAAGCCGACGGCGCAACGGTGCGCCAAGTGATCGAGGATCTCGATCGGCGTTACCCTGGGATCGCGGCGCGGCTGATCGAAACGGATCAGGATCGCCTGAAGCCGAACCTGACGTTGGTGGTGGATGGGGTGAACAGCAAACAGGGGCTGCGCCATCCGGTGTCTGAGACGAGTGAGATCCACTTTGTTCCAGCGATGAGCGGCGGCAGTCGAGCGGAAGAGGGGGGAGGAGATGTGGGCGCAGCTTCGCAGCGTGCGTAAGATGCTCTTCGGCGAGGCCAAATCGGTCGCTGCGCCGGGCGCGGATCACGTCCCGCTCGCTGCGCAATCGCCACAAGTCAGCGAGGCGCCGGCTGCCGAGGAAACGACCGCGCTTCCCGAACCTCATCGCGGCCGGGCGGTCGTGATGTTGATCCTGGCGATCCTCATCAGCGTGGCCGTCATTTTGCTGAGCGCGCGCTTCAGGGATGCCCTCATCGCATTCGGCCAACTCGGGCTGTTGGGGTTGTTCGTCCTGAGCGTAGTCGGCAATGCGACGGTGCTCATTCCTGCGCCGGCCTTCGTCGTTGCGTGTGCGGCAGCTCCGATCTACGGTGTGCTCGCGACCGGCCTGGTCGCCGGCGCAGGTTCGGCAGTTGGCGAGATGACCGGCTACATGGCCGGCTATGGCGGCACTGCTGTGTTGCCGCAGGGCAAGATCTATCAGCGCATGCACAACCTGATGGAACGGTTCGGGCCGCTGGTGATCTTTGCGCTGGCCTTGTTGCCCAACCCGATGTTCGATGTGGGCGGCTTGATCGCCGGCATCCTCAAAATGCATCCGTTGGCCTTCTTCTTCGCCACAGCTTCCGGCAAAGCCATTCGCCTGATGCTGGTCGCGCTGGCGTGCAACGGCGGGTTGCCTTTTTTGATGCAGTTCATTGACCCACAGCAGGCGCCGTAAAGCGGTATCATCGCTGCCAACAGCGCCTTCATGATCGCTCCACAATCCAAATCCCATCGCCTCTCCGATCCTATCGCTGCCTGCGGCGACCGCATCTATTCCATCTGCAACCAGCACGGCCTATTCCCCGATCCCGAAGGCGGCCACGTGCCCGGCGAGATGTGGGGCGTGTGGGATCACCCCATCAAGCTGCTCGATGGCTTTTGGTTCGGCGTCGGTGATGCGCCGCGTTGGTTGGACGAAGCGGTGGAATGCCGAGCCTATCCAACCCACATCGAGTTCGAGTATCGCCTTGGCTCGCTCACCGTCATTCGTCAGGACTTTGCGCCGGACGGCACCGAGGGCATGCTCGTCACGCTCATCGTTCGATCGGAGCAGCCGTTCGGCCTGTCGCTGCACGCGCTCTTCCGCTCGGACTTGCGGCCGGCCTGGCTGGGCGAGAGCGCCGGCATGCGCGATGGCCAGGATCGCGCTGCGCTCGAAGACGCGTCGGCGCGTTGCATCTTCGCCGACGAGGCCAACCCGTGGACGTGCGTTGTGGGCGCCGATCTTGCGCCAGTGGCGGCGTCCATCGGCGACCTGTGGGCCGCCGAGCGAACGCAGGGCCAGGGCACGTCGGTGCATTTCATCTATCGGCTGCATGCGGAGGCGACGCCGGATGGCTGCGTCCGAACCATCCGCTTTGCAATTGCCGGCTCGGCGGCGTCGCGCGACGCGGCCTTGGCGACACATCGCCGGTTGCTGTCGCAGCACGAAGCCCTGCTGGCCGCCAAACAGGCGCAGTGCCGTGCCATACTCGAAACCAGCCAGCTCATCACGCCCGACGAGCGATTGAACGAAGCTGCCACCTGGTCGAAGCTGATCAACCAGATGTTCGTGCGCGATGTGCCGGGCATCGGTCGCGGCGTAGGCGCGGGACTGCCCGAGTATCCGTGGTGGTTCGGGATAGATGTAGCCTATGCGGTGTTGCCGATGCTGCAGAGCGGCCAGTTCGAACTTGTGCGCGACACGCTGCGCTTGCTCAAAACACAGAGCGAGCGTCACAACCCCGGCGAGCCGGGGCGCGTCATTCACGAACTCAGCACCACGGGCGTCGTGTTCAACGCCGGCAACATGGTCGAGACGCCGGCGTTCACCCGTGCCGTGCACCAGTACTGGCTGTGGACGGGCGACGACGCCTTCCTGCGCGAGATGTATCCGTTCTGCAAGGCCGGGTTGCTCGACTACGCGCTTGGCCGGCATGATCCCGATGGCGACCTGTGCCCAAGCGGGCGCAGCATCATCGAGACGGTGGAGATGCACGCCGGCTTCGAGGTGATTGACGTCGCCGCCTACACCTGGGACGCGCTGGTTCGCCTGGCCGACATGACGCAGGCAATTCGCAACCATCACGACCTGCCCGACCTGATTGACTTGACCGACCTTCCCGACCTAACCGACAAAGCCGCCTCCCTCGCCCGATGCATCCGCGAATCGTGGTGGCTGGAGGATGAAGGGGTGTTCGCCGACGTGCGCGCCAGCATGGACGAGGTGGAGCGCACGCTCAGCGGGCTGGAGCAGAAGGCGCGCGAACAGGATTGGTTGCTGGTGCATCAACGGCAGGTGGATGCGGCGCGCCGGCGGTTCGCGCCCTACCTGGCCAAGTATGCCGGCGCGCCGCGCGACCGCGACCTGCCGTGGCTGCTTCGGCATTGGGTGACGCTGTGCCCGATCGAAGTTGGCCTCGCGACGCCGGAACAGGCGCGCCGCGCCCTGAACCGCCTACAGAGCGACGAGTTCAGCAACGCGTGGGGAATGTATCTGCACCCCGAGCAGCGCGACGTGATGAGCATCAACACCGGCCTGCTGGCGCTGGCGGCGGCGCGTTACGGCTACGCCGATGAGGCGCTCGCCGTCGTGGGTAAGCTCGTGCGCGCGTTCTCCTACCGCACGCCCGGCGCGGTGAGCGAGGCGTTGCCCGGCGATTGGTGCTTCTTACAACTGTGGTCGAACCTGGGGCTGGTTTCGCCGGCAATCGAAGGTTTCCTCGGCATCCACCCGCGCGCCGCCGAGCGCACGATCACGATCAAGCCGAACTTGCCGGCGGCATGGGATTGGGCCGAGGTAAGGCAGCTACGTGTTGGCGATGCGCGTTTCGACATCCGCGTCGAGCGCGCCGGCGCGGGCTATCGCGTGGATGTTGCCGGCGGTGAGGGCTGGCGGATTCTGCTGTAGGGGCAAACCTCGCAGTTGCCTCACACTGAGTGAGCACATAGGCTGCTGCTTGTCGTCTGATGCGCGATGGCGATAATGGTCAGACCAAAATAATCCCGTCATGACCATGCTCAAAGTCAGTTCCAACAAACGCTATCTGGTTTACGACGACGGCAAGCCCTTCTTCTACCTCGGCGATACGACTTGGGAGATCTTCCATCGCCTGGACCGCGGCGAGGCCGAATGGTTTCTGCGCGACCGCGCAGCCAAAGGTTTTACTGTGATGCAGTCGGTCGTGCTGGCCGAAGAAGACGGTCTGAACGATCCGAACCCCTATGGCCACCGGCCGCTGATTGACAACGATCCAACGCGCCCGAACGAAGCCTACTTCGAGCACGTGGACTACATCGTCAACGTCATGGCATCGCTTGGCATATGGTGTGGCATGTTGCCCACCTGGGGCGACAAGTGGAATGCGAAGTGGGGCGTTGGGCCGGAGATCTTCACGCCGGAGAACGCGCGCATCTACGGTGAGTTCCTGGGCCGCCGCTACAAAGACAAGCCGGTCATCTGGATTCTAGGCGGCGACCGGCCGGTGGAGAAGCCAGAACATCGAGACATCTTGAACGCGATGGCTGCCGGGCTACGCGCCGGCGATGAAGGCCGCCACCTGATCACCTTTCATCCGATGGGCGGCCGCTCTTCAGCAGAGGACTGGCACGCTGCCGACTGGCTCGACTTCAACATGTGGCAAAGCGGCCACGCGCGCAATACGCCGAACTGGAAGTGCATCGAGCACGACTACGCGCTGGCGCCGACCAAGCCGTGCATGGACGGAGAGCCGGCCTACGAAGACCACCCTTCGGCCTTCAACATCGAGAACGGCTACCTCGAGGCCTATGACAACCGCAAGAGCCTGTATTGGGCACTGTTCGCCGGCGCGCACGGCCACACCTACGGCTGCCACCCGATCTGGCAGTTCTTTACCCTCGGCAAGAATCCGAAGGGCTTCTGTCGCCACACTTGGCAGGAAGCGATGCACTTCCCCGGCTCGGGCCAAATGCAATACGCCAAACGCCTGATCGAGAGCCGGCCGTTCCTTTCGCGCATCCCCGACCAGTCGCTCATCGTCGGCGACGCCGGCGAAGGCACCCATCACGTCCAAGCCACGCGCGACGCCGACGGCAGCTACGCCTTCGTGTATTGCCCGACAGTGAAGCCGGTGACGGTGGACCTGAACAAGCTGCGCGGCGACGTGCTGGAGGTGCACTGGTACGACCCGCGCACCGGCGCAGCGCACCGCGCCGGCCGGGTCAAGAACGACGGCCCGCACGAGTTCACGCCGCCGCGCATCTGGCCGGACTGGGTGCTGGTGCTGGACGACGCCAGCGCCAAATACCCGACCCCGGGCAGCACGAAATACGACTGAATGAGGACGCCTCGCCATCGTGAGGGATCAGCACAACGGCGAAGCGCCCACAGAAGGGGAGGAGGTCAATAGGAGGTCAATGAAGCGAACGATCCGGTCGCCAGCGCCCGTCTATGCGGTGGCATGCATTGCTTCGTATTGCTCGGCGATGAATGCGCACCACGCCGCGACGCGTTCTTCGGTGAGTTGGGGCTGGTTGACCTCGTCTATTGCTAAGCCGGCGAAGTAACCTTCTTCGACCACAGCGTCAGAGTGGTCGAACTCATAGCCCTCGGTCGGCCACATGCCGATGATCTGCCCGCCGCGCTCTTGCACTTTGTCCCAGAAGTAGCGCATTGAGCTGACGAAGTGGCCGGGATAGCCGGCCTGGTCGCCGAGGGCGAAGATGGCGACGGTTTTGCCGGTGAAGTCTATGCTATCCATCTGCGGCCAGAAGTCGGCCCAGTCGTCGGTCAGCTCGCCGTCGCCCCAGGTCGCGCCGCCGAGGATGAGGAAGTCGTGCGCGGCGATCTCGTCGGCCGTCGCGCTGACGATGCACTTGCACGTGGTGACTAAGTTGCCCAGGTAGCGCAACATGGTGTTCACCACGCCTTCGGTCGTGCCCGTTTGTGTTCCGTAAAAGATGCCGATTCCCATGCTTTGTCTTGTCTCCTTTTGAGGTTACTCGTTCAATAAAACCGCCATTCGCGCAAGCGCACCTCGCGTCAGCTCGCAGAAAGCAGCGAAATCACACGGCGAAAAACGCAGCATCGCGTTGCCGACGGTCATCTCCAACATGCGTCGCCTCGACCGATACCGCACCGAACCTACGCTACAGCTTCGTCGAGCGTCTCTCTTTTGCGCTGACCAATCTAAACACTCACCGAACAACTCGAACAGCTCCGGCGCAGCGGCGCTATCCACCCAAACTGCGACCGCGCCCAAATCCAACCGCACCTGGCCGTCGGCCAATGCGAGGACGCGCCATCCACGTGCGTTGTCGCAGGCCAAGCATGACCGTTCGCTCCTAGGGGACATCATCGCGAGTAGTACTCGATCACGCGCGGCACATCGCAAATCACCGGCACCTCATCGCGCTTGGGCAGAGCGACGAGGCGAAAGCTCATTGCTTCGGGCGAAACCTCCAAATACGGCGTCGGCGAGGGTGAGAGCTTCGGCAGGCGATCTTTCAATAAGGCGAGTTCTCGGCTGCGCGAGCGCACCTGCGCCACGTCACCGACGCGCAAGCGATATGAAGGTATGTTCACTTTGTAGCCGTTGACCATGAAGTGCCCGTGTGACACGAGCTGATGCGCAGCATAGATGGTGGGAGCGAAGCCGGCACGCAGCACTAGCGCGTCCAGCCGCGTCTCCAGCAGGCAGATCAGATTTTCATCACTGGCACCTTTCATCTTGATCGCTTTGGCGTAAGCGGCCGCCATTTGCCGCTCGCGAATGTTGTATTGAGCGCGCAGCCTCTGCTTTTCCAAAAGCTGAGCCTTGTAGACGGAGATTTTGCGGTTGGCGCGCATATCTGTCCCGTGTTGCCCAGGTGGTGTTGGGCGGCGCTCCATGATGCGCGCAGCCTTTGGCGTGAGCGGGATTCCAAGTCGGCGCGACAATCGCACCTTTGGTCCAGTTGAGTTCATCGCTAAGCAAATCATGCCGGGCAGGCGCCCCGAGATCAAGATACTTTTGTCACAACTGCGGCTTGCGCTGAGATGCTCCCTAGCTTTGATGCGCCTGCAATTGAAGCGTTGCACACAGTCAAGCTCTGATGTTGCACGATGTGTCTACCGCTGCGCCAAAAAGGCGTTCACAATCACACCACCGTTGAGACTGTGAGACTGGTGGTAATGAGCGATGGGCGCAGTGCAGGTTGTGCAGGTTGGGCTGGCAATGTGCTTGATAGTCGCAGTGAGCATCATCGTCATCGCACATCGCCGTTCGACCGACGGCTGCCTGCGCCGCGCCAAGATGCATCGTCGGCCGCGAGGCAGCGCACGCGCGGAGCGGCGATAAAAGCAAGACGGAGAGAGGTGAGTAACCATGGATCGGACAGTGCCTAGCCCAGTTGCATCTGCGGCTACTTCAGCACCCCGTGCGCGCCGCTGGACCACGCGCGATCTGCTCGTCACTGCCATGATCGGCGTGGCGTTCGCTGTGCTACTCATTCCCTTCACCTACGCTTACGCTGCTGCACAAGCCGGCGGCGTGTTAGGGCGTGCTGTGGCAGGCGGTCTGTTCTTTCTACCTGCTGCGTTTGCTGCATACGTCATGCGCAAGCCCGGCGCAGTCGTCTTAGTCGGGCTGATCAGCGGACTGATTGCGATACCGTTCACGCCCTTCGGGCTGGTGGTGCTCGGGATCAGCGTGCTGACGGCCGTCCTGGCTGAACCGGTCGTCTGGGTGATCACGCGCTACCGGAACTACTCCTGGGCGCGCATCGCTGCGTTAGGATTCGCTGTCGGCTTGATCGAGTTTCTGCTGATCGCCATCGGCATTCGTTCGACTCGTTTGGAGCTTCCGGTGCTCGTCGTTGCGGTGGCGCTGTCGGCAATCGGCTTCCTCATTGCTGCGATCGTCGGTCGGCTGCTGGCAGACGCGGTTGCCAGGACGGGCGTCCTGGCCGGCACGCCGCTCGGCCAGACGTTGGGCGAAATCTAGCCGGGATTTGCCGGGGCGCCTGTGGTGCATCGCTCCGTGCGGCGCCCTGTGACACTCATGCTACGCCCGAGTTTGCGGGCGACATAGCTGGATGTTGACCAGAGTTAACGCTGCACTTGCGCAGAGGCGATGGACCCTCGTTGATGGCAATGCTTGAATGGAGCACGCGAGCCGATTACGCTATACACGCGAATCGGAGCTATGCAGTCGCGTGTCCCCATCTCCCTCATCGAGATCAAAGCGCTCGCCGGCGAGGAGTTCTGCCTGGCCTACGAGCGCGCCCGGCAGTGCAACGGGCGCATGCCGCCCCCGCCTACGCCTTGCGCAGAGTGCTTGGCCGAGTTCGGTCGCCGGCTGAATTGGCGCACCGGCAGCGCCGCTGCGCTCGAAGCAGCACGCGCCCTATCGGCACAGTGGCTGGCCGAGCGGCATGTCAGCGCCGACATTGCGGCCAAGTGGGCGCTGTTCTATATCAACGAGAAGCAGCGCAATCGTCGCAACCCCAGCGCTGCCGGACGTGCTCGGTTCATGATTACGGCGATCACGCTGTTGCAGCCTTCGCGGGCTGCACAACCGAGCGAACGCCACCCGGCTTGACCGTTGCTTTGGATGCGTTCCATTTACAACTTTCTTCTTTATCACTCGAGGATAGACCATGAACAACGATCAGAAACATAGACGCCGAACCGTTGCTTCGGCACCAATCGTAAGTTGCTGCATCGCAGCAGTCACTGTTCTGGCAGCGTGTGTGCCTGCACCGCCGCCCGCTGCTCGCCCTCCCGAGAATCAAGCCACTCCAATAGCTGGGCCTACTGCGACGCAGTCACCTGCCAGCTCTGCTTTCCCCATCACCATAGAGCACAAGTTCGGCAAGACGACGGTAGAGAAACCTCCCGAGCGCGTGCTCTCGCTGGGCTACAACGATCAAGATCCGATTCTGGCACTCGGCATCACCCCGATCGCCACGCGCTACTGGTTCGGCGACCAACCCAACGCCATCTTCCCTTGGGCTAAGTCGTATGTGAAGGGTCAAACGCCCGAGCTGCTCAACATGCCCTACGGCCAGTTGAACCTCGAGCAAATCGCAGCGCTTAAGCCTGATCTGATCATCGCCGTCTCAGCTGGCATTACCGACAAGGAGTACGCCGCACTCAGTCAAATTGCGCCAGTGGTCGCACAGTCCGATGGCTACGTGAATTTTGGTATGCCGTGGAACGAACAAACCATCGTGATCGGCAGAGCACTTGGCAAGGAGAGGGAAGCGCGCCAAGCAGTAGCAGAAATCGAGGCTCGCTTTGCGCAAGTACGCGAGACTCACCCAGAGTTCAAGGGGAAGACGGCCGTCATCGCTATGCCCGCCCAGGATGGTCAGTTCTTCTTCTCCGGCGAGCAACATGAGCGCATGCGCTTCCTCACTGCGCTCGGTTTTGTCTTGCCACCGGAGTTGGCGAAGATCGCCGGTGATTCTTTCTACGGCACAATCAGCGGTGAGCAGCTCAGCTTGTTCGATGTAGACGTGCTGTTATGGACAGCTAGCCCAGAGCAGCGCAAACGCGTCGAGGAGAATTCGGTCTATCAAAACTTGAAGGTGGTGAAGGAAGGTCGTGTGATCTGGCTCGATGGCACTGGCGCAGCCGAAAGCGACATGACCGGCCCGGCACTGGTGTTCAGCAGCGTGCTCAGCCTGCCTATCGTATTCGAGCAGTTGGTGCCGCAGTTGGCGAAAGCGGTTGGCGCGTTGGCGAAATAAATTGACAAGCGAGAAGATTCAATCATGAACACCCGACCCTCTTTCTTCAAACTGGATGAACTAGATGAAAGGAACGCCCACGATATTGAGATGACAATGCGCATCACGCGCCGGCGATTCATCGGCGCAGGCGGGGCAGCCGTGAGTGTGGCATTGGCTGGTTGTGCTGCGCCGCCCAGTGCGACCAGACCGACCGGTGCACCTACATCAACAACCGGGAGTGCGCCATTGGTTGTTGCTCTGGACGAATTTGCCGGGTTGTCCGTGCTATCGCTTGGTGTCAAACCCGCTCAGGTTTTTATCACGTTCGACTATGCAAGTGCCAAAGCGGTGTTCAATGCCGCAGGTGTGCCAATGTTGCCTGCCGCGCCCAACGGCGTCAACCTCGAGGCCGTCTCCGCGCAGAAACCCGCGATCATCATGGGTGTGTCGCTGCCGACGACTGTGAGCGTCAAAGACAAGCTGGAAGCGATTGCGCCGACCACTGTGATCGAGTATACGGCGTCATGGCAAGATCAGCTCAAGATCACCGGCGCTACCCTTGGTCGCTCCGAGGCCGCCGACCTGCTTATCAAGCGGCTCGAGGCTACCGTGAACTCGCTCAAGAGCGACCTGGCCGGCGCAGGCGTCGCCGGTAAAACGGTCTCAGTGATTGGAGCGCTGGGCAACGACACGTTTGCGCTTAGTCGTACCGGGGTAGTCGGCTCAATTATCGAACAGGTGGGGCTGAAGCGCCCGGCAGTTCAAGATGTGGCAACCGAAGCGACAGATCCGTTCATCGCGATCTCGGCCGAACGTATAAATGATCATGACGCGGATTGGATCTTCCTGCTCAGCGGCGGCCAATACAAAGCAGATGCGCTCACGGCATCGCCGATCTGGAAGACATTGAAAGCCGTCCGGGCGAACAAAGTCGTCAACGTCGTCGCCGAACTCTGGTTTTCATCGAACGCATTTGGCGTGGATTGGATCTTGCGCGATCTGCGCGCTGCGTTGCTCGGCAGCGGTGCAGTTGCCACCGAGGCGGATGTGGTAAGCCGATGGCAGGCCTTCACTTCGGCCCAGAACTGACATGACCGCCATTAAAGACCCTAAAGGTCTCCGAGACCTTTAGGGTCTGTCCGGCCTGTTCAATTGCTCAATGACCGCCGCCACCCTCGCCAACCCCGAGGCCGCAGCGAATCAACAGCGCGCAACGCGCCTGGTGCGCTCACGTCCGGCGCTGATTACGGGCATCGTCGTCCTGCTTGGCGTGCTCGTGCTAGCGGCCATGAGTAGCATTGCCTTCGGCGCAGCCGATATCAGCCTAACCACCGTGCTGCAGGCCGTATTCGCCTTCGACGCAGACAATACGCAACACCTGATTGTCCGGACACTGCGGGTGCCGCGCGCGGCGGTGGCCGTCATGGTCGGTGCATCGCTGGCTGTGGCCGGTGCAGTCATGCAGGGCTGGACGCGCAACCCGATGGCCGACACCGGCATCCTTGGCATCGAGACCGGCGCGGCTTTGGGCGTCGTAGCCGGCGTGTTCTTCCTCAAGATCGGCTCGCTTAGCGTGTATGCGCTGTTTGCGTTTGCCGGCGCGGCGGCCACGGCGATCGCAGTGTATGCGCTCGGCTCGATAGGCCGGGGCGGGCCGACGCCACTCAAAGTTACTATTGCCGGTGCGGCGCTCACCGCGCTGCTGGCTTCGCTCACCACCGGCATCCTCATCTTCAACCAACGCACGCTGGAGGAGGTGCGCTTCTGGCTGGCCGGCAGTGTGGCCGGGCGCGACATCGCACTGTTAGCGCAGGCGCTGCCATATCTGCTCGCCGGTCTGGTGATCGCGCTGGCCATGGGCCGGCAGATCACCGCGCTTTCGCTGGGTGAGGACATCGCCAAAGGCCTTGGCCAGCGGACGGGCGGGGTAAAGGGGCTGAGTGCGCTGGCGGTGGTGTTGTTGGCCGGGGCGAGCGTGGCTGTGGCCGGTCCGATTGGCTTTGTGGGCCTGGTTATCCCGCATGTAGTGCGCTTCGCCGTCGGCGTGGACTATCGCTGGGTGCTGCCGTATTCAGCGCTGGTGGGCGCGATCTTCTTGTTGGTGTGCGATGTGCTGGCGCGATTGGCCGTGCGCCCGGCCGAGATGCCGGTGGGCATCATGACCGCGCTCATCGGCGGACCGTTCTTCATCTGGCTGGTGCGATGGCGGGTGAAGCGATGAATGAGATTGAGAAGGGTGACAAGGGGACAGGGTGACAGGGTGATGCGATTGAGAAAGCTGTTGACTTCGGTCGAGATGCAGAAGCGGGTGGTGGCCTGCGCAGGGATGGCAATGGCGGCCATGGTCGTGGTCGCGTGCAGCGCGCCGATGCCCAATCAGGGCGGCGCATCGTCGGCGCCCCGTGTGCCGGCGCAGATCATAGCCACGGCGGCGACCACGCGCACGATCAAGCATGCGTTCGGCGAAACAACCATTCCAGTTGCACCCCAACGCGTGCTGGCCTTGGGTGAAGACGCGCTGTTGTTGAACTTGCTCGACCTTGGTATCAAGCCGGTCGCCTCGAACGCCAACATCCCGGAGCAAATTCCACTTGCGCATGCCGACGAGTTGGCCGGCATCGAATTGTTCACGTCTGCAGCAGAATTCTCTATAGAGAAGCTATCGGCCTTCAAACCCGACCTGATCATCGGCACACGCTTCTTCATCGAGAACGCAGGCTACGACAAGCTCAGCCGGATTGCGCCGACGGTAGCGCTGAGTAGCGAAGCCGAACTCGAAGCGTTCGTTGAACTGGCGCGCGTGCTGGGCAAAGAAGCCAAGGCCCAGGCACAAGTGGACGCGTTCAAGCAACAGATGGCGCGCCAAGCCGAGCGCATTCGTGCTAAGGGCGAGTCGCTGTCGGTCGCCACGGTGTATCCAGGGCCGAACGTCGCGGCCTGGGTGGACGGCCCGTCGCCTATTCCACAGATGTTGCTCGACCTCGGCTTCACCTTCAGCCCAGACGCCCAAGCCGCTGCGCCATTCGGCATTCGCAGCGGGCGCGCGTTCATCAGCCCGGAGAAGTTGGATTTGTTCGCCGCGGACACGTTGTTGCTGTTGCAGACGCCGGCCGTCGAGGGCGAACTGGAAGCCGTCGAAAAGATCAAGTCCAGCCCGATATGGCAGAAGCTCCCGGCGGTTCAGGCCGGACGCGTATTCACGCTTGACCGCATTGGCTATCCTGGCTTCCGAGGCGCGAAGCAGTTGCTGGCGGATGTGTTGAAGGTGATCGAATCATGAATGTGCCGTCGCCCGGCTCTCCTGAGGGTGGCAGCCCCTGGCTGACGTTGCGCACGGGCGCCCTGTCATTCCGTGTAGACCGGCGCGTGCCATTAGTCGCGCTCATGACACTGCTGGCGACGCTGGCTGTGATGGTCGTCAATATCGGTGTAGGCGAATACCCCATCGCGCCACTCGACGTAGTCAAGACCGCGCTGCGCATTGGCGAATACAACAAGGACTACGACTTCATCGTCAACACGTTGCGCTTGCCGCGTATGTTGGTCGCTGTGGGTGTGGGGCTGGCGCTGGGCATCAGCGGCGCGATCATGCAAGGGCTGACGCGCAACCCGCTGGCCTCGCCCGACATCATGGGTATTAGCGCTGGTGCCGGGCTGTCGGCCGTGGCGCTGATCGTAATCTTCAAAGATGTGCCGGCAAGTGTGATTCCCTTCGCAGCGTTCGCCGGTGCGGGCATCATTGCGCTGCTCATCTACCTGGTGGCGTGGCGCAAAGGTGATTCGCCCATCCGTATGGTGCTCATCGGCATCGGCCTAGCTGCGGTAGCAGGTGCGGGTACCAGCTTCATGATCACGTTCGGCGACGTGCACGACGTGCAGCGGGCAATGGTATGGCTGACGGGCAGCGTGTATGCACGCTCCTGGGATGAGTTGCACGCTTTGCTGCCGTGGCTGATCGTGTTCGTGCCGGGGGCTGTGCTGATGGCACGTCACCTGAATGCGTTGAGTCTCGGAGAGGAAGTGGCTATGTCGCTGGGCAGTAAAGTGCCGGCGCAACGTGGCCTGCTCATCCTAGTCAGCGTGGCGTTGGCCGGCGCAAGCGTGGCTGCAGCCGGCACCATTGGCTTCATCGGGCTGATGGCGCCACACATCGCGCGCAAGCTGGTTGGCGTGCAGCACGAAGGGCTGCTGCTGATCTCCGGCGTGATCGGAGGATTTATCCTCGTCGCTGCCGATTTGGTCGGTCGCACCCTCTTCGCGCCGATCGAATTGCCTGCTGGGCTGGTCGTCGCATTTATCGGCGCGCCGTTTTTTGTGTATTTGTTGATCCTCAATAACCGGCGATGATTTGCCACCTTTCATCTGCCATCTTTCATTTGAGCGCTGCTCGGTGACAAATGAAAGATGAAGGATGTGAAATGAAAGATCCATCACATGATCGAGACCCATCATCTCAAGCTGAGCTACGACAGCATCCCGGTGATTGATGCGCTAGATGTGTGCATTCCTGCGGGCAAAATCACTGCGCTGGTCGGGCCGAATGGCTGCGGCAAGAGCACGCTGCTGCGCGGGTTGTCGCGCCTGCTCAAACCGAGGGGTGGGTTGGTGCTGCTCAACGGCAAGGACATTCACACCATCCCAACGCGCGAATTGGCCAAGCGACTGGGCATCCTGCCACAAGGGCCGGTCGCGCCCGAAGGCCTGACCGTGCGCGAATTGGTGGCGCAGGGGCGCTACCCGCATCAGAGCTGGCTGAAACAGTGGCAGGCCGAGGACGAGGCCGCGGTGAACAGAGCACTCGACATCACCGGCATGACGGCGCTGGCCGAACGCCCGGTGGACGCGCTGAGTGGCGGGCAGCGCCAACGCGCGTGGATCGCCATGACGCTGGCGCAAGAGACCGAGATTATTTTGCTCGATGAGCCAACAACATTCCTCGATCTATCTCATCAGATCGAAGTGCTGCACTTGTTGGAGCGGCTGAACCGTGACGAAGGCCGCACCATCGTGATGGTGGTGCACGATCTGAACCATGCCACGCGACACGCTCATCACATCATCGCGCTGCGCGACGGCAAGATCGCAGCACAGGGCAGTCCCGGCCAGGTGGTGACGCGTGCTTTGCTCGAAGACGTGTTCCGAGTGCAGGCCGACATTCTGCGCGATCCGCGTCTAGGTGTGCCGATTTGCGTGCCGTATGCGTTGGCGACGCAAAACGCCGAAGGGATAAAAGGATATGACTCACGAGGCTGAGATCGCTCATGACACGACTTCGCCGCTGGCGAGCACGATTGCCAAGATCAACGGCTACAGCCGGCACTTCAAGCTGCACTTGGGGATGCCGGACGGCGTGGGGTGGCGACGCGCCAGCGAGGTCGTCACTAGCGATTCCTGGCTGCTCGTGCAGTTGGAGTGCCTGCACGCCAAACACCCCTATTATCCAAAGCACGTCGTCGCCATGAACTTTTACAACCGCTACCAGTGGTACTTGGTCACAGCCGGCGTGGCCGGCTTTCTATTGGACGCTCGCGTGCCAAACCTAGGTGCAGAGAGTATTGCGATCAGACTCGACGATGACGGATGGGTCGCCGGCGTTGCACTGCTGAGCGATGCGTTCGCCTGCCTGCCTGACGATGACGCTGTTGGCGCCGGTTCGATCGCCGCCTTTGTGGTGCCGGATCGCGAGGCGCTGCGACAGCGTTTGGCCGGACAGGTGTGGGGCCACATGCGTTGCCTGATCCCGCTCATGCAACTGTTCACGCCGGTATCGGCGCATGTGCTGCGCGCCGCTACGGCGAACAGCCTAGCTGGCGCGGCGTTGTGGATGCTTCAGGCCGCCGGACGGCATGCCATTGCTGAGGCTGAATCGCGTGCGCTAGCAAACGCATTGCCCTTCCCAACACGTGTGCGCTTCTTCGCAGTCGAATGCGACGGGGAACGCGAGTTGTACCTGGATGGTGGCGTGTGTTGCCACTACTACCTCCGGCCCGATAACCCGCAAGGCGAATACTGCGCCAACTGCCCGAAAGTGCCCCTCACCAAGCGCATCGCAGCATTGCGCGAATATATGGCAGCGCGGCAGCGGGGCGAAACACTGCGCTGACACCTTGCCGTTTACCCAGGTCAACTCGCGACGTTAACCACTTGGCTTGCCATCACTTAGCGTCATCCGTATCGTGCTCAAGGATATGGACACCATCGGGTTGTTCTACGGCAGTTTCTTCGGCAACACCGAACGCGCTGCAGGCGAAATCAAGCGGGCCCTCGAACGCATCGCCGACGTGACCGTGGACGTCATCAACATCGGCAAGGTGAAAGCGGAAGCAATGCTCGTCTACGAGCGGTTGATCCTCGGCATCAGCACGTGGGACATCGGCCAGTGGCAGTACGAATGGGATGCCAAGCGCAAAGCCATCGAGAAGATGAACTTCAGCGGCCGGCGCGTAGCACTGTTCGGCCTGGGCGACCAAGCGGCCTACGCCAGCACCTTCCAGGACGCGATGGGCCAACTGGCCCGGCTGGTGCGTGCGCGCGGCGCAGTGCTGGTCGGCGCATGGCCGGCTGATGGCTATGCGCACGATGCATCGGACGCAATCGAAGATGGTATGTTTCTCGGCTTGGCGCTAGATAACGACAACCAGGCACATCTGACCGCGAGTCGCATTGCGGCCTGGACTCGCCAGATCGCCGTTGAGTTCGGCTTGCGCTTGCGTGCGCCGGAGGATGCGCAAGTTGTCGCGCGCTGAATCGCTTGCGACAAGCAAGGAGTACGACGGTAACGCGCTGCGCTACTTCGATGGCCCGATGTTCTGCTGCGCCGTCCTCGTCGAGCGATCCGATGCGTGCACCCAGAAATCAGAAGATCAAATTTGGAGTGAGTGAGATATGGCGATTAGTTTCTACGTCGGCCTGGCGACGACGATCGTTTCGGCGGTGCTGGCCTTCCTCGTGTTGCAGCGCTATGCGCGCAAACGCAAAGGCGCACACTTGTTGCTGTGGGGCATCGGCCTGGTGCTGTGGGCCGTGGCCGGGTTATGCGAGGTGATCCTTGCCTTCGGCTGGAGCGATCCGGCCTTCCGCCTGTGGTACTGGACCGGCGCGCTGGTCATCCCGCCGATATTGGGCCAAGGCACGCTGCACCTGCTGGTGAAGCGCAAAGAGATCCTCATCGTCACCGACATCGTGATCGGCGTGCTGGCTTTCGCATCGCTGATCTGGGCCTTCAGCATTCCGCTCAACGCGAGCGCGTTCCGGCCCGGCGGCGACGTTGGCGTGTTCCTGACCGAGAGCTACCGCGACATTTTGCCGGCCAGCCCGGTGCGGCGCGTGCTGGCGCCGTTCATGAACGGCTGGGGCACGGTGCTGCTCGTCGGCGGCGCGATCTACTCCGCCATCCTGTTCTTCCGCAAGCAGATCATGCCCAACCGCGTGCTGGGCAACATCTTCATCGCTGTCGGCGGCATCATCCCGGCGTTTGGCGGCTCGCTGGTGAAGATGGCCGAGACCACGCCAGAGCTGACCCCACTTGGCTCGACCCTCAAGTTCGCCGGCATCTTGCTGGGCGTCGTCCTGCTGTTCATCGGCTTCCAGTTGGCGGTGAAAGATATGCCTATCAAGGCGCCGGATGCTCGAACGTTAAACACGGTTAATCCCGCGTCGTGAGCGCGGTCAAACGTTGTGCTTGACCGCGTGTGTTGCCTTCCGCCTATCCGCTTGGGTATAAGTCTCGATAGTTGAGGTTGATTTACCTTGACGACGAAACACATTCTGAGCGAATAGGAGAAAGTGACGTGAACCGACGCAAGTTTCTGCTTACGCCCATCGCCAGCGCGCTGGCGATAGCATCATTTGGTTTGGCGCAACCAGCGCCGGCAACAGCACAAGCCAAGATCGTCAACGTATACTCGGCGCGACACTACGGCGCGCTCGAGAAAGTCTTTGCCGAGTTCACGCGCGAGACCGGCATCCAGGTTCGCCTGTCCAACGCCTCCACACAAGCGTTGCTGGAGCGCCTGCGCGCCGAAGGCCCACAGACGCCGGCCGACGTGTTCTTCGTGATTGACATCGGGACGTTGCAGATTGCTGCTGAGGAGGGGTTGCTGCAGCCCATTCAGTCGGACGTGCTGAACACGGCTATCCCGGCGGAGCTGCGCGATCCCCAGGGCCGCTGGTATGCGCTGTCGCTGCGCTATCGCACCATCGTTTACAACTCGAACAAGGTCAAGCCGGAAGAGCTCTCGACCTATGAGGCTTTGGCCGATCGCAAGTGGCGCGGCCGCCTGTGCATGCGCCCGGCGACGCACATCTACACCGTCTCGCTGGTCGCCAGCATGATCGCCAACAACGGCGAGCAACAGACGGAGCGCGTGCTGCGCGGCTGGATGGCCAATCGCCCAACCTTCATTGACAGCGACACGCGCATCTTGGAGACCATCGCTGCCGGCCAGTGCGACGTTGGCATCACCAATCACTACTACGTCGGGAACAAGCTGAAGTCCGATCCGAACTTCCCCGTCAAGGTGTTCTGGGCCAACCAGAAGGATCGCGGCGTGCAAGTGAACATCTCCGGCGCCGGCGTGACGGCCAACGCGCCCAATCGCGAAAACGCCATCAAGCTGCTCGAATGGCTGGCCACGCGCGGCCAAGACCCCGGCGCAGCCGGTCTGCCCGGCGGCAACAGCGAGTATCCGGTCAATCCCTCCGCCCAACCGGCCGAGGTGCTGAAGCAATTCGGCTCGTTCAAGGCCGATATGGCTTCGCTGCCGAAATACGGGCCGCTGCAGCCGCAAGCGATCAAGCTGCTCGAGCGCGTGGGCTACAAGTGATCCTTATCCCGCGCGAACGTGATCTTCCTCGAGGCAGGGTCGGGCGTACAGCTCGACCCTGCCTGACATCGTAAGCTCATTGGTTCGGATTCGACTTGGAACGCGTAAGTGCACCTCCCCGGCTGGGACGCGTCGCCATAGGTAGCTGGAGATGGCCGGCTTTCGACGCCGGTTCGCTGGCGGCGGCGCTTCCCGCCTTTTTGGTTTTGTTGCCGTTGATCGGCTTGGCGCTGGCCTGGTTGCGCTTGGACGGCGAGATCTGGTCGCATCTGTGGAGCACCCTGCTGCCGGAGATGCTGCTGAACACAGCGTTGCTCATGTTCGGCGTCGGCGCGACGACCCTAGCGTTAGGCACGGCGCTGGCCTGGCTGGTCACGACGTATGCCTTCCCCGGCTCGCGCTCGCTCGAATGGCTGCTGGTCTTGCCCATCGCCATTCCCGGCTACATCTTAGGCTACGTCTCCATGTCGCTGTTCGACTACGCCGGGCCGTTCCAAACGCAACTGCGCGCCTGGTTCGGCCCAGATCTTGAGCTGCCGGAGTTTCGCTCGCTGCCGGGCGCGATCTTCGTGCTCAGCCTGACGCTCTATCCCTACGTGTATCTGCTGGCGCGGGCCGCGTTCCGCGAGCAATCGGCGGCGCAGCGCGACGCCGCACGTGCAGCCGGCCTGAGCGGTCGAGCAATCTTCTGGCGCGTGGCGCTACCCTTGGCGCGCCCTTCGCTCGCTGCCGGCGTGGCGTTGGCACTGATGGAAACGCTGACCGACTTTGCCGTGGTGCGCTACTTCAACACGGTCACACTGAGCGAAGGCGTCGTCCGGCTGTGGATCATACAGATGGACCGCGACGCTGCCATACAACTGGCGTCGCTGCTCATGTTGATCGCATTGGGCGTCGTGTTGGCGGAGCGGCGCCTCCGCCGCCGCGCGCGCTTCTATCAGCTCGGCAACCAGTCTCGGCCAATTGCGCCCGTGCGATTGCGCGGCTGGCGCGCGATTGCAGCGCTGGCCGGGCCGCTGCTGCTATTGCTTGTGGCGTTTGGGTTGCCGCTTGTCCAGCTTACACAGTGGGCCATTGCCGAAGTGAAGCACGCTGAACCGGGCACACTCGATGCGGTATTCGGCCAGTATCTGTTCAACACCCTTGCCCTGTCGCTCGGTGCGGCGCTGCTCGTCGTCGCCGTTGCATTGGCAATGGCATATGTTGTGCGCCCGCATGGAACACAGGTCGAAGCTAAAGCCGGGACGCGCTTCCTTGCGCGCCTGGCGACGCTCGGCTACGCCATGCCGGGCGCGGTCGTTGCGCTAGGCGTGCTACTGTTGCTCGCGCCGCTGAACGAGGCTGTGCTCGGCTGGACGGGCGGCGCAGTATTGCTGAGCGCCTCCGTGTTTGGTCTAATGTATGCCTATCTCGTGCGATTCCTGGCCATCGGCTTCAGCAGCGTCGAGGCCAGCCTGGAGAAGGTGACGCCGAACATGGAGATGGCGGCGCGCAGCCTGGGCGCCGGCGCGCCACGCTTGCTGGCGCACGTCCACTTGCCGCTGATGCGCACGGGCATCCTGGCTGCTTTGCTGCTTGTGTTCGTGGATACGCTGAAGGAGTTGCCGGTCACCATGTTCCTGCGCCCGTTCGGCATGGAGACCTTGTCGGTGTGGACTTACATGTTGGCTTCGGAGTCGGCCTGGCAAGCGGCGGCGGTGCCCGCGTTGACCATCGTGCTGGCCAGCGTCGGGCCGGCGCTGCTGCTCATCCGCCTCTCGCGTGCCAGCGCGCAGACCGATTGGGAAACGCGCCTATGACGCCGGCCTTGCGCGTCCGCAACGTCTCGAAGCGCTTCGGGAGTGAGGGCGCATACGCGGTTTATCAAGCATCGCTCGATGTCGAGCCGGGGCAGATCGTCGTGCTGCTCGGCCCCAGCGGCTGCGGCAAAACCACGCTGCTGCGTTTGATCAACGGGCTGGAGACACCGGAGCGCGATCCGGACGCCCACATCGTCATTGGCGACCGGACTGTCTTTGGGCCGGGGGTAAACACCCCGCCGGAGAAGCGCCGCGTCGGGATGGTCTTTCAGGACTACGCGCTCTTTCCGCATATGACCGTGGCGGCCAATGTCGCCTTCGGGTTGCACGGCATGGACAAATCGGAAGCGCTGGCGCGGACGATGGCGACGCTCGATCAAGTGCAATTGGGCGACCTGGCCCAGCGCTACCCCCACGAGCTCTCCGGCGGGCAACAGCAACGCGTCGCGTTGGCACGCGCGCTGGCGCCGCAGCCGCAGTTGCTCTTGCTGGATGAGCCGTTCTCCAACCTTGACCATGCGCTGCGCGTGACACTGCGCGAGGAGATGCGCAGCGTGTTGAAGCGCAGCGGCGTGGCCGCCTTGTTCGTCACGCACGATCGCGAAGAGGCGCTCAGCCTGGCCGACGCGTTGGCGGTGATGCAGCATGGGCGCATCGTGCAGACGGGGACGCCGCGCGAACTCTACGCGCATCCGGCGTCGCCGTTTGTGGCGCGCTTCTTGGGCGAGGCAAACTTCCTGCCGGCGCACGCGTACGGCGACTATGCCGAGTGCATGCTGGGCCATGTGGCGCTGGAGGCGCCGGCGCAGGGGCGCGTGCAGTTGCTCGTCCGCCCTGAAGCGCTGGATGTGTGTGCCGACCCAGACGGCCGCGCGTATGTGGAGCACGTGCTTTACTTCGGACACGACCAGTTGTTGTCGTTGTGTCTGGACGGCAACGAACGCCTGCTGGCGCGCACCGATGGCGCATCGGCATTGCCGGCCGGCGCGCGCGTCAGCGTGCGCCCACGCGGGCCGGTAAAAGCTTTTGACGGATGGCAAAGCGACGCAGTGCCGGAAGCATCTTGATCCGCTATGGCTTGACGGTGCGCCGCGGACGGCGCACCGGTCGCAGCAGCGCCTCGCGCTGCCGCGTGGCAATCTGGACGCAGCAGGAGCGCGAAGCACTCGCGCGTGCTTTGCAGCGGCTGCGCATACACACAACGGCGCAGCAGACGCATGGCCTCGCTGCGCCGGCAGGAGTAAGCGCCAATGAACAAACTGACCTATAGACGTATCTTGCTGATCGGCGATGTGCTGGCTGTAGCCGCTTTCGTCATTGTCGGCCAATACTTCCACAACATGACTGCGATGGCCAACGCTGCGCTTCGCGCGGTCGAACAGATCGCAGCCATCGGCCTGCCATTCATACTGCTGGCGTGGTTGCTGGGTGCATATCCGGCGCGCCATCCAGAGACGTGGCGAGAGATGGGCCTCTTCCTGCTGCGCTCGGCGCTGGCGTTCATCTATGCTGTGCCGACCGGCCTGTTCATCCGCGCTTGGTTGTTCGGACAGCCGACCGTGTTGCTGGCCTTCGCAAGCATGGCGCTGCTCTTCAGCGCCATGTTCGTCCTGGGCTGGCGTGTCCTTTTCGCAGCAGTGAGCGTGGTTTTGCGCAAACGGCGACAGCAGCGATGGAAGGAGCAGCTAGCGTGACGCAGATGATCTCCGCGCATGTCCTAATGAAGCGGCTGGTCGGCGAAGCGCCGCCAGTGGTCGTAGATGTACGTGACCCACAGGCATACGCTGTTGGCCATGTGCCTGGCGCGGTCAACATTCCGCTGGCCGAGCTGGAGGTGCGGCTGGGCGAGCTGCCGGCTGGTGCACTCATCGTCACCTACTGTGCGACGGAGCAGGTTGGCGAGTCGCATGGAGAACGCGCCGCAGCCCTGCTGCGCGCGCGAGGGTTCGACGCCATTGCCCTGGAGGGCGGGCTGCCGGCGTGGCAGCGAGTCGAGGCTTCGGTGCTCGCCAACACTGCTGCCGGCGCGATGCAGCACATGAATGAAGACCACCGCAACAACCTGCTGGACTACGCACGCGCGCTGGCCGGCTTCGATTGGGCCGAGGACGCTGAGATGATCGCCCTCGACCGCTACGGTTTCGACCTGCGCGCAACCGGCCAGGGCAAGCAGGCGACGGCTCGCATTGCCTTCGACCCGCCGCTGACCGAACCCGGCCAACTGCGGCCGGCAGTCGTCAAGCTGGCCAAGCTAGCGCGGCAGAAGCTCGCCGGGTAAGACCGGAACGGCCAGCTCTACCGCAGAGGCGCACCGGGCAGAGAAACTATTGTTGCAGCGCTGCACCCTTTCAGACGCATATTGAGGCGGTATCCTTTTCAGCACCATGAACGACGCAACACATATCGTGCTGGACATCATTCGTGAACGGCGCAGCTACGCGCTCAAAGACCTCTCGCCCGAGCCGGTCAACCTCGACGATGTGAAGCTGATGTTGGAGGCCGCCCGTTGGGCGCCCACGCACGGCATGACCGAGCCGTGGCGCTTCTGCGTGTTTGCCGGCGATTCGCGCGCGGCGCTTGGCGAGCGCTTCGCGGAGGCCTATCGCTTGCTCACCCCGCCGGAGAAATACGACCCGAAGGCAGAGCAAGCACAGCGCGAGCGCCCGTTTGCTGCGCCGGTCTGGATCAGCCTGGGCATGTTGCGCACCGGGCACGACAAGATGCCGGAGTGGGAGGACTTAGCGTCGGTGGCGATCGCCGCGCAGCACATTCAACTCGTAGCGCACAGCATGGGCTACGCCTGCAAGTGGACGAGCAGCGAGATCGTGCGGCACGAGCGCGTGCTCGACCTGGTCGGGCTGCAGCCGCCGTCGAAGCTGCTTGGCTTTTTGTTCGTGGGTAGGCCGGCCAACGGCGTCGTCCCGCGGGCCAGCCGCTCGCCCATCGAGGACAAGGTGACCTGGCGCACGTAACTCTTATACCAACAGCGTGGTCAATGTGGGCTCATTCGCCTTCGAATGACACGCGCATGTCATTCCCGCGCAGGCAGCGGGCCATGGGATGGTGCGCGCTGGAGGAGGCGGGCGATGCGTAATCCGTGCGGTAGCCGCCGGCTGCACGCCTGCGGCCGGTGGGATGACCATCGCGCGGGCTGACGCGCGGGCTGAGCCTGTCGAAGCCTGTCGAAGCCTGTCGAAGCCCGCCCGTCCTCTTAGCCCGGTGGTTTAGCGCCGGGCACTCTTCTAGCTTCCTAGCACTGTGCAACGAACAGCGGGGAAGCGGGAATCCAGCCATGCATAGTCTCTGGATCCCCGTCATCCCCGCCCCGCGCAGGCAGGGAATGGGCGGGCTTGGCGTATCTACGAAACACGCTTTGATTGGGCGATCGGTATTACATTAGGATGAGCAACTATAGCTTTGCGCTAACAAACGTCAGTTGGACGCGCATATAATCCTCGTACGTAATGGCGTTCACCGTAAATGAGTTCCGCGACCTGCTCGAAATCCTTCGGACCAAGCCCGAATGGAAGGAAGAGCTGCGCCGCGAGCTGCTCGGCGAGGAGATCCTCTCACTGCCCGGCCTCATCCGCGACCTGACCAAGGTTGTCGAGGAGATGAACAAGCGCTTGTATCGCGTCGAACAAGACGTCGCTGTGCTCAAGACCGATGTTGCCGCATTGAAGGGTGACTCCCTAGAACGGAAATATCGCGAGCGACCATTCGTCTACTTCCGGCGCATCCTGCGCAAGCCGAAGATTCTGACCGACAGCGAACTCGACGATTTGTTGAGTGCAGCGCTGGCCGACGGCGCGCTGACCGAAGAGGACATCGAGGAAATCAGTCGCCTCGACGCGGTCGTGCGCGGCCGGCGCATCTCCGATGACCGCGTCGCCTACCTCGCCGTCGAGATATCCACCAAAATTGACGATCACGACGTGGAGCGCGCAGTGCGTCGAGCCAGGCTACTTGAAAAGATCCCCGGTGTAATCGCTATACCGGTGGTTGCAGGTGAAGCACTCACCTCCGAAGGCGCCGAAGCCATGAAGCAGGCTACTGCGTGGACTGTGACCGACGGTCATGCAGTCGAGGTCACTGCCTCGTCGGCGTAAACACACGACTAGAGGGGTCGCTCTTTGCCGCAACCCAGTTATCCAACACCAGCTACAGAGAGCGCGCACTACATCCATCTACATCAGGAATCCGCCTTCGCTTGCGAATGCCAAAGCGCCTGTTGCGTATCCTGGGGCATGTCGCTGCCGTCCTACTCGTCGCCGTGGTCGCGTTGGGGCTTGGGCGATGGGCGTGGGTGACGCAGACCGCGCCGCCGTCGCACGCTGTGCCCGCTGCCGCGTTAGCGGATCCAAACGGGCGCTTCATTCGCGTCAACGGCGTCGAGTTGTATTTCACCGAAGACGGATCGCCGGACGGTGCACCGATCGTTCTGGTGCCTGGTGCTCGTCGCGCCGCTGATCGGCAATCCTGCTGCTGAGTTAGATCTACAGTAAGCTCGGCGTCAAGTCTCGCGCCTCGGACGTGCGCATGGCCGTAGATGGGAGTGAGAGATCGTCTGTAACGCTTAGCAGGCTGAGATGAGCGTGGGCGTTGGTCAAGGCTGAGAGACGACAACGCCCGCCTCGATTAAAGCATCGAAGCGGGCGTTGCCACAAGGAAGAGAAACAGGAACAACACCGATTACTTCATGTCCGGCGGGATGAGCACCGCGTCGATCGCGTGGATCACGCCGTTGGCCGTCGGCACGTCGGCCTTGATGATCTTGGCGCCGTTCACGAAGATCACGCCATCCTTGGTCATCACGTCGAGCGTCGAGCCTTCGAGCGTCTTGGGTTGGCCCATGCCGCCCATGCCCATCACGTCCTTGCTGGTGATCTTGGTGGGCACGACGTGATACAGCAGCACCTTCTTCAGCTTCTCCGGATCTTTGGCCAGCGCGTCGAGCGTCGCCTTAGGCACCTTCTTGAAGGCGGCATCTGTCGGCGCGAACACCGTCAGATTCGCCTTCAGATCCTTGAGCGCAGCGCCCAAACCAGCTTGGGTGACCAGCGCCGAGAGCGTGTTGAACTGCGGGTTCATCATCGCCACGGCTGCGATGGTGCTCATGTTCATGTCCGGCGGCAACAGCACTGTGTCAATGACGTGGATGAAGCCGTTGCCGGTGCGCACGTCGGCCTTGATGACTTTGGCCTCGTTGGCGTAGATGTCCTTGCCGATGGTCGTCAGGTTCACCTTGGCGCCGTTGACTGTCTTCAGCTCGCCCTTGAGCTGCCGGCTGGTGAGCCTGCCTGGGATGACGTGATATAGCAGCACCTTCTTGAGCGCCTCCGGGTCCTTCAGGAGCGCCTCGACCGTGCCGGCCGGCAATTTGGCGAAGGCCTCGTCGGTTGGCGCGAGCACCGTCAGCGCACTCTTCGGATCCTTGAGCGTGTCGCCTAGGCCGGCCACCGTGACAGCAGCCGAGAGCGTGTTGAACATCGGCTCCATCATCGCGGCTGCAGCGATCGTGCTCATGGCCATCATGTCCGGCGGCAGCAGCACGCGGTCAATCACGTGGATCACGCCGTTGGTCGTTGGCACGTCGGCCTTGATCACCTTGGCCTCGTTGACGTAGACCGCATCGCCGATGGTGGTGACGTTGACGGTGGCGCCGTTGAGCGTCTTCGGCGTGCCCTTGCCGCCCATGCCCATCACGTCCTTGCTGGTGATCTTGGCGGGCACGACGTGATACAGCAGCACCGCCTGCAACCGCTTCTTGTCCCGCAGCAGCATGTTGGTCACTTGCTTCGGTAGCTTGGCGAAGGCCTCGTCGGTCGGGGCGAACACAGTCAGCGTGGCCTTGGGGTCTTTCAGCGCGTCGCCCAGGCCGGCTTGCGTCACCAGCGCCGAGAGCGTGTTGAACATCGGGTTCATCATTGCCACCGCCGCGATGTTGCTCATGTTCATGTCCGGCGGGATGAGCACGGTGTCAATTGCGTGGATCACGCCGTTGCTGGACGGGATGTCGGCCTTGATCACCTTGGCTTCGTTGACGTAGATGTCCCTGCCGATGGTCGTCACGTTCACCATCGCGCCGTTGAACGTCTTCGGCGTGCCCTTACCGCCCATGCCTCGCACGTCCTTGCTGGTGATCTTGGCGGGCACGACGTGGTAGAGCAGGATGGCTTTGAGCTTGTCCTTGTTCTCCGGCTTGAGCAGGTCGGCCAGCATGGCCTGGTCGAGCTTGGCGAAAGCGGCGTCGGTCGGGGCGAACACGGTCAGCGACGCGTTCGGGTCTTTCAGCGCGTCGGGCAGGCCGGCGGCGATGACGGCCTTCACCAGCGTGCTGAACTGGGGATCGGCCATCGCCGTCTCGGCGATGTTCATCGGCTGCATGGACTGGGCGGCGGCAAACTGCCCGGCCGGCGCAGCCAGCGTCGTCGCAGCGATCGCCGTGGCGATCACTGCATGCTTGAGGAAAGTTCGTCTTTTCATGGCTTTACTCTTTCTCCTTATTTATTTGGGATATACCTGACCTTCTTCGATCACAGCGTGACATCTATTCATTCGTAGAGCCGGCGCATTTGCATCTATCTGCACCTGCGAATTGCGAACGTGCGCAACGCACGCGCGTTCATCGCGCTGCGCGTGGGGCGCTTCCGAATCTCACGTAGCGAGTGCGGAAATCCACGATCGCCTTGCGCACGCGGGGGATGCGCGCGATCAACAACAGCGCGACGACCACGCCCCAGGCGATCGGCTCGGGCCGGACGATGATGCTCTTCACCAGCCAAGCGAAGTGCAGCACGGCGATGGGCGCGATGACGTAGGCCAGCTTGTGCAAGTTCTTCCATCGCTTGCCCAGCCGCTTCTGCCAGCCTTTCGTCGAGGTGATGGCGAGCGGGACAAGCAGACAAAAGGCCAGGAAGCCGGCGATGGCAAAGCGCTTCTCTACGATGGCGCTGAAAACTGCGCCGACGTCAATCGCCCCGTCCAGCAATCCGTTGTCGAAGGTGAAGACGCCCAGGTGCGCACACACATACAGGAAACCATACAGGCCGAGCGGGCGCTTTAGCTTCGTCGCCGTCTTCCAGTTGGTGAGCGTGACGATGGGCGTGCAGGCCAGCGACAGCACGAGCAGGATCAGCGCGATCTTGCCGGTCTGGATGGTCAGATACCGGATTGGGTTGGCTGTGGCATTGTCGGTGACGGTCTGATAGATCAACACGGCCAGCGGCGCCAAGCACGCGGCCGCGACGACCCACGAAAGCGGTTGGGAGACTTGCGCCTTCAGTTTGTCGAACAGCGTCGCCGGCTTCTTTGCGGCGGACTTGACGGGTTGTGCGCTCATGTTGTGTGTCTTTTAACCACGAAGCTACGAAGCCACGAATTACACGAAGGGGGTGAGAAATATCCTTCTTAGCGTTCTTCGTGCCTTCGTGGTTAATAGTTCAGGGCAAGATCCATGCCGTCGTACAGCGCAGCCACCTGGTCGGCGTAGCCGTTGAAGGGCAGCGTCCTGCGCCGGCCGGTTTCACCGATGCGCCGCTCGGTCGCCTGCGTCCAGCGCGGGTGCGGCACGGCCGGGTTGACGTTGGCGTGGAAGCCATACTCAGCCGGATTGGCGATCGTCCAGAAGGTCTTGGGCTGTTCTTCGACCAGCTCGATTTTGACGATGGCCTTCGCGCTCTTGAAGCCATACTTCCACGGCACGGCCAGGCGCAGCGGCGCGCCGTTCGGGTTGGGCAGCGGCTTGCCATACAGGCCGGTCACCAGCAGGGTCAGGTCGTGCATCGCCTCGTCCATGCGCAATGCCTCGGTGTAGGGCCACTGGAATGAGAAGATGTCGTTCTGGCCGGGGAATTGTTTGGGGTCGTCGAGCGAGATGAAGCGCACGAATTTGGCGCTCGACATCGGCTCGACCTCTTTGAGCAGCTTGTGCAACGGGAAGCCCAGCCACGGAATGACCATGCTCCAGCCCTCGACGCAGCGCAGGCGATAGATGCGCTCTTCCTGCGGAAACCGGGTGCGCAGGTCGTCTATGTCGTAGGTCTTGGGCTTGTTCACCAGCCCCGTTACTTCGACCTGCCACGGCGACGACTTGAAGTTGGCCGATAGGGCAGCCACGGCCTCTTTGTCCGAGGAGAACTCATAGTAGTTGTTGTACGTGGTGATCTGCTCGAACGTGTTGAGCTTGTTGCCCAGCTCGTCCGTGTCTTTCGACGTGGTGGTTGCAGGTGTGATTTTTGGCGTGGCTGCAACGTCGGCCGCTGCTTTGGCCGAATCGCTCGCAGGTGCGACCGGTGCTCTCCGCTCATCCGTTTCAGATCCGCCGACGCCGCTGCCACCGCTGCACGCGGCCAGCGTGGCTGCGCCGGCGAACGCCCACAGGCCTAGCTTGATGAACTTGCGCCGCGAGTGATACACGTGCTCGGGCGTAATCTCCGACGCGGGGATGCGGTTCTTGAATTTGCTCATGGCGTTCACGCAACTTTTCGTAATAAGGCTTACGACGGCTACCGCGCTTTGCATTCATGGCGTGCGCGCTGCGTCTACGTTGGTGATTACGCCGGTTGGCGCCCGGCGCATTTGCGCACTGGCTGAGCGTTCGATGAGACATTGGCACTTCTACGCGGCTACGCCCCGGCGTTGTGGTGTGGGGCGCATTCGCGGTACAGGGGCAAAACGTCGCGCGTAGGCACAGACGTCGTTCCGCGCTTATGGCGGATCGGCAATGGCGCCTAGCTGGACTGAAGCTGAGCTTGGGCAGTAGAGCTAAGAAACGGGGGACTTGTCCGTCCCAGCCGCTCTGGGCTTGGGCGTCGGTACAGCTTCCACGAAGACGACCTGCGCCAGTGCCGCGCCGATGACGTGTTCGTTCACCGAGCGGTTGCGTTCGATCCGCACTTTGATCGAATCGCCAAACGGGATGCGGGCGACCGCGGCTAGGCGTGCGCCGGGCGTCAGCCCAAGCTCGGCCAGGTAGCGCAGCATCTCACCGTCACTGGATAGCACATAGCTCACGATTGCAGGCTGATTTGGGGGCCATTCGCTCAGCGGGACAGCCTGAGGAAGTTCGAATCGGCCGTCGCGGGTAGGAATGGGTAAGCCGTGCGGGCAGCGCAGCGGCCGGCCGATCTGCGCATACATCCGCTCGATCAGCGCGTCATCCATGCGCAGAGCGCTGTCCGCAGCGGGGCGCACCTCGTCCCACTGGTAGCCGAGTTCACGCACCAAGTACGCCTCGAAGATCTCCTGCTTGCGCAGCGCGTAGAGCGCGATCTTCGATCCGACGTCGGTCAGTCGCAGCCCGCATGCGCCGTCGCGCTCCAGATAGCCCCGCCGCACCAGCCGTTGCACGCGTCGCGAGATGGCCGGCGGGCTGACGCCTAGCCGCTCGCCCAACTTACCCAACGTGACGCGCTTGTCCTCTAACGATCGCAGCAACACCTCTTTCAACAACACTTGCGTCGCGTACGGCGCTGCGGAAGGCCTGTGTGTGCCCGGCATCCAAGGCCGGTAATGTAATGACGATGGCGCAAGTCGTGAAGCGCCGCGCGTCAACGCCAGGCGTAACCCAGGATTCAATCAAAAGTTGACAAATCTAACAAAAACGATGTTTAACCCGGTGCAATCTAAAGTTTTATAGGTTCAAAAATCTACTTGCGCGGTCATCAAAGCTCAGCTTGAACGCGCGGCGTTGATGCATATTGCGCGCCTTCTTATAGTGATCTCATGCTCAAGTCCAGCCCAGTTTCGCTGCCCGCGCTCGCCGCAATGACGGCGTTGATGCTGGCAATTGCCGGATGCGCTGCGCCACCAACCGCTGCGCCGACTGCGCCGCCTTCCACGCCCGATATCGCCGTTGACCTCAGCGGCATCAAGTCCTACTTGCTCGAGAAGACCGGCCGGCTCAAGCAAGCCACCGCAGCGCTCAAAGAGACCAGCGATCGTTACTATGCGCTGGCGAAGGAGGCCAACTTCGACTACGTCGCGCTGTTTGCCGCGCGGAAGGATGAGGTGATCGGGCTGATCCAGACCGCGCGCGAGCGATGGATGATCGCGTCGCCGCTCTACGAGCAAATGGAAGGCATCGTCGCCGGCACGCCGTCGCTGGCCGAATTCGATGTGATCATTGACGCCGGCGCCAGCAAAGAAGAAGACCCGCAAGACCCCGCGCCGATTGACGTGGCGCTGCCCGACGGTCGCCTGCTGGAGAAGCCGGGCAACCTGTTCGGCGTTACTGAAAGCACGCTGTGGGGCACGTTCGAAGCGTTCCGCGTCCCGGGCCAGTTCGACTTCAACGGCGACGGCAGGATCGAATTCGGCGAGTCGCTGCCCGACGCGAACGTGCTCAAGGGCGGCGTGGACGCGCTGGACGAGCAAGCCGGCAAGCTGGCCGAGGCGGCGCAGGCGTGGACGCCGACCGAGTCCGATGCCTTTACCGCGCTGGTGGTGATGGTGCCGACGATGAGCGAATACTTCGACTCGTGGAAGAACTCACGCTTCGTCGCCGGCGAGGCCAGCACCCAGCGCGACTTCGTGGCGATCTCCCGCCTGGCCGACATCCAAGACATCCTGAGCAGCCTGATCGTCGTGCATGAGAACATCAGCCCGATGATCCGCGCAGTGGATGCGGCGCAGGATGACGCCATCCGCCGCGGCCTGAGCGACCTGAAAGTATTTGTCGCCGGCGTGCACAAGCAAGAGACCGGCGGCAAACGCTTCAAGCCCGAGGAGGCCGATGTGCTCGGCAAGGAAGCGCAGGATCGCGCCGATGCGATCACCGGCCGGATTGCCCAAATGGCTGCGCGCCTGGGCATCAAGATCGAGCAGTGACTTGCCATGCGGCTTGAAAGCGTTACGCGCGCGCTCGCCCGCGTTGCCAGGGCGAGCGCTGCATGTTCGTTTGCCGTTGCGCTCGCCCTTCCCATCGCGAACGCACATGCTGCGGAACCCCGCCCGCCGGCAGACGTCGCAGAGGACATCCGCAGCGCGTTGGTCGCCGCACAGATCGAGCCGGACCGCGAAGCCGCCGTCGCTCAGATTCAAGAAGCGCGCGCGGCCTACATGCGCGAACTGGCGCCCGCCGTCACCGCCCATGCGCCATCGTCGCATGCGCTCATCGCCCGGCGCTTCGACGACGCGATCGCGGCGCTGCGCAGCGGCCGAATGGCCGACTATGCGCAGGCGTGCGCCAGCGCTTGGACGGCACTGCTGGGGGCCGGCTACCGCATCGTCGTGGATGCTGCGAGCGAGGGCGACGCTGAGCTGGCGCGGCAGTGGTTGCCGCTGCGCGAGTTCCGGCGCTCGACCCGCTTCGCCCGGCCCGGCGCCGAAGCAACGCTCGCCCTGGAGGATCTGGCGCGCGGCAAGATTGCGCCGGAGGCCGCCGTCCAGGCGGTGAACGCCGACCTGCTCGACACTTACCAAGCCCGCATGATCGCTGCGTTGAACGATGTTGCGAGCGCGCACGCACGCGGCTTCCTGGCGCGGCAGGCCGAGCTGGCTGCGCTGGCCGCCGGCTATTTCGACATTCTGGCGCCTGCCTACCGCGAACAGCGTGGCGAGGCGGCGCTGGCCGATGCGCAGGCAGCGTTCGAAGCGCTGAACCGTGTAGCGCTAGAAGGGCGTGAGGTCGCGCCGGCTGTGCAGCGCATCCAGGCAGCGTTGCGCGGCTTTCGCGCCGCGCCGCTCTCGCCCGCCGAGCAGACGCGCCGCGCCGGCCAGATGATGCGCTACCTCAAGCTTGTGCCGATCGAGTACGGCCGTGGCATTCGCAACGGCGAAGTCGCGGTTGACCTCGAGATTCGCGAGGCGGCCACCTTCCACGAGGGCGCGCTGGCCGCGTTCAACGACCTGCGCGACGCCTTGGAGGCGCGCGACGCAACGCGCACCGCGCAGGCCGGCGCGTTGCTCGAACGCATCGGCCAAGCCGTTGCCAGCGCGAGCATGCACCGCGTGACCGCGTCGCCCGATGCGCTGCGCGCCGATAGCGACCGGCTCATCGCGCTGCTTGGCGAGGTCATGCCGCCGGAGTGGCTGAAGCAGGATGCCGCCGCCGATTTCGACGTGGTAGCGACAGCGCTTGACCAGATGGAGCAGGCGGCGAAGCAGGGCGAGTATGCGCTGGCCGAATCGGCGCGCGTCGAGGCTTACGCCGTCCTCGAAAGCGGGCCGGAGGCGCGCATCGCCGCGTTTGCGCCACACCTGAAGACGCCCATCGAGGGCCTGTTCTGGTTCGGCTACGAGGGCGGCGAAGGTCTGGCCTCGCTGCTGCAGCGCAAGGCGCCGCCGGCAGAAGTGCGTGCCGCGCGCCGCCAGCTCGACGCGCAGCTCAAGCAGGCTCAGGAGGCATTGCGCGGGAGCAACTCGCCGGCCGCCATTGCGTTGAACAGCGGCATTATCGTCCTGCGCGAGGGGTTGGAGGCGGTGCTCATCCTGGCCGCGTTGATGGCCAGCTTCCGCACGGCAGCCAATCGCCACCTGCGCCGGCCGATGTGGCTCGGCACAGCGCTGGCCGTTGTCGCCTCAATCGCGACTTGGCTGATCCTGCGCAGCGCCCTCTCGCTGTTCGCCAGCTTCGGCGAGAAACTGGAAGCGATCGTCTCGCTGATCGCGATCGGCGTGTTGTTGCTGATCACCAACTGGTTCTTCCACGACGTGTACTGGACGGGCTGGATGGCCAACTTCCACAAGCAGAAGCAGCAGATCGTTAAGGGCAGCACGGGGCAGTTCGCCGGCTTGCTGTTGCTGGGGTTCGCCAGTGTGTATCGCGAGGGCTTCGAGACGGCCTTGTTTTTGCAGGCGCTCACGCTGGAGGGCGGGCCGGCGGTTGTGCTCGCCGGCGGCGGCGTCGGTTTGCTTTGCGTCGCCCTGATCGGTCTGGCCATCTTCGCGTTGCAGATGCGCTTGCCAGTGATGAAGATGCTGATCGCCACCGGCGTGATGATCGGCTTCGTGCTGCTGGTGATGGTGGGCAACACCGCGCACATCATGCAGGTGGTCGGCTGGCTGCCGCTCACGCCGATTCGCTGGCTGCCGCTGCCGTATTGGTTCGGCATCTGGTTCGGCACGTATGCCACGGTGGAAGGGCTGGCCTTGCAAGTGGCAGCAGCGGTTTTCGTAATCGGCAGTTTCTTTTTGGCCAAGCATCTGCAGATGCGTAGGGCGTTCGCGCCGGCGCGAGCAACTTCCGCTTCGTGAATGAGCACAAGCAGCGAAGGCGTTGCTTCTCATCGCCCGCACAGGAGACGTTCGTATAGTGTTCGCATGTCAACTGACGCCAACTCTCCTCTCACCGAAGACGTCAAGCGCGGCGACCGTCTCCTCACCGGCTCGGTGATCTTCGTCTCGGTGCGCTGTACGCTGCAATACATCGTGCTGCCGTTCGTGTTGCCGCTGGTTGGTTTGCGAAGCGATTTATCCGCCGGCATCAGCGCGCTGATTGACGTCGTCGCGCTGGCGACCATCGCCTACAACGTGCGCCGACTGTGGCACACTTCATGGCGCTGGCGCTACATCGGCCTGGCCGCCGTGATGGTGGGCATCATCGCGTTCATGCTGTATCAGGACGCGCGCCTGCTGTTGGGCCCGGGCGCGGCGTAGGGAGCGCATGTGCATCGAGATCGTGGATGTAACGATCAAGTATGTCGGGCGCAAAGCCCCTGCGCTGGCTCATCTCACGCTCAGCTTCAAGGCCGGCGAGACCGTGCTGCTGCTCGGCCCGAGCGGCTGCGGCAAGAGCACGCTAGCGCTAGCGCTCAACGGCCTGATCCCGCACAGCGTCGGCGCGACGATGAGCGGACGCGTCATCGTGGACGGCCGCGATACACAGCAAACCTCAGTTGCCGAGCTGGCCAGGAAGGTGGGCATCGTCTTCCAGGATCCGGAAGCGCAGTTCGTCACATCTAGAGTGGAAGATGAAGTGGCCTTTGGCTTGGAGAATTTGTGCTGGGCACCGTCCGCGATGCAAACAATGATTGACGATGCGCTGAATGCGGTGGGCATGCCCAACGGCCACCGGCGTGAGGTATACAAGCTCAGCGGCGGGGAGAAGCAACGGGTTGCGCTGGCCGCGTTGCTGGCGATGAAGCCGCATGTGCTGGTGTTCGACGAGCCGACGGCCAACCTCGACCCGGCCGGCACGCGCGACGTGTTTGCGCTGATCGCCGAGCTGAAAGCGAAGCGCACACACACCATCATCCTGATCGAGCATAAGCTCGATGAGTTGATGCACCTGATTGACCGGGTAGTAGCGCTGGGCGAATGCGGCGCAATCCTCGCCGATGGCCCGCCGCGCGAGGTGTTCGATCGGCATGCAGCCACCTTGCGCGAACACGGCGTGTGGATGCCGCAGGTCTGCCTGCTGGCGCACGCCCTGCGCGAGCGCGGCGTTGCTTTGGATGACTTTCCGGTGACGTTGGACGAAGCCGCCACATGCCTTGACAAGGTGACAAGGAGACGGGGTGACAGGATGAATTCGAATCACTACATCACCCTGCCGCCTGCTCACCCCGTCACCTCGCCAAATTGGCGCTACGCAATCGCGGTGCGCCATCTGTCCTGCGTGCGCGGCGGCCGCAAGGTGCTCGATGACGTGTCGCTGGCCGTGGCGCAGGGTGAATTCGTCGCCATCGTTGGCGCGAACGGCGCTGGCAAAACCACGCTGGCGCTGCACCTTGTGGGCATCCTGCCGGCGCCGAAGGGAGCCGTGTTCATCGAGGGGCAGGACGTGAATGCGACTTCCTCGCGCGCTCTAGTCGAGCGCGTGGGTTACGCCTTTCAGAATCCGGAGCACCAGTTCATCACCGAGAGCGTCTTCGATGAAGTGGCGTACAGCCTACGCGCCAAGGGTCTGCCCGAGGGTGTCGTCGAAGCGCAGACCAGCGCCATGCTCGAGCGGTTCGGCCTGTTTCGGCTGGCCAGGGCCAACCCGTTCACGCTCAGCCATGGGCAGAAGCGGCGCCTGAGCGTGGCAACCATGCTCGCCGCCGGCCAGCGCACGCTGATCCTCGACGAGCCGACGTTTGGGCAAGACCAGCACAACGCCGAGGCGCTGATGCGCTTGCTGCGCGATCTGCATTGCGAGGGCCGCACGGTCATCATCATCACGCACGACATGGCGCTGGTGGCTGAATACGCCGAGCGCGTCGTGGTGATGAACGCGGGCAGGTTGATTTTCGATGGCGCGCCGCGCGACTTGTTCATGCAGCCGGCGCTGCTGCGCGAGGCGCGCTTGGCACCACCGCCCGTTGCCCGGTTGGCCGAGCGGGTGCCGGCGCTGCGCGGCGCAATCACGCTTGACGACGCCATCGGGCGGCTGACGATGCCCTGTCAGGCGACGGCGAGTGCACTGCACTGCTGAGCAGACACGCTCAGCCCTCCGGTTTAGCGAACCTGTGACCAGGCAACGCAGATGATGCAGGCTATCTACGTCGAAGGCGACTCTTTTCTGCACCGGCTCAACCCGCTGAGCAAGGTGATGGCGGTCCTGCCGGTCATGGTCTTCGTCACGCTCGCTACTGATCCGTGGACGCCGCTGGCGATCAGCACGCTGAACGTCATCGTCCTTCTGGTGCTCGGGCGCATCCCGCCCGGACGCTTGTTCAAAATCCTCGCGCTTCTCGCGCTGCTGATGTTGATCTTTCTGATCGTGTATCCGCTGGTGGTGCGGCGCGAGCTGGTGCAGCACACGCCGTTGCTGTTCGCGCTTGGGCCGATCCAGGTGTATCAGGGCGGGCTGCTGTTCGGTGTTGCGATTGCGCTGCGTGTGTTTTGCCTGATTGCCCTCTCGCTGCCCTTCTCGCTGACGACGGATTCCAGCGATTTCATCCGCGCGCTGGTGCAGCAATGGCGGCTGCCATATCGCGTGGGCTACAGCGCGATGGCCGCTCTTCGCTTCGTGCCGATGTTGCAGATCGAGCTGTGGGTTATTCAAGCGGCGCACCGCGTGCGCGGCGTCAGCGATAAGGGCGGCCTGCGCGCACAATACGACCGACTTAAGCGCTACACGGTGCCGCTGCTGGCGACGGCCATCCGGCAGGCCGAGCGCACGGCGCTGGCGATGGACGGGCGGGCGTTCGGTGCATTCGAAACGCGCACCTATTTCAAGCGTATGGCCTTTGCCCGCCGCGATGTCGCCTTCGTGCTCGGCTTCTGGCTGGCCTGTGGGCTGATCGTGCTGGCACTGGCGCGCGCCGGCTTGTTGGGCCCGCTGGTGTTGGTGCAGAGGGTCTGAGCATTGAGTTTGAAGTGCAAGAATCAATCTGGAGGTAAGTGATGATCACGACCGCGAACCGCATTTTCGTCAATCCGCAACACGCCGAGGCTTTCGAAGAGAACTTTCGCAACCGCGCCAAGCTCGTAGACAAGATGCCCGGCTTCATCCGCAACCTGCTGTTGCGGCCGGTGAATCCGGGCGAGCCATACATCGTGCTGACGTTCTGGGAGAGCCGCGCTCACTTCGAGGCCTGGGTGCGTTCGCCGGAGTTCGTGCAGGGCCATGCCCGCAGCGGCACGCTGCCCAAGGACGTCTTCACGGCGCCCAATCAACTGGAGCTGCACGAGGTGGTGCTCGATTCCAGCCAGCCCGACCTGCCGGTTGAGCCGCGCGGCGCACCGTTCCAATTCGGGCACTGAATGAACCGCCGCGCCCTCTCGCGCCAGCTCGACATTCGTTCGACGGTGTTCATCGTCGCGCTGGTGGACGCGCTGGCGCTGACGCTGATCATCCCGATACTCCCGGCGTATGGTGTGCGGCTGGGCGGAGATGCGCTTGCGATTAGCGCCGTGGCCGCGGCTTATCCGTTGGCGCAGCTCTTCGGCGCGCCGCTGATGGGCGCGCTGTCGGATCGCTTCGGTCGCAAACCGTTGCTCGTCGCCAGCCTGCTCGGTTCATGCGCCGGCTACCTGGTCATGGCGCTGGCCGGATCCGTCGAGATGCTGGTGATCGCCCGGCTGATTGACGGCCTGTCGGGTGGGAATGTGGCGGTAGCCTATGCAGTGCTGGCCGATTCGACCGAGCCGGAGGAGCGTTCGCGCGTCTTCGGCATGGTGGTCGGGTCGGCGTTCGGCATCGCGTTCATCGTCGGCCCGCTGGTAAGCATCGCAGTGTTGACGACGAGCGAGGGCAACTATGCGCTGGTTGCGTTGGTTGCGGCGCTCTATAGCGCGCTGGCCGTCGGCATCGTCCTCAAGCTGCTGCCCGAAACCCGGACGGCAGATATCGCACGCGACGAAGGGCGCGGGTTGCGCAACGCATCCGGCGCGCGCATCACCGGCAGCGTAGTCGTGCTGCTGATCGTTTTGGCGTTGCAGCAGTTTGCGTTCGGCGGGTTCGAGCGGATGTTCGGCCTGTTCAACCTCTCGCGCCTGGGCATCGGCGCGACGGGCACCGGCTATCTGTTCATCTACATCGGCCTGATCACGGTGTGGGCGCAGGCGCGCGCCCTGCCGCTATGGCGCAGGACGTTCGGCGACCTGACGGTTGTGGTGCATGCATTGACCGGCCTGGCCATCGGATTGACGCTGTTTGCAATCACGCCGCCGGTGCCGGCGCCGTGGTACGACCCGTCTGCGCTCGCGGCAGCGCTGCAATCAAGCAGCCTGCTGCTCGGCGTTCCGGCGACGCTGGCGAACCAGGCACCGGCCATCAGCCTACCGCTGGGCGAGGGCGGATGGATCGGGCTGCTGTGGCTGATCATCGCGCTGTTCCCGGTGTCGTTGAGCGGCGCGGTGCTGCGGCCGGTGCTGAGCGGGATGATCAGCCGCGAAGCGCATGGCGGCCA
>JANWYN010000027.1 GCA_025055235.1 Candidatus Roseilinea sp. | reverse complement strand
CTTCTTGAACAACGACGTCGAGGCGCTGTCGCCGGACTGGCTGGAAGAGATGCTGCGCTGGTCGCAACGGCCGGAGATCGGCGCGGTCGGCGCGAAGTTGCTGTATCCTGAAGGCACGATCCAGCATGCCGGCATCGTGCTCGGTTTGGGGCATCTCTTTGCCGGCGCGCAAGAGGACTACATTGACAGCTTGTTCGGCGGGCCGAACTGGTATCGCAACTTCTCGGCCGTTACCGGCGCGTGCCTGATGACAAGGCGAGAGGTGTTCGAGCAAGTAGGCGGGTTTGATGAAGCATATACACTCGTGATGAACGATGTAGACTTTTGCCTGCGCATCGCGTCGCGCGGCTACCGCATCGTCTACACACCTTTTGCCCGGTTACGCCACGAAGAAGGGGCAACGCGGGCGAACTATTTCCCCTGGGAGAATCACGCGCTAGCTGGCCAGCGCATGCACACGATCGTCGCGCAAGGCGACCCGTTCTTCAACCCGAATTTGGACACCGGTTCGAAGATTCCACGATTGAGGTCACCTGTCAAGGAGGCATCATGAGACTATTCAACAAACTGCTCGGCGAGCGAAGCGCATCCACACCGATCGAGGCAGCGCTTGATGCAATTGACGAGGCGAGAATCGAGCCGCCGCATACGACCAGCCGCGAATCGCTGGTTGCCTTAGTCGAGTCGTTTCCATTCTGGTATCAGCACATCTACTTAGGTCAGGGCGTGTATACGCTCAGCACACCCAGGCTGCACAACCGGCTTTGGCGCTTTCTCGAGCCGATGCTGCCGGACGATCTGGCCGGTGCCTCTGTCCTGGATGTAGGAACCAACGCAGGTTACTTTTGCATCAAGACCAAGTTGAAGGGCGCAGGCAAGGTGATCGGCGTTGACAACACAGACGTGTTTCTCCAACAGGCCGAGGCATGCCGTGCAGTATGGGAACTTGACATCGATTATCGCAAGCTCGACGCCGATCATCTGCACGCGCTCGATCAACGCTTCGACATCGTGATCTTCACCGGAATCCTGTATCACCTGAAGAATCCACTCGGTGTGCTGGAACAAGTGGCCGAGATGTGCAACGACGCCATCGTCGTCGAAACCGAGGTAATCCCACCCACACGGGAGAACATCGTTCATGTCCGCCTAGGGCCACGCGGCCGGGTTGCTGTTACTGCCTGCCGTCAAGGTTTCATGAAGTTCATCGAGAAGGATGAGCTTAACGAGGACGGCTCGAACTGGTGGGTGCCAGACACAGAATGCGTGCTCGGGATGCTGCGCACAGCTGGCTTCACGCACTTCTCTCAGCCGCGCTACCTGGAAGAGACGCGGATGATGCTGGTGGCGACCAAGCGTCCGCAGTCATTGCTGAGGTTGACGCCATCCTCATGACGTCTCTGCCGTTCGTCTCCGTCATCGTTCTGAACTACAACGGCGAACGGTTCCTGCCGGCCTGCCTCGACGCGTTGCGCATGCAAACCTATCCGGCGGATCATTTCGAGGTGATCGTAGCCGACAACGGCTCAACAGACGGCTCGCTGCACTTGCTGCGTGAGGCGTATCCGTGGGTCAGAGTGCACGAGACCGGCAGCAACCTCGGCTTCGCCGGCGGCAACAATGCAGCCATCGCGGTGGCACGCGGAGATTACATCGTGCTGCTGAACAACGATACAACGCCTGCGCAGGATTGGCTCGAACAGCTCGTCGCGGTCGCCGAGCGACATCCGCGCGCTGGCATCGTCACCGGGCGCATGCGACTGTTCTACGACCAGCTCGAAGTCGAGCTATGCTGCGACCATGAACTACGTGTGTTCGAAGTAGACGCCGGCCTGCCGCTCGGTGTCGTGCAGTATCTCGACGGATTCGGCGGATGGGAGTTCGACGCCTGCGGCGCGCGCTTCCGGCGGACGCGCGGCGGTTGCGGTGTGATCGGCGTGCCGGTTCCGCACGGCCCCGGCAGCTTCACATTGCGCGTCCGCCTGGCAGCGCAGCTGCCTGCGACGGCAACTATCTGCTCGAACGGGCAAACCGTAGCGCGCGTCCACCTCACGCCAGAGCCGCAGAACCTGTGCTTAGAGATCCCATCGTCCATCGCCGCCACGGCCAGGCCGGTGATGCAGAATGCCGGCTCGGTCCTCTTCACCGACGGCCACAGCCGCGATCGCGGCGTCATCGTGAAGAACAACGAAGCGCTCTATGAAACGGATCGAGATCAGTTCAATGTGGTGGAAGAAGTCTTCGCCGGCTGCGGCGGAAACATGCTAATGCGCCGCGCGATGCTGAATGACGTCGGCTTGTTGGACGATGACTTCTTCATGTACTACGAGGACACCGATCTATCCTGGCGGGCCCGGCTGCGTGGGTGGCAGGTGCTCTACGCGCCGAACGCCGTCGTACGCCACGTGCATTGCGGCTCGTCCAAGGAATGGTCACCGTTGTTCCTGTTCAACGTCGAGCACAACCGGCTGGCAATGCTGATCAAAAACGGCGCACCGCGCCAAGCGATGGGAGAGTTCGCCCGCTACACCAGCTGGGCAGCGCGATCGCTGGTCGAGTCGTCCGCGGCAGCGTTGCTGGCGCGGCCCGGCGCGCACGAGCGACGCGCGCGTGCACTGCTCTCGATGCGCGTCGTAGGTGCGCTCATGATCAGCTTGCCATCGCTGCTGCGCAAACGCGCCCACATCCAGCGTACGCGAATCACACCTCAGCGCGAAATCGAGAAATGGTTTCAAGTGACTCACGATTGATGGCTGATGAAGGGGAAAGCAAAGAGACGCAGGACGAAAGACGCAAGACTGATATGAACATCGGCATCTACAACCGCTGGCTTGCGACCATGGGCGGTGGGGAGAAGATGAGCCTCTCGGCAGCAGAGCACCTCAGCCGCGCCCACGAGGTGACGGTGATCAGCCATGCGCCGGTTGAGGTGGATACGCTGGCGCAGCGTTTGAACCTAGACCTGTCGCGGGTGAAGTTCAGCTTCATCCCCGACGAACCGCCAGCGCTGCTCGAAGCACTTACCGAAAACTACGACGTCTTCATCAATGCCTCGCACATGGACATCCCGCCGACGCGCGCGCGGCGTAGCGTCATGCTGGTGTACTTCCCCGGGCAGATCTACCTCGACTTGCCGGCTAAGATTCGCGCCCACGTGGGGATGGCAATCCGCAAACTGCTATTCGTGCCGACCTTCGCCGAAGGGTTTTACGGCGCCGAGATCAGGAACGGAAGGCAGCTCCGGCGCACCCACGCAATGATGCGCATCGAGCTGCCGCCGAGCCGGGCCAGGCTCGTCGTGAAGTTCAACCTCTCCGCCGAGCGGCCGGACGTCAGCCAAGCGACGATCTACGCTGATGGCGAACGCGTGGGAGAGATCGCGCTGCCCAGCAGTGGCACGCCGGTGCCCTGCGCGATCGAACTGAGCGGCAAAGGGCAATTCGCCAGCGCAATCACGATCCGTTGCCCTCCGCCCACGTCCAAAGACCGCTTCTGCATGGCGCTGTCCGACTTCCAGATCGAGCATCCGCGCTACCGCCTGTATCAGTGGCTCTTCGAGGACAAGTTCAAGGAGTGGGGGTTGCGGCTGCACGGCGTGCCGGCACAGCTCTCCACGACGCGCATCGAAAATCTAGCGAGGTATCACGCCATTTGGTCCATCTCCGAATTCACGCGCACCTGGGTGCGACGTTACTGGCGGCGCGACAGCGCGATTCTGACACCGCCTGTGGATGTGGAAGCGTTCGCCCCGGCGCCAGGTGGCAAACGCAACGTGATTCTGAGCGTAGGGCGCTTCTTCGCCGGCAGCCACAACAAGAAACACGTCGAGATGGTGACTGCGTTCAAGGGGATGGTGGATCAGGGACTGCGTGGTTGGGAGTTGCATCTGGCCGGCAGCCTCACGCCGGATCGGATGCACGTGGAATACCTCGAGCGCGTGCAGCGCGAGGCACAGGGCTATCCTATCGTGCTGCACGTGAACGCGCCGTTCAGCGAGCTGCAGCGGCTATACGGCGAGGCGGCCATCTACTGGCACGCCAGCGGCTTCGGCGAAGACGAGGCACGCGAGCCGATCAAGTTCGAGCATTTCGGCATCACCACGGTCGAGGCGATGGCGGCCGGCTGTGCGCCGGTGGTGATCGCGAAGGGCGGCCAGCCGGAGATCGTGCAACATGGGCGCAACGGCTTCTTGTGGCGCTCGCTGTCCGAACTGCAATCGTTCACGCGCGAGCTGATCGAGAACCGCGCGCTACGCGAAACGCTCGCCGGTAATGCGCTGGCCGACAGCCGGCGCTACGACAAGCCGCACTTTCAAGCGCGGTTGGATGAGCTGCTCAAGAGACTCAACAGATAACCTTCATGGAAGGCCAAAACGCAAACGCTCACGTGCTCGAATATGACCCTGGGGTCTATTACCAGGGACGATACTGGAATGACTATGACTATGTAGCCCGTGAGATGAACCGGCGCATCAGCGGCGATCCCGATATGCCCTGGACGGAACACTTCCGCAGAACGGTCGGCGGGCGCGTCTTCAGGAAGGCGCTCATCTTGAATTGCGGCAACGGTTGGGTTGAGCGCGACCTACTGCAACGCGGCCTAATCGCCGAGGCGGTTGGCGTAGATTATGCCGAGCCGCTATTACAACAGGCACGAGCGGCTGCCGGCGACCTACCGCTTCGCTACTACCGGCTTGACACGAACACAGCGGCATTTCCAGAGAGCGACTACGACCTGGTAGTCAATTTTGCAGCCGCTCATCACATCACCTACATTGATCGCGTGTTTCGCAAGCTGGCCGAGCTGTTGCCGGAAGACAGCTACTTCGTCAACTATGACTATGTCGGCCCCCACCGCAACCAATACAGCACGAAGCAATGGCTCGCTGCGTTAGCGCTCAATGCACGCTTGCCGGCTCACATGCGCCAGGTGATGCGCTATCCCCACCTGCTCACCATGAAGCTCACCGATCCCAGCGAGGCTGTGCACTCCGAGCTGGTGATCCCCGTGATGAAGCGCTACTTTCACATCCTCGATCACAAACACATGGGTGGGGCGTTGGGCTACCTCCTGTTAACCCACAACGACCAGTTTTGGAACGCCAAGCCAGAGGAACAGGCTCACTGGTTGAAAGTCATTATGGACGCCGACGCCGATTACCTGCGCCGCCATCCCGGCTCGTCCATGTTCGACTACATCTTGGCTCAGCCGGACAAGCGTAGTCTGGAACGAACGGCTCAATTAGAAGCATGGACGCGAGAAGAGGAATCACGCGAGGCAGCAGCCCGGCGCAACAACGGTTTGTACTACCGCCAGACGCTCTATGCCGTGGTCTTCTACCGATTCATGAGCGCGGGCAGCTCGATCAAGCGGCGGCTACTGCGGCGCAATCCATAGCCAGCCAACCCCTACACCAACGACACCGATAACGCCATCTCTCAACGCCTTCTCATCACCTTCCCAACCCATACGCACGCGCGCATCGGCCAGGCGTCAGGTCTGCAAATCTGCTTTGCACCCTAGCTGACGCATCACCTGTGCCCATAAACAACGCCTGGGCGCAAAGTAAAGCGCGCCCCGCTTCGCTATGGTTGTCTGACGTGATTCGCATACAGCGACCAAACATCACCGCGCAATCGAGATAGCAGGATTGCGGACATATCCCCATTTGCTCGCTTCACACTGTATCTCTGCGCGGCTTTTCCCGTCTTAATTTCCGAAGAGCACGATCTTGGAGGCTAGAACTCGCATGCAACTTGAGAGGGCTAAAGTCAGAATGATGCATTTGCGCGCTGCAGGATTCATTGCTTTGCTAGTGACGGCGACGCTTAGGCCGGGCATGCCAGTTGCCGAGGCGCAGTCGCCGGCCAACGCCGAAGCGAACATCATCCGCGTTGCGCCGTCGGGCAGCGACACGCCTGGCTGCGGCTCGGTGGCCATGCCATGCCGGAGCATCGCCTTTGCCGTCAACCAGGCCACCGCTGGCGATGAGATCCACGTCGCGGCCGGAACCTACCAGAACACCGGCCCCGACGCACCGTGCGCGTTCCTGATAGACGCAGTGGTTTGCATCAACAGCAAGCCGCTGACCCTGCGCGGCGGCTTCTCGACCGGCAACTGGTCGTCCCCCAACCCATCGGCCAATCCCACCATCATTGACGGGCAGAACACCTATCGCGGCGTGAATGTCTTCCGGGCTAACCGGCTGACCATGGAAGGCTTCATCATCCAGAATGGGCGCGCAGTTCCCGATCCGGGCGATCCGAACGCCTTCGGCGGCGGCATGTCGGCAATCGAGAGCGTGCTCACCCTGCGCGACATGGTGTTTAGGAACAACCAGGTCATTGGCCCAAACACAAGCTCGGATCGCGGCGGAGCAGGTGCCGGCGGCGCGCTGGCGATCCGCTTATCGCCAGCAGGGATATCATCCACGTTAGAGCGCATCACGTTCGAGAACAACACGTCCATGGGCGGCGCCAGCTCGGGCCGCGGCGGCTTCGCGTTCGGCGCAGTGTTCATCTATGCGTCCAATGTGAACATCGCCAACTGTACGTTCACCGGCAACCGCGCGCTGGCCGGCAGCGGTGGTAGCGGCATCAGCGGTGATGGCCTGCGAGCCGACGCCTTGGGCGGCGCCATCGCGCTGGAAGGCGGCGCTGTTGCCCTCATCAGCGGCGTTCAGGCGAACAACAACGAGGTCGTCGGCGGCAACGGCTCGCAATATGGCGGCGGCGCCTTCGGCGCCGGCCTGATGTCGGAGGACTCGACATTCACAATCGTGGACTCGCAGTTCCGGTCGAACGTCGGGCGCGGCGGCAATGGTTCGGCAGATGGCGGGCTGGCCGGCGGCGGCGGCATCCTCGCCTTCAACTCGAACGCCAGGATCGAGCGCGTCCAAGTCATTGCCAATCGCCTGTTCGGTGGGAACGCCAGCAGTGGCGGCACGGCCGGCACCGGCGGCGGCGGCGGGCTGTATCTGTGGCGCGGCCGGCCAGACGCGCCTTCGGTGAACGAAGTCATCAACACGATCGTCGCCGACAACACGCTCGAGATGGGCCAGGGCAGGAATGTCGGCGGGGGCGGCGGCGGCATCCAGGTGCAGGGGTTGACCGCCAACCTCAATCACGTCACGCTGGCGCGCAATCGGCTGGGACCCGGGCTGGTGGTCGGTCAAGCGCTCGTGGTCGTGCAAGCGCCGGGGGTGAGCGCCACCACTGCCAACCTGAGCCACAGCATCGTCGCCAATCACACCGCGGAGACGCCGGGAGCGACGGCCATCGTAGTGTTGCAGGGCAACACGCTGAACATGAACCGCGTGCTCTTCGCCGGCAACACAAGCAACTTGAACACCAACTCGGTGCCGCTGCCGCCCGGCGCGATCAATGGCCTGAACACGGCTATCAACGCGGGCAGCGCCGGGTTCGCGTCGCCCGGCGCGCCGAACTACGACTATCGCATCGCGCCGAACTCTCCCGCGGTGGATCAAGCCATCGGCAGTGGGACGCCACACGACTTCGAGCTGCAGGCGCGTCCGAACGGCCAGGCCCCCGATCTAGGCGCGGACGAATTGGGCACCAACGAGCCACCGCCACCACCACCACCCACGCCGCCACCACCACCCGACCCGTCCACGCTTACGGAGAAGGTCTACATACCGATCGCTACCCGGTAGAGCGGGGAATAAAATGGGCCTGCGTCCGCCGAGGTACACGCCACGGCGCGATGAGCGGATCGAAGGGCAACGCGCGATGCACGCCGGCGCGCTGGTGGGTGAACTGCCATGCGCGCCGGATTCCCTCGAGCCGCCCGGCGAGGTGGCTCCACTCGCTGCGCGCAGTCCCTGCATAGACTACCGCGGCCAAATCGTAGAACGCAATGAGCGGCGCGTCGCGCAGCCGGGCGTTCTTTGCCACCAGCCACACCTTGTTGCGCCCCAGCAGACGGTTCTTGAATGCCGACCCCTCGCCGCTGGTCGCGCTGACCCGGTGCAACACGCGCGCTTGCGGCACATATAGGCAACGCCAGCCGGCACGCTGCGCCCGCCAGGCCAGATCCACATCCTCGAGATACGCGAAGAAGCGCTCGTCGAACAGGCCGACCTCGTCGAGCATGGCGCGGCGATACAAGCATGCGCCGCCCGACGCCCCGAACACCTCGCGCGGCTGCTGGGCCTCGGCCGAATCGGCCGGATAGCCACGCAAGCGATCCCAGGCAATCGCCGCGCGATCCATGGCGATGCCGGCGCTCTGCACCACGTCCGGCCGGTCGGCAAAGAGCATGAGGCTGGCGCACGCGCCGACACGTAGAGATTGGAGGGTGGGGATGAGGGATTGGGGATGCTGCATGGCGCGCACGAGCGACGCAAGCCACTGCGGTTCGGGCTGCGCATCATCGTTGAGGAGCGCGACGAAGGACGCGTTGCCAGCGCGGATGCCTTGATTGCACGCTGCGGCAAAGCCGAGGTTATTTTCGTTGCGGATAACGCGCACGTCAGGCTGCGCAGCTAACCACTCGGCGCTGCCGTCGCTGCTCGCATTGTCCACGACGACGATCTCGAAGTCGCGGAAAGTCTGCGCACGCAGCGCGGCAATGCACGCCGGCAACCATTCGCGCCCGCGCATCGTCGGAATGACAACCGAAACGAGCGGATCGCTCACGTCTCGATCAGTATACTGTCCGCCGACATGAAATCCGACCTACCCCACCTGATGCGAGCGCGCAACCTCGATGCGCTCGTTATCGTCGGCCCTGACGGCTTCGGCCCGGCCAATGCGCCGTTCACCTACTTCATCGGCGATTCACATGTGACCACCGGCGCGGTGATCGTGAAACGTTGTGGCGAAAACGCGACGGAAGCCTACTTGGTGCATAACCCGATGGAGCGCGAGGAAGCGGCCAAGACCGGCCTGCAGCTCATCAACAAGGCGAGCTACAAGCTGCCGGAGATCATCCAACAGAAGAACGGCGATCGCCTGGCTGCCGATGTAGAGCTGTGGCGGCGCGTGTTCAGCGACATCGGCATCGGTGGGCGAGTAGCGTTCTACGGCGCCGACTACATCAATACGTCTTTCAACTTCCTCAACGCGCTCATGCGTGAGGGCGTGTGCGAGGTGGTGACCGAGCAGGAGAACGACGTGATCAGCGCGGCGCGCGCCACGAAGGACGCGGATGAAGCGGCGCGCATCCGCGAGACCTGCCGGCTGACCGAAGCAGTGATCGGCGCGACGCGCGACTTTCTACGCAGCCACCGCGTCGCCAACGAGACATTGATGAGAGCCGACGGCGATCCGCTGACCGTGGCAGACGTCAAGCGCTTCATCCGGCGCGAGGCCGTGGGCTTGGGCCTGGACATGCACGACTGCATCTTCGCCATCGGGCGCGACGCCGGCATCCCTCACAGCAGCGGCACGCCAAACGACCCGATCATGCTCGGTCGCACCATCGTGTTCGACATCTTCCCGCGTGGGCCGGGCGGATATCACAGCGACATCACCCGCACTTGGTGCCTGGGCTACGCGCCTGACCACGTGCAGCAGGCCTATGAGCTGGTGCTGCAAGCGCACGACATGGCCGAAGCCGCCTTCAACACGACCGACTTCACCTACACCTTCAACGAAGCGGTATGTGATCTGTTCGAAGCGCACGGGCATCCAACCGCGAGGCAAAACTATGCGACGACATACGGCTACATGCACGGCCTTGGCCATGGATTCGGCCTTGCAGTCCACGAGCCGCCAAGCATGAGCTTGAAAGGGCTGCGGCCGGACGAGAAGTTTCAGCCGGGCACGATCGTGTGCAACGAACCGGGGTTGTATTACCCGGACGATCCGCGTGGTGGCTGGGGCGTGCGCGTCGAGGATGACTACTGGTGCAACTTGGACGGCCGCTTCGAGCGCTTGACCGAGTTCGACCGCGCCCTGGTCGTGCCGATGTAGATGCGCATCTCGCTACGGCAGCGTCACCAGCCACAGGTTGCGGTCGCGCGCGGAGAGGAAGACGATCTTCGATCCATCCCGCGCTACATCCCAGTCGCCGTTGGCGATCTTGAACGGCGAGCCGGCGTCCGCGGCGATCAGTCGCTCCGCGCGTCCAGTGGCCACCTCGAGCTGCCACAGTTCATCGCCCGGCGCGCCGGGACGCAATGGGATGTAGAGCAAGCGGCCGGCGTCGCGCCAGCGGAACGAGCCAAAGAAGTCCAAGCGCTGCGGAACGGGTGAAGGGTGCGCCAGGTCTAGCAGATACATGCCGTTCTGCGAATCATCGCGCGCTTGAGCGACGAAGTAGACCAGCATGCGCCCATCCGGCGAGATGGATGCACCTCGCAGCCGCTCCACAGCGATCAGGTCGCGCACCGCGCCGGTGTCCAAGTTCAACACGCTCAACGTCGGGCTAGGGTCATTGCGATTCGCCCGCCCGCCGATCAGCAGATGCCGCGAGTCCGGCAGCCAGCCCAGCGGCCCGCCGCCGAAGCGCGTCGCAACCAGTCGCGCGTCGCTGCCGTCCACATCGGCGACATAGATCTCCACGCGACGCACGTCGAACCCGCCGGATTCTTGCAGCACCGTCCAGACGATGCGTGTCGCATCGGGCGAGAACGCGACGATGCGGCCGCCGTTGTTGATCGTCCAGCGCGCGCCGTCGCTCAGCCGCTCGATGACCGTTTGGCCGTTCTGCAGGTCGAGCGCCAGCGACAGATCGCGGCTGAACGGGCCGAGACGTTCGGTAAACAGCGCCGGCGGCGACAGCGGCGCATCCACAGCGACTGCCCAAATGCCGACCGGCGCAGTTGCGCTCGGCTTATCGAGGAACAGCACGCGAGTGCTGTCCGGTGCGAAGAATGGCTGCACACAGCACCCGCCGCTGGTGAGTTGGACGAAGGCCGGAACCGGTCGAGGCGTGGGGGACGGCGCCGCTGCAACCGTCGGGCGCGCCGGAGTCGCGACGATCGTGGCAGGAATGCGCGTGACTTGCGCTGCCGGCGTCGCCTGCATCACTTCCTCCGGCGCAGACGCCGCCACACTCGCGCACCCCGCCATCGCGAACATCAAACACAGTTCAAGTAAGGGAAG
>JANWYN010000130.1 GCA_025055235.1 Candidatus Roseilinea sp. | reverse complement strand
GAGCGACGAAACTCAAGATTTGCTCGGCAGCCTCTACGGCTTGCTGGGTCTCTTCTACTGTCGGAATAGTGTCTGGTCCAACATCAGGTGCACTTCCTGGATAACGAGTCAGGGTGTAGTACTGATCCAGATCTTCGCAGGCTTCTTGGAATTGCAAGAAGTCTTCGCTCTCAAGCGCGCAATATGCCAGCAGCTCTTGAAGCCGATGAATTCGTGGAAAGTCCTCTTGCGTGGCAATCAGATACGCTTTCAATGATTTCTCAGCGCACTGCTGAGCGCAAAAGCAAGCGTGCCCTGTGAATCCCTCTTCGCTAGTGAGTTTGGCGACAGCTAAATCCCTAGCGGCATAGTCAAGCCACCGTTGCGACGTCCCGTCGCTCATAGAGCACCTTGCCTTGTTCGTTTATCGCTCGAACGAAAGGATGCCTAGTGGCAATCATGTGTTCGAACTCAGACGGCGTATAGACGAAGTAGTCCACTGCCACCTTCGCATGACAGAGTCGAGCCACCTCCTTCAGCCGGTCAATAAACCGCTTCGGTGTGTCTTTGATGATCGCCAGGTCAATGTCGCTCCACTCGCCGACGTCGCCCGTGGCCAGTGAGCCGAAGAGGATGATCTTCTCCGGCTGATACTCCGTCGCGAGCGTGTGGACGATGCGCTCCAGCGCTTCGGACAGCACGGCGTATCGTTCGGCGTTCATGCGCGGGATTATACGGAGCGCAAGCGCTGGGCTAGCGCACCGTCGTCCAGCACGGTGCGCAGGTCGAGCACGACGCGGTCGTCGCTGATGCGGGCGATCACGCCGCGGGCGCGCAGGCCGGCCAGAATCTCGTGCGGCGAACGCGCCTCCGACGTGAGCGCGATCAGCGTTGTCGGCAGGGTCTCGCCCGGCAACGACCCGCCGCCGACCGTGCTCTCGCCGTCCACCAGTTCGGCGCGCAAGCCGTTCGCCAGCAGCCAATCTTCTATCTCCGATCTCACCTTCTCCGCACGCGCCGTGATCTCCGCCTTGGACATCGCGAGCATGCGGATCACCGGCACCTCGCGCTGTGCCTCGCCGCGCGCATAGTGCAGCAGCGTCGCCGTCAGCCCGGCCAGCGTGAACTTATCGGCACGGAAGGCGCGCGCCAGCGGATGGCGACGGCAGCGCTCGATCCACTCGCGCCGGCCCAGCATGATGCCGGCCTGCGGCCCGCCGAGCAGCTTGTCGCCACTGAAGGCCACGATGGCCGCGCCGGCGCGCAGGCTGTCTTGTGGCATTGGCTCGCGCCGCAAGCCGAACTGCGACGTATCCACGAGCGCGCCGCTGCCCAGGTCGTCCAGCACCGGAATCGAGAACTGCTCGCCCAGCTTGACCAGATCCTCGACCTGCACCTCCTCCACGAAGCCGATCATCCTGAAGTTGGACGCGTGCACGCGCAGGATCGCGCCGACGCCCGGCGCGCGCCCTTCGGCTTCGCGGATCGCCTGCGCGTAGTCCGCCGGACGCGTCCGGTTGGTCGTGCCCACCTCGATCAGGTGCGCACCGCTCTGCGCCATGATCTCGGGGATGCGGAAGCCGCCGCCGATCTCCACCAGTTGGCCACGCGAGATCACTACGCCCTTGCCGGCGGCGACTGCTGCCAGCATCAGCACCGTCGCCGCGGCGCAGTTGTTGACGACCAGCGCTGCTTCGGCGCCGGTCAACTGGCACAGTAATCGTTCCGTCGCTTCGCCGCGCCGCCCGCGCTCGCCGGCGGCCATGTCGAACTCGAGTGGGCTGTAATCGCGCCCGACGGCCAGCATCGCCTCTTGTGCGGCGCGGCTGAGCGGCGCGCGGCCGAGGTTGGTGTGGATGATCACGCCGGTCGCGTTGACGACCGTGGTCTGGCGATCATGAGATGTCTGTAGCAGAGCGCGCGCCGTCTCGATCAATTCGTCGCGTGAGGGGAGCGGGGCGCCGTTGCGAATGGCTTGGCGCGCGCGATCGAGCGCTTCGCGGAGCGCATGCACTACGCGCAGATGTCCTTCGGCTTCCACCAACCCGTTGGCTTGCGTGAGCAGTTCGTTGACGCTCGGCAACTGCCGCAGCCTGTCGTTCACGGACATCGCGTTTGGATTATAGGGCTGCGCCGGCAAGCAGGTGTATTTCCCGCTGGGGCAAAATGCACGGCGACTGAAGTCGCGGGCAATTTGCGGCGGAGCCGGCCGTGCGCCGGCTTTGCTATGCATTGCGCGCGGATTCATCCGCTGCGTAATCCGCGCAATGCCCCCCGTTAGAAAATTCACCCCGGCAAGCGGCGAAGTTTAAAATGATGCGTAACCGTTGGCTCGACGTGAGGCATGTGCTCCGCTTCTTGATCAGGCTGCTGTGCGTGTTGGTTGCCGCCGTGCTGGCAATGCCGGTTCAGCCCGCGCCGCGCTTCGACGTGGCGACGCAGCCGCTTGCCTCGGCAGAAGTGTTCCGGGGTGAAGGCGACGCTTTCGCCGGCACGCCGGCCATCTGGCCGCACGACCGGCGACCGCTCGCGCACGAGGTGGCGCTGTTCCGCCACACCTTCACGATCGAGCGACCCATTACCCAGGCGCGCCTGGCCGTCTTCGCCGATACGCGCTACGAGCTCTGGCTGGATGGCGTTAGGCTCGGGCGCGGGCCGGCGCGGTTCTCGCGGCGCACCCACGAGTATGACGAATACGTTATCCCCACGCTCACATCGGGGCCGCACGTCATTGCTGCCCTGGTTCAATGGTCGCCTAACGTGCGGCGCTCGGAGTCAAAGCAACCGATGCTTCAGTTGCGGCTCACGCAGGGGCACCGCACGATCGCACAGACGGGGACACATTGGAAGGCGATCCGCTCGCCGGCCTGGAATCCGGACGCCTCGCCGGTGCACGCCTGGCAACTGATCGGCGCAACCGAGCTGCTCGACCTCAACCAGTTGCCGGCCGACTGGATGCAGCTTGACTTCGACGACACGCACTGGCCTGCGCCCGTGATGCAGCCGCACCCGACGGCGCGCTACCGGCCGCGCACCATCCCGATGCTCGCCGAAATCCCAGTCCACGGGCGAATCGCACAGCGCGGCGTGCTCGCGCCCGGCCAGACCCCGGTCGCGCTGCGTCCCGACGCCAACGGCGAGCAGCAGTTCGCCTTCTCCTTGAACGAGCGCGCCCAACTGATCCTTGAGACGTTGCCCGTTGCCGGGCCGTCGGCGCGTGCGTTGATCCAGCTTCATCCGTCCACCGGCCTTCAACACGCCCCGCTTGCGCTGGAAGCCGAGCTGGACGGCACGCTCCTGAGCTGGACTGTCGCGGACGATTGGCATCCCGATGTGCGCCGAGCAAGCGTGCCCGTGCCGCCAGGACAACATACCCTCCTGCTGCGCAATGTGCCAGTGGGGTGGCCGGTGCTGATCTCCGGCATCCCGCTCGGCCCAGGCACACAGGTGATCCGCCAAGGGACGCATGCCGGCCGCCGGCTGCTGCTAAGCCGGCCTCGCACCGACGACAGCGCCGTCGCAGTCGAGTACACACCGGCGGGCTATGCGCTCACCTTCCGGCATACGCCGAGCTACGTCGTGCTCGACCTCGGGCGCGTGGTGCATGGCCGGATCGAAGCGCAAGTGGACGGCGCGCGGGGAACGATCGTGGACATCGGCTGGGCCGAGCGGCCGTGGCGCGATGGCTATCCGCTGCCCTATCTCGGCTCGCTGTATCCGGAGTGGAATCAGACCGACTCATGGGTGCTGGATGGAACGCTGCGGCGCATCAGCACGATTGACGCGCGCGCCGGGCGCTATGTGTTGATCGCCGTCTGGGGCGATGCGCCGGTCCAATTGCGCGAATTGCGCGTGATTGAGGAGCGCTATCCGGTGAACGCCGGCGCGATGTTCGCTTCATCTGACGCGCTGCTGAACGCGATCTGGCGCGTGGGGCGCGACACGGCCATGCTCAACATGACCGATGCCTACGCCGACCCGTGGCGCGAACGCGGCCAGTGGTGGGGCGATGCCTTCGTGGTGGATCGCGTCAACGAGGCGGTCTTTGGCGACAACGCGTTGCTGCGCCGTGGCCTGCTGTTCATGGCCGAACAGGTGGGCCGGCGGCCGGGGGCATCCTTGTCCACGCACGAGGATGCCGGCGGCTACCTGCACGATTACGGCATGCTCTGGGTGCAGAGCGTGCGGCGCTACGTGGAGCGCACCGGCGATCGTAGCATTCTGCCGGAATGCTATCCGGCCGTCCGGCGGTTGATGGCCAACTTGGCCGAGTTCGAACATCCCGACACCGGCCTGCTCGACATCCCCCAGCGGCGGTGGTGGGAATCGGCCCTGATTGATTGGACTGCGCATTACAGCCCGGACACGCCGATCGTGTATGGCCAGTCCGCGCCGGTCAACGCGATGTATTACGGCGCGCTGCGTGATGCTGCTGCGTTGGCCGGCTGGATGAACGACCTGCCGTTCGAGACTGCCTGGCGCGCCCGAGCCAAACAGGTGCGCGAGCGCATCAACGATTCGCTCTACCTGCCCAACCAGAAACGCTATGGCTCTTCGATCGTTGCCGGCCGGGTGACGTCGCCGACGCTGTTCGCCCAGGCCTGGCCGCTGGCCTACGACGTCGTGCCAAGCGAACGCGTGACGGACACCGTCAACGCACTGCTGGAATTGATCTCACGCGATCCAACGCAGCCCAACGTGCAGCCCTACGGCATGTTCTGGGTGCTCGAGGCGCTGGGGCGCGCCGGCCGCGTGGACGAAGGCATCGCGCTGATCAAGCTGTACTACGGCCACTTGCTCGCACGAGGCGCGACGACATGGTGGGAGACGTGGGATGCCGACCGGGATCACAGCAAGTCGCTCTCACACGGCTGGGGCAGCGCGCCGACGTGGTTTTTGAGCACATACGCGGCGGGCAAGTAGCAGCGGTGGTAGCGGTTGGTGTCATTAGTGTCGCTGGTGTCGTGATGCTTTTGACACTACCGACACTCCCGACACCACCGATACTCCCGACACCAACGACACCCGCGACACCACAACCAAAGGCGTAGCGCCTTCAAGCCCCGGCACTTTTCACACCACGATCACCGGCGTGGCCGACGGATCTTGCGTGCGAACCTCGACGGCGTCGTAGGGCAGCTCCGGCGTCGTCCAGCGCCACACCCACAGTGCCACCGGCGCCGGCACGTTGACGCAGCCGTGGCTGCGCCGCCGGCCGAAGTCGTTGTGCCAGTATGCGCCGTGAATCGCGACGGCGCTCCGCGTGAAGTAGCTGGGGAACGGCACGCCGGGCAAGTCGTAGTAGTCCGCGCCCGACCCGCCGATCATTCGCGACGTGGTGCGCTTGCGGATGATGCGGTGGTTGCCCTTCGGCGTCTGGAATGAGCCATAGCCGGTCGCCGTGCGCGAGGTGACCAGCGGCGTGTCGCCTTCGTAGGCCGTCATGATCTGCTTGCTCAGGTCAATTACGATGCGTTTGTTTTCGACGCCCGGCGAGATCGGGGTGAGTTCGGATGGGTCGAAGCGCCGAATGTGCGCCGCGGGCACATACGGCCCCGGGCTAAAGGTCACGCCGTCCTGCAGGCGATACCACCACGCGCCGTCCGCGCCTTGCACAGCCGCGATCACGCGGAAGACGCCGGTGTAATACAGGCGCGCCGATCGCCGCGCGTTCGGATCCGGTGCGACGCGCGCGTCGCTGAACGGCACGGTGATCTCGCCCCAGAACTTCTCCGCAGCGCGTTCCGGCTCCGGCACGTTCTTGACATCATTCACCGGCTGCACCCACGACGAATAGACGTAGCCGTCGTCGGTCTTGTACCAAACGTTGTTGTGGGGCATCTCGGCATCGCCGGTCACCTGCGCATAAAGCCGCAGCACCTCGTCGCGCTTGGCTGTGCGGATGAGTTTGGCGCGGGTCTTCGGCGCTTCGCGAACGTGTACTTGCCAGTCCGCTACGCGCCCCAGCGGCGCCGGCGGCGCATCGGGCTCTGGCTCGGTTTCGACCTCTAAGTCAATCCGATGGGCAAAAAGATGCGTGAGGTTCGTCAACGGCAGGGCAGCCATCGCCGCAGCGACGCTGCCGGTCATCTTCAGAAGCTTCCGACGCGAGATCAGCATTACTCCGATATGCTACTCACTCGAGCCGGTCGAGTCAACGACGAACCAGTAACGCTCGCCGCCCACCCGCGAAACGTAGCCTCGCACGCGCTCCGGCATCGCCGCCGACCCGAACACGGCGAACAACTGCGACGCATAGCATGCGATGGCGCGGATGCGCGCGTCCACTTCATGCGCTGTTAACTCGATCTTCTCGAATGCACAACCTTCGGGCGGGGTGAACTGATCCAGCTTGTCCGCGTAAGGGAAGTCTTCGTAATAGCGAATGATGGACGCATCGGCGAGCGATTCGACGGCGCGCCGCACGATGACGTGATCCACGTGCCCGCCGATGGCCAACGGGCAATAGACCCGCGTTGCGGTGCGGATGAGCGGCGCCAGTGCCGCCTGCACTTCGGGGAGCTGAACCTGCCAGTCGTGCGGATGCACTGCGCCGCCGATGAAGTCGTTCGTGTAGAGCGGCGCGCCACGCTCATTGCGGCGGTAGATCGCGTCGAGCAAGCCGAGATGCGCTGCAGTCGCCCCCAACACTTGGCAGGCGCGCTCGTCCTCGGCGCGCCGGCCTTGGTAGGGCCGATCGCCGAGTTGCCACTGCCAGTGCTCGTGACGCGCGGCCTCCGACAACGGCTGATCCGCCGGATGATCCGCTGTGCACACGGTGGCGATGATGACCGGCCGGCCCGCAGACGTGAGGCGATAGACCAGCCCGCCGCACGACAGGGCGACGTCGTCGAGGTGCGGCGAGACGAAGAGGATCACCGGTTGCCCTCAGGGGCGAATGACGACCAGCGTGCCCAGCGGCGCCCAGCGATACAGCTTGGCAGCGTCGGGGATGTTGAGCACGATGCAGCCGAACGAGCCGCGCGCGCCGACGCGCCAATTCACCAGCCGGCCGTTGCGCGAGGGCATGGCATGGATGCCGTTCTCGATGTTGCCGGCGTCGTAGATGCCCATCCAATACGGCATGTCCAGGTTCCACAAGTTGGCGCGCGCCATGGGCATTTTGGTCTTGATGCGGAAGACGCCGGGCTTGGTGTCGCGGTTGGGGTGCTCCTCGGTAGGCAGGCCGGTGCTGACGAGGAAGTCGAATACGAGTTGGTCACCGTCGTATGCCCATAAGCGCTGCTTGCTCAGGCTGATGTAGATCACCTTGCCATCGGCGGGCTGCGGGTCAACCTTCGGCGCGATCCAAGGCGACACGACGCCCGGCGCAGTAGGGATGGTGAGCACGGTGCCGGGGATGACGCGGTTGTTGGCCAGGCCGTTCGCCCGGCGCAGCGCCTGCAAGCTCACCCCGAACTGCTCGGCGATCGCCGGCAGGCTATCGCCCTTCTCAAAGGTGTAGGTGAGCTGATCGCCAATGGAGCCCGCGGGCGGCGCTGCGAGCGCAGCAGGATGCGCACCCCAACCGATCAGCAGCGCAACCGCGACACTCAACATGCGCCGGATGAACATCCCCATGACCTCCGACCTGATGACTTGACCGACCTGATGACTGATGACTAATGACTACCGTCGAATATACACCGGCGTGCCCAGCGGTGCCCAGCGATACAGCGCGGCAGCGTCGCTTGTGTTGGCCACCACGCACCCGAACGAAGCGGGATAGCCGACCGGCCAGCGCACCAGTGCGCCGTTCTTGCGCATGGGCATCGCATGGATGCCGTTCTCGATCGGCCCGACGTTGTAGATGCCCATCCAGTAGGGCATGCGCAGTTGCCACACGCTCGACCAGGCCTCGGGGATCTTGCTCTGCACGCGGAAGTTGCCCTGGCGCGTGCCGCGCTTCGGCTCGCCGCTGCTGATGAGGAAGGTCATCACCACGTCGCCATCTTCATACGCCCACAGCCTCTGCCGGCTGATGCTGACGAAGATCTCACGCCCGCGCCCCTTGATGATCTTGTCGCCGGGCGTGCCCTGCGCGGCGAAGGCTGCACTTGCCGGTGCAACCAACACGCCGAGGCTGCCTGCGATCAAGCCGGCGAGAAACGATCTGCGGTTCATCACGCAAAAGTGTAGTAGGGGGCGAGGAAATCTACAAGCGCACCCGGCGCTAACCAAACCGCCGGGCTGAGGGGATGGGCGAGGCGCAGTAAGACGCGCACAGGCCGCGGGCATGAAGCCTGCGGCTACTGCACGGATTGCGCATTGCCCGCCTCCTTCAGCGTGGCCCATTCATGGCTGCGCTGCTTCCTCGAACAACTTCTCACCGCGTGCCAGGCGCTGCGCGATATTGAAGGTCTGGCCTTGTGCGCGCATGGTCGGCGCATGGGCGGCGAGATAGCGCGCTGCCGCGATCAACACGTGCGCCGCCGGCGTGCCTTCGAGCATCTCGTGCTGCCGCACTGCTGCTTCGACGCACTGAATGGTGTGAAAGTCGCGATCCTCACGCAGCAGCAGCCTGCCCAGCATGGCGATCACCTCGCGCGGCGGCGTTCCACTGTAGAGCAGCTGCGCCACGGCATCCCCCGCGGCGTCCACCTGCTGCTGCCGGTCGAGCAGCGCCGGCAGATCGTCGAGCGACGCACGCGTTTTGCCGTTCGGCGACGGGATGCGCGCTGCCGGCACGTTGAGGAAGCGATCGAGGTAGATGCTCATCGCTGCGTCGAAGACGCCGCGCAAGAGTTCGTGCGAATGCGTGCGCCGCAAGCCCTGATGCACCGCGTTGGCAAAGGTGAACGTGTGCAGCGCCGTGTCCCAGTCGCCGAACTCGTTGCTGGTGTGGAAGCGCGCGATGCGCAGCGCCGCCGCGTAGGCCACGACGCCGGCCAGGTCAACATCGCTTACGCCTTCGCGCAACGCGCGCAGCAGTGCGTCCACGATGGCCTGCGGATCATCGCCGAGCAGCACTGCGACGAGTCGTTGGCGGCTTGGTTCATCCATGCTTCGTGACCTCGCGTCTTCGTGGTGAAGATCCTCGAGTTGCTCGAATGCGCGCTCCAGCATCTCGACTAGGTCAATCGGGTTGCGCCATGCGTTCGACTCCTCCATGCGCTCGGCGTTAGCGTAGCCGTTGACCAGGCTGGTCAGCACCAGCTCGGCGTTCGCCGGCGTCCAGCCGACGACGTCCAGCGCCTCCAGCGCCTTGTTGGTGAAGTCGAGCGGATGGCCGACGTCAATGTAGCGATGGTCGGTGGCAGCGGCGAAGAGCATATCGGCCAGTTGCTGCGGCGCCGCGCCGGCGCGCACCGCTGAGGCGATGCAGCGTTCCGCGCCCTCGGCATCGCGCACCTCGATGAAGCGACGGAACCAGCGCTTCAGCCCCGGAATCCCGGTTTCTCGGAGAACCCGCGTTTCTGATACGCCCGGCAGCGGCTGCACGATGAAGCGCGGCGGCATGCCATCGGTATCGCGCGCTACTGCCGATAAGCCGTGATACAGCGCCCGCGGGCGATCCTCCGGCGCCAAGTGCGGCAGCAGGTTCATCATGCAGGTAAGAATCGTCAGGCCCGGCCCCCAGCCGGCCCGGCGATAGCGCGCCCCGAACTCGAGGCCGGCGTGGAAGGTCTCGACCGCACCCTCATCCGTTTGCGCCAGCCCGATCACCGACTTGGCGATGACGAGCGAAAGGTTGCGCTCCAGGCCATCGCGCAAGCGCCGGCGCAGATGTGCCTTCAGGTTGGTGTGCGGCGCGACGTCCACCCAGATTTCATCCCCGCGCACTTCGACCGGGAAGGTCCGCACGTCATCGGCCCAAAGATCGAACGCGCCGCCGCTGGCCAGGTCGAAGCGGGCGTGATGCCAGTGGCAGGTGAGGATGCCGTCTTTCACGCTGCCGCGATCAAGCGGGAAGCCCATATGCGGGCAGCGGTTGTCCACCGCGTAAACCTTGCCGCCGTAGTCGAATAGCGCGATGATGTGCCCATCCACGGTCGCCGTGAGGCAACCTTTGGCGCGCAGCTCGCTGAGCCGGGCGGCAAAAACCAAAGCCGAAGTTGCAATCGTCATGGTTCTTCCTCCTCTGTCATCCTGAAACTTAAGGATTTCTCTCGGTCGGAAGTCTATGAGCCGGGCGGCTTGAATTTCGACGCCCCTTCGTTCAGCATGCGACCTGGACGAAAGGACAGCGGCGGCGCGCCGCTGGCGGCGCACCACGAGCACGGAACGGAGTCCGTGCCCTAGCGTGCGACGGTTTGCCCCTATACGCGAACGCACCTGTCGCGCGACTAAACCTCGTCGGCATGCGCCATGTCCGTCAAGAAATCGGTAAATCGCAGCAGGTCCGATCGCGCCTGCTCAAAACAACTGCGCACCGACTCGGCGAGCTGGAGCACGCGCTGAGCGTCGAACTCGAAGGCGTAGACATTACTAACCACTTGACGAAAGCGCAAATACTCGTCGAGCGCATCCGCAGTTTCGGATGAGACGACAGCCGGCCGCACGACAGGCGCCTCGAAGCTCATCTGGCGCAACAACTCGCGATGCCACTCTGAGCCGGCCGGCACATCGCGATCCACGTGCGTGGCGATGTTCTGAAAGATGCGCTCTATGCCGGCATAGAAATCATGCAGGTTGAGCGCCGCGGGAGTCAATGTAGAACTCTTGCGCATCGGACTGCCGGCGTGCGCCGTCGGCAGCGCGTTCGATGCGCTCTACGACGCGATCGAGGGCGCCCAGCTCGTGCCGAATGCGCCCCGCGACTACGGCATACCGCTCGATCATAGCTCCACTCCTTCGCGCTCGATCACCTCAGCGATTTCGGGACGCGCCAGGTTCATGTCCACCAGGTTGACCGGAATCTCGGCGCTCAGGTCGTATACCGCGCCGATGGCCTTGAGCCAGTCGCGCTCGCGCAACCCCCAGGCCGCGATGTCCACATCGGAATGGAGGGTGAACATGTCCTTGTGTATGAGCGAGCCAAACACCACGACGCGCGTCGCGCCGAAGCGGTGCTTCAGCAACGCGGCCGCCTCGCGCGCGAGTTCCCACGCGCGTGCGCGCCGTTCGGCCAGGGCCGCTGCCTCTTCGGCGAGGCGTGCCCGCGCCGTGGCGCGATACTGCTGCAAGCGATCTGGCGTGAGTTCAGTAGACATATGAGACTCGACCCGCGACGTGCGTAACCTCAAAAGCCTCGGAGATGCACAGGGTGCATGCGTCAACAGGGGCAAATGCACATACTGGATAGGGGCGCGCCCTAAATGGCCCGAATAGGCTACCACAGCGCGCCATCACCGATTGCCATCGGCGCGGAACGGCGTCCGCGCCTCACCGCGCGACGTTTTTGACCCAATATGCAGATGCAACCGATGCACACGAGGAAGTTTACGCCACTTCTACGGTTCCACGTCGAAGCGCGCATAGCCGACGAGCGGGCCGTTCGCCGTGTTCACCGTGACGCGAATGGTATAGCGCCCGGCAGGCAAGCCTTCGATGCCCCACGCCGTGAGCTGGCCGTCCACCACTGGCGCGAGGTGCGGCCCGCTGATCCACTTCCACTCGCCGGGGTTCTCACCTTCGCCATATTCGACGACGTACTGCTGGAAGCCCGGCGGGTTGACCGTGCCGCGGATGGAGAGCAAGCCGCGCGCGACCGGCTCGCCGAGTGAGGGAGATGTGATCAGGATGTCAGGAGATTGGGGATTAGCGATTGGGGGCTGCGGGTTGTTCAACAAATCGGGATCGCCGGCCTGCACGGCGCGCTCTACGTTCTCATCAGGAGGCAGCGGCAACTGGTCGGCGCTGAAGTACTCGATGCGCCGGCGCGGGCAGTTGGGCGAAGGCACATGGCCGCCGTACTCGCAGATCTCTACGGCCACCACGCCGGGTGGCGGCGTGAAGTCCGTCGCCGGCTTACCCGCCAGCGCCTCCTCCATGATTTGCTTCCAGATCGGCGCGGCGCCGGTGATGCCGCTCACGCCGCGCATCGGGCTGTTGTCGCTGTTGCCCACCCAGACGCCGACCACTAGATCCGGTGTGTAGCCAACCGTTAGGTTGTCGCGGAAGTCGTTGGTCGTGCCGGTCTTGGCTGCGGCCGGCCGCGATAGCCGCAGCGGGCTGTTCAGGCCGAAGGTCTTGGCGCGGGCGGCGTTGTCGCTCAGCATGCTGGTGATGAGCCAGGCGTGCTCCGGCCGCACAACCTGTTGCCCCTGCGTCTGGCGGTAGTCGCGCAGCAGCCGGCCGTCGGCGCTCTCCACGCGCGTGATGGCGATCGGCGGCAGGCGCACGCCGCCGTTGGCCAACACGGCGTAGGCTGCAGTCAGGTCGAGTAGCCGCGCCTCTGCACCGCCCAGCGTGATGGCCAACCCATAGGCCGGATTAGGCGGGAAGTTCAGGCCCACGCGTTGCGCCATCTCCAGGAAGCCCGGCACGGTGACGAAGTCGAGCGTTTCGACCGCCGGGATGTTCATGCTGCGCGCCAGCGCCTCGCGCATCAGCATCGGGCCGTGAAACTTGCCGTCGTAGTTGCGCGGCGCATAGACCTGGCCGTACTCGTTGGTGAAGGTAACCGGCCGATCCCAGTACAACGTTGCCGGCGTCCGGCCACGCTCCAGCGCCGCTAGATAGGTGAATGGCTTGACCGCCGACCCCGGCTGGCGCAGCATGATGGCGACGTTGACCTGGCCGTCTATCGCTGGGTCGTTGAAGTCGGCGCTGCCGACCATGGCCAGGATCTCGCCGGTCTTCGGTTCGATCACCACTGCTGCGCCGTTGGTGACGTTCTTGTCGCGCAGTTGGGCGATCTGCTGGCGGATGGCGTTCTCGGCGATCACCTGCATGCGCGGGTCGAGCGAGGTGTACACGCGCAGGCCATCGCGATACAAGCCCTTCGCGCCGTATTCGGCGTCGAGCTGCTGCTTGACGAACTGCATGAAGTGCGGGGCGATGGTCGAGATGTTCGGCAGCGTCGCGGTGAACGTCCGGCTTTCGATCTCCCGTTGCGCTTCGTAGATCTGATCGGGTGTGATGTAGCCGGCCTTCGCCATCAGCCGCAGCACGTCGTTTTGCCGGCGCAGCACGCCCTGCTTGTTGGTCACCGGATCCCACAGCACCGGCGACTGCGGGATGCCGGCCAGCATCGAGGCCTCGGCCAGGTTCAACGCGCGGGCCGGCTTGCCGAAGTAGAGCTGCGCCGCCGCCTCGACGCCGTAGGCCTGGTTGCCGTAGTAGTTCTCGTTGAGGTAGATCTCTAGGATCTGATCGCGCGTGTAACGGCGCGTCAGCTCGTTGGCCAGCACGATCTCGCGGATCTTGCGCTGCAGCGTGCGTGCGCTGCGCTCAGCCGGAGAGAGCAGTAAGTTGCGTGCCACCTGCTGCGTGATGGTGCTGCCGCCGCTGACGAACTCGCGCTCGGTGATGGCGTAGTACAGCGCGCGGACGATGGCGATCGGGTCGAAGCCTACACCTTGCGCATAGCGATAGAAGTTCGGGTCTTCGGTCGCGAGCGTCGCTTGGATGAGGTAGGGGCTGATCTGGCTGAGCGGCACGCGCGTGCGCCGGCCGGCGGTCGGGTCGGTCGGATCAGTTAGCTCCACAACTAGATTGCCTTCGCGGTCGAAGATCTTGGTGCTGGCGAATGTGCTCTGCGCCGCGGCGAGCTGGCCGGGGTCGGGGATGTCTCGGACGATCAACAGATAGCCGGTCAGGCCAAGGATGACCGTCGCGAAGGACAGGACGAACGTGACCAGCGCAAAGGCGAAGAAGATGCGCGCGAGCCATGCGCCGAGCGATTGCGATTTGGCCTGCGGCGTCGCAGCGCGTTGGGTGCCTCGCGTGGCACCGTCGCTTGCTGAGGCGATGGGTGGCGCTGCAGGCCGGAACTCCGGCTGCGATGCGACGCCGGGTTCGCCCGCCGGCACATAGCCGGCGCGCTGCGAAGGCGGCGTGTTGCGCACGGCTCGCTTAGGCGCATGCTCGTAATCGCGTTGATCGTTCATCGGCTTCCAGAAAGACGCAGGAGATACGCTCTCTGTTCCTTGGCCGTGCAGTATAGCCAGCCCGACAGGTGGCGCGGGCTGAGCCTGTCGCGGGCTGAGCCTGTCGCGGGCTGAGCTTGTCGAAGCCCGCCGTTGCCTTCGACAGGCTCAGGCAACGGCTCAGGCAACGGCGTGGGCTGAGCCTGTCGCGGCGGCTGAGCTTGTCGCAGGCTGAGCTTGTCGAAGCCCGCCGTTGTCCCATGACCACAAAGCCTGCAGCCGATTCAACAATTTGCATGCGACGCCTCACCCGGCGTGCCTTTGCAGTGGCGCATCTACGGCCGTTGTGGTATAAGCCCACTCATGCAAGCGTTCTCCTACGTTCCTGCACGCACGCTTTCGGAAGCCGCCGAGATCTTGGCCCGCGAGGGCGAACAGGCCAAATGCCTGAGCGGCGGCACCGATCTGATTGTCTTTCTGCGTGAGGGCCGGCGCAGCGCAAAAGTCGTGGTGGACGTCAAGGGCATCCCTGAACTCAACCAGCTCAGCTACAGCCCGAAGGAAGGGTTGACCATCGGCGCGGCCGTGCCGTGCTACCGCATCTACAATGACGCCCAGGTCATCGCCAACTACCCTGGGCTGATTGACGCGACGACGTTGATCGGCGGCATCGCCATCCAGGGCCGGGCGACGCTGGGCGGCAACGTGTGCACCGCTTCGCCCGCCGGCGACTCCATCCCGATCTTGATCGCCTACGAAGCGACCTGCATCGTCGTCTCACGCAACGTCACCAAAGCCATCCCGCTGGAGAAGTTCTTCCTCGGGCCGGGGCGCACTGTGCTGCAGCCGGGCGAGCTGCTGGTCGCATTCAAGCTGCCGCCGCCCAAGCCGAATTCCGGCGCGGCCTATCTGCGCTTCATCCCGCGCAACGAGATGGACATCGCGGTGACCAGCGCGGGCGCCATGGTCGTGCTCGACGAGGCGAAGGCGAACTTCGTCAGCGCGCGCATCGCGCTCGGCGCCGTCGCACCTACGCCGCTGTTCGTGCCGGAAGCTGGCGCGGCGCTGGCCGGCCGGCCGGTCTCGGACGAAGCCATCGAGGCCGCGGCGCGAGCTGCACAAGCCGCTGCCCGGCCGATCACCGACATGCGCGGCAGCGCCGAACAACGCAAGCACCTGTCGTACGTGATGACCAAGCGCGCGTTGCTGAAGGCCATCGAACGTGCGCGGGGCGGTTCGTAATTCGTAATTTAGTAAATGGTAATTGGAGATTGGAGATTGAATGGCTCGATTGGTGGGATATGAATCTTTAATCCCCAATCTCTAATCTCCAATCTCCCAACCCCTCGTCATCGCAATCGCCAATTACGAATTACCAATTACCAATTGCTAGTTACCAGCGACCAACCTCCAAAAAACATGTCCAACAAAGTTCTCGTAACCGCAACGATCAACGACGAAGAGATGTCGTTCCTGTGCGAGCCGCGCCAGAGCCTGCTGGAGGTGCTGCGCGACGTGCTCAACCTGACCGGCGCCAAGGAGGGTTGCAACAACGGCAACTGCGGCGCGTGCGCCGTGATCATGAACGGCGTGCTCGTGAATTCGTGCCTGGTGTTAGGCGTCGAGGCGAACGGCGCGACCATCACCACCATCGAGGGCATCACGCCGAAGGAAGGGCTGCACCCGCTGCAGCAGAAGTTCCTGGAAGATGCCGCGCTGCAATGCGGCATCTGCACGCCGGGGTTCATCGTCGCCGCCAAGGCGCTGCTGGACAAGAACCCCAACCCGACCGAGCACGAGGTGCGCTTCTGGCTGGCCGGCAACCTGTGCCGGTGCACCGGCTACGACAAGATCGTGCGCGCCGTGCTGGATGCGGCAGAGATCATGCGCGCAGAGAAGCAGACCGCGTGACCCCCAAGTTTGCATGCTATGAAGATCGCTCCTTGAAAAGCAGGAGGCTGAGGAAATGACAACGATTGAAATTGAGAAGACGCAAGCGACGACGAACGGCAAGCGCTTCAAAGTCATCGGCCAGCGCGTGATCCGGCCGGACGGCGTGGACAAGGTGACCGGCCGCGCCCAATACGGCGCCGACGTGAAGCTGCAGGGCTTGCTCTACGGCAAGGTGCTGCGCAGCCCACATGCGCACGCCCGCATCCTCTCGATTGACACAAGCGCGGCGGAGAAGCTGCCCGGCGTGAAGGCCGTCATCACCGGCAAGGATCTCAAACCTGCCGAGGACAAGGTGGCCAAGAGCGGCGAGAGCAGCGTGAACTACAGCTACCTCAGCCAGAACGTCCTGGCGCAGGACAAGGTGCTGTATCACGGCCACCCCGTCGCCGCCGTCGCCGCCACCAGCATCCACATCGCCGAGGAAGCCCTGGCGCTGATCAAGGTTGAGTATGAGGTGCTGCCGACGGTGCTGAACGTGCTCGACGCGATGAAGGACGACGCGCCGATCCTGCTGCCCAACTTGCGCACCAGGGAATTGGGCGAGGTGGTGAGCGACAAGCCGACCAACATCGCCAGCCATGAGCAACACGCACGCGGCAACCTGGAGGCCGGCTTCGCCGAGGCCGACGTAATCGTCGAGCGCGAGTTCCACACCAACACCGTGCACCAGGGCTACATTGAGCCACAGAACGGCACGGCGCTGTGGAACGCCGACGGCCAGATCACCGTGTGGACCAGCACGCAGGGCGCGTGGGACCAGCGCCGTGACCTGAGCGA
>JANWYN010000066.1 GCA_025055235.1 Candidatus Roseilinea sp. | reverse complement strand
GCCGATTGTCAGTTCTTGCGCCCGGTCGCCCATGCGCCAGGCGATGGCGTCCCAGGTAGTGCGCCGCGCGTCGGTCACGCGGAGTTGGAGATGCGGCGGCGGTGCGTTGCCCTCCGCCCGGCCCACGCGGCTCAGGCCGCTCACCACCGCGCCGCGCACGACGAACGTCGGCTTAGGGTTGCTTTGGCCGTGCGGCTCGAGTTGTTGCAGTTCAGTGATTGCGCGTGCATCCACCTCGGCCAGGGCGACCTCAGCATCGGCCTGGATGACGCGCGCCCAACCGCCGGCCGGCTGCCGGTCACGGGCAATATCGCACAGCCGTGCACGCAGCGCCTCCAGCGCATCGGCGCGCGCGGTGAAGCCGGCGGCTGCTTCGTGACCGCCATGTTTGAGGAGCAGGTCTGCGCACTCGTCGAGCGCAGCGGTGATGTCGAAGCCGTTGATGCTGCGGCAGGAACCGCGCGCTTCCTCGCCGTTGATGGTCGCCACGACGACCGGCCGGTGATACTTCTCGACCAGGCGCGCTGCTGCCAACCCGATCACGCCGACGTGGTAATCGGGCGACGCAGCGAACAGCAATGGCGGCGCAGGCGCATCGTCGCCGCTGCGCGCATGCGCTTCCATCACCTGGCGTTCTGCGTTCTCGGCCACAGCAGCCGTCACGCTCTGGCGCTCGCTGTTCTGGCGGTTCAATGCTCCGGCCAGTTCGGCTGCGCGCGCGGGGTCGTCACACGTGAGCAAATCGTAGGCTGCCTGCGCATGCTCCAGCCGGCCGGCGGCGTTCAAGCGCGGCCCCAAGGCAAAGCCGATCCTGCTCGCGTTCACCGATCCCGGTTTGAGGCCGGCCGCTTGAATGAGCGCCTGCAGGCCGACCCGTGGCTGGCTGTTCATGCGCTCCAGCCCCGCTCGGACAAGGGCGCGATTTTCTCCGACCAGCGGCACCACATCGGCAACGGTGCCGATGGCGACCAGGTCGAGCAGCGATCCCTCGGTGACATCGCCTCGCGGTAGCCCGGCATCGCGCGCGCGGCGCAGCAGGCATTGCGCCAGGCGAAAGGCCACGCCAACGCCGGCCAACTGCTTAAAGCCATACGCGCAATCCGGGCGCTTGGGATCAACGACGGCAAAGGCGTCGAGGACGGCGTCGTCTTCGAGTTCATGGTGGTCGGTGACGATGAGGTCGAGGCCGATCTCGCGCGCGTGGCGTGCCTCGGCATGGGCACGCGCGCCGCAGTCCACCGTCACCACCAGGCTCACGCCCTGCGCATGGAGCCGGTCGAGCGCCTGCGCGTTTAGTCCATAGCCCTCCTCGAAGCGATCAGGAATGTAAATCTGCACGCGCGCGCCGAGCGAGGCCAACGTGCGGACGAGCAGCGCACCGGCCGTCACGCCGTCGCAGTCATAGTCGGCGTAGACGGCAATGGACTCGCCGTTCGTGATCGCCGCGAGGATGCGCTCAACGGCGCGAGGCATGTCCTGCAACGCGAATGGATCTACAGGCGCATATGCGCCGAGCAGGAAGGCGCGCGCAGCGTCAGGATCAGCCAGTCCCCGCGCGTAGAGCACCTGCGCAGTCAGCGGGTGCAGGTCGCTCAATGCGGCCAAGTAATCGTCGGGCGCACGCGGAGCGATCTTCCATTCAGCCATAGCGGCAGCCAGGCAAGATATACGACGGGATTTACAATGCGCAAGTCAAGTCCGCCTATGCCGGTCTGGGTCTACCTTCTCGTTGGTGTGGTTCTAGTCGGGTGCATCGGCCTGGCGCTGTACTGGCAGCTCGTCGTCGCCGAGGGCGCATATCTAGGGCCGCGCGTCGTTGCGCTGCTCTACGACTGGTTCGCCCCGCATTACGACCGCGTGAAGCAATTCGACAAAACCGGCGATGCGCTGATGCTGGCCATGCCCATCCTCAAGCATCTGGCTGTGTCAGGCGCATCGGATCCGCTGGTGCTGGATGTGGCCACAGGCACCGGCCGGCTGCCCGACGCGCTGCTCTCGCAGCGTCGCTTCCGCGGACGCATCGTTGCGCTGGACGTCTCCGCGCGCATGCTCGATCTGGCGCAGGCAAAGTTGGCGGCGCACGCCGGCCGGATCACCTTCATGCGGCACGACGCGCAGCGCCTGCCGTTCGACGCTGGCACATTCGATGCGGTAACCTGCCTGGAGGCATTGGAGTTCATGCGGGACTGGCGCGGTGCAATGCGTGAGATGCTGCGCGTGCTCAGGCCCGGCGGCTTGTTGATGGTGAGCAATCGCATCGGCCCTGATGCGTGGAAGCTGCCCGGCCGCACGCTGCCCACCCAGGCGTTCATCGCGTGGTTACGCGAGCTGGGCCTGCAAGATGTGCAGCAGCACCAATGGCTGGTGGACTACGATTTGGTCATCGGCGTCAAAGCGTAAGTGGCTGCGGTGCGGGTCGCATCGAGATCTGCGCCGCTGAGGGGCATTCGTATCATGCTCAATCGAGTTTTGGATTACGCCCGCGAACATCGCGACGAATATCTGGAAGATTTGCTGGAGTATCTCGCCATCCCCAGCGTGAGCGCGCAACCCGACCACGCGCGCGACGTGAAGATGGCGGCGTTGTGGCTTTCGGAGCATCTGCGCGACGCCGGCCTGCGCGCCGAGGTGATGGCGACCGGCGGCCATCCGGTCGTGTATGCCGAATGGTCCGGCCACGACCATCATCGCACCACCGTGCTGATCTACGGTCACTACGACGTGCAGCCTGCCGAGCCGTTCGAGCTGTGGCATAGCGAGCCGTTCAAGCCGGCGATTCGCGACGGCTACATCTATGCGCGCGGCGCGAACGACAACAAGGGCCAACACCTAGCACACGTGAAAGCTATCGCGTCATATCTGCGCGCCGAAGGCACGCTGCCGGTCAACGTCAAGTTCCTGGTCGAGGGCGAAGAGGAAATCGGCAGTCCCAACCTGGGCGCGTTCATCGCAACGCATCGTGAGCTGCTGGCGTGCGATTGCGTGATGATCAGCGACGGCGCGCTGTTCAGCCTGACCCGGCCTGTGCTGACCTACGGGCTGCGCGGGTTGGCAGGGTTCGAGGTGCAGGTGCGCTGTTTGGATCGCGACGTGCATTCGGGACACTATGGCGGCAACGTGCAGAACCCGGCCTTTGCGCTGGCGCACATCTTGGCCTCGCTCAAGGACGCGCAGGGGCGCGTGACCGTGCCCGGCTTCTACGACGATGTGCGCGTGTTGAGCGCCGAGGAACGCGCAGCGCTTGCGCGCATCCCCTACGGCGAAGCCGACGTGATGCGCGAGACCGGCGCGCCGCAGGCCTTCGGCGAGCCGGGGTTCACGGTCAACGAGCGCAAAGGCGCGCGCCCGACGCTGGAGGTCAACGGCATGTGGAGCGGCTACACCGGCCCCGGCAGCAAGACGATCATCCCGGCGACGGCGCATGCCAAGATCACCTGCCGGCTGGTTCCGAACCAGGATCCGGCGAAGGTGATTCGCCTGGTGCAAGAGGCTATGCGTGCTGCTGCGCCGGCGGGCGCCGAGGTCACCTTCAGCGCCGAGCGCGGCACGCCGGCGTCGCTGGTGTCGCTCGACGCGCCTGAGATTCGGGCTGCCATTCGCGCTGCCGAGGCGACCTACGGCAACCCGCCGCTCTACGAGTTAGAAGGCGGCTCGATCCCGGTGGTGCACGACTTCCAGATGCTGCTGGGCAAGCCGATCGCCCTGCTCGGCTTCGGTTTGCCCGATGACAACGTTCACTCTCCGAACGAGCGGTTCGCCATCGCGTGCTACGAGAAGGGCGTTGAGGCGAGCATCCGCTTCATGGCGGAGTTGTAGTAGCGGATAGGCTGGCCGGCTATGGTTTCATCGGTTCGTTCGCCTAGCCTAAAACGAAGGTTCTAACCCGCGCCGCTCGTTGTAGGATCGGGCATTAGCTCTGCAGATCCGGCTTCGTCGCTGCGGGGTTGGTGATCGGCGGCTCCGGCGTGGGCGTGGCGATAGCAGCGCCGAGGCCCATGGCGCGTTTCTGCTCCGCCACCTGCTCCTTCGCCACATGGCAAGCCACCAAATGACCCGGTTTCAGCTCCTCTAGCGGCGGCTCGACCGTCTTGCAGATGTCCACGGCGAACGGGCAGCGCGTGTGGAAGCGGCAGCCGCTGGGCGGATTGACCGGCGACGGCACGTCGCCCTGCAGGATCATGCGCTCGCGCTTGACCGTTGGATCGGGAATAGGGATGGCCGACAGCAGCGCCTTGGTGTAGGGGTGGAGCGGATCGCGGAAGAGCGTCTCGCGGTCGGTCAGCTCGACAAGCTTGCCGAGGTACATCACACCGACGCGATCGCTGATGTGCTCCACCACACTCAAGTTGTGCGCGATGAAGAGATAAGTGAGGCCGAACTCGGCTTGCAAGTCCTTGAGGATGTTCAAGACCTGCGACTGGATGGACACGTCTAGCGCAGACACCGGCTCGTCGCACACGATGAACTTGGGGCGCAGGGCCAGGGCGCGGGCGATGCCGATGCGCTGGCGCTGGCCGCCGGAGAATTCGTGTGGATAGCGCCGGGCGTGATAGTCCTCCAGGCCGACCTTGCGCAGCATCTCGATGACGATCTCGTTGCGCTTCTTGGCGTCGCGCATGCCGTGCACCAGCAGCCCCTCGCCGACGCTCTCGCCGACCGGCATGCGCGGGTCGAGCGACGAATAGGGGTCCTGGAAGATGATCTGCATATCGCGGCGCAGCGCCTTGAGCTGGCTGCTGTTCAGCTTGAACACGTCTTGCCCCTCGAAGATCACCGAACCGCCGGTAGCCGGCGTCAGGCGCAGGATGGTGCGGCCAACGGTGGTTTTGCCGCAGCCCGATTCGCCCACCAGGCCCAGCGTCTCGCCCTTCTTTACGGTGAACGATACGCCGTCCACAGCCTTGACGTATCCGATCGTGCGCTGCAGGATGCCGCCCTTGATCGGGAAATACTTCTGGAGGTTCTTGACCTCGAGCAGATCTTCTGTCTTGTTGCCGTTCGTGCCCATCTTTTGGAGTTGGTGGTTGAATTGGTAATTGGTAATTGGTAATTGATTGGAGATTAGAGATTAGAGATTATTGCGTCATGAGTCTCCAATTACCAGTTACCAGTTACTACTTACCTGATTACCAAATGACACGCTCAATCGTAGAGCCACGTGCGCACCCAATGGCCGGGTTTGATTTCGCGCAACGGAGGCAGCTCGACTTTGCAACGCTCGCGCGCGGCGCCTTCACACTTCTGGCAGCGCGGCTCGAACCGGCAGCCGGGTGGCGGGTTGAGCAGGTTCGGCACCGTGCCCGGGATCACGTCGAGCCGGTCGCGCACCTGGCCAAGGATTGGGATCGAGCCGATCAGCCCCTGCGTATAGGGGTGCAGAGGATTGGCGAACAACTCTTTGACCTCGGCTTGCTCGACGACCTGGCCGGCATACATCACCACCACGCGGTCGCACATCTCGGCCACTACGCCCAGGTCGTGCGTGATCAGCATGATCGCCGTGCCGGTCTTCTCTTTGAGTTCGCGCATCAGGTCGAGGATCTGCGCTTGGATGGTGACGTCGAGCGCAGTGGTCGGCTCGTCGGCGATGAGCAGCTCCGGCGCGCAAGCCAGCGCCATGGCGATCATCACGCGCTGAGCCTGGCCGCCCGAAATCTCGTGCGGGTAGGCATGTGCGCGCTTGGCCGGCTCCGGGATGCCCACCATGCGCAGCAGCTCGACGGCGCGCTTCCAGCCCGCTTCGCGCCCCAAGTTCTGGTGGATGTTGAGCACCTCGGCCACCTGGTCGCCGATCTTGAACACCGGGTTCAGGCACGAGGTCGGCTGCTGGAAGATCATCGAGATGCGGTTGCCGCGAATCTTGGTCATTTCGCGCTCGGGCAAATCGAGCAGGTTCACGCCGTCGAAGATGATCTTGCCTTCGACGATCTTGCCCGGCGGGCTGATCAGGCGCATGATCGAGAGCGAGGTCACGCTCTTGCCGCAGCCGGACTCGCCGACGATGCCGAGCGTCTCGCCGCGCCTGACATAGAGGTCCACGCCGTCCACGGCTTTGACCACGCCGTCTTCGGTGTAGAAGTATGTCTTCAGGCCCTGGACGTCGAGCATCAAGTCATTCAACTGGCCGTTGCGCGCGCCGGTTGGAGCCGTCGCAGTGCCGATTGCAGCATTCACACTCATGCCGATTACTCTCTCCTGATTGCAAATTCAAAGATTCGATGATGTTGACGCGCCGCTCGCTGCGCGCCAGATATCGTCCACCTCCACTCGAAAGCCTTCGAGCAAAGCCGACTCGGCGACGTCGCCGGGGCCATACTCGCCGTGGACCGCATACGATTCGCCACATAGTTTAAGCACAGTGATGATTTTCGCTTGTGGATCTACGATCCAGTATTCCGGGATGCCGGCCCGGGCGTATTCGCGGCGTTTGTCGCGGATGTCTGTCGCTCGATTCTTGGGTGACACGACCTCCATGACCATATCAGGTGCTTCCCAGTATTGCTCGTGAATGCGGTGACGATGTTCCGGCAGCATGAGCACAACGTCTGGCTCTCTTAGCACATTCGGCCCGAGCCGAATCGGTAAGGATGCAAACAGAACCTCAGCGCCTGGATAGCGCCGGCTGACGAAGGCCAGCAGGAGTCCGAAGAGAAAGGCCACGATGCGTTGATGGCTCGTCGTCGGCATAGGTAATCGCTCCAGCCGGCCTTCGACCAACTCGACCCGAGTGTTGTCTGGCAAGGAGAAATAGTCCTCTTCTGTCCACTCACCCTGCAGTGGGAAGAGATAGGCTACATCCCATGCCGGCTCTTTGATCGCAGCAGGTTCGTTGTCAGACCCAGGTGCCATAGTCACATCTTCAACCGTGGATCCAGCGCGTCGCGCAAGCCGTCGCCGATGAAGTTGAACGCCAGCGAGCACAGCACCACGGGAATGCCCGGAATGAGCGGCGCCCACGGATGCGTCAACATGAACTGCGTCGAGAAGTTGAGCATGTTGCCCCAGGTCGGCGTGGGGTCGGTGATGCCGAGGCCGAGGAAGCTCAGCGCGACCTCGGCCGTCAGGCCATCGGCCAGCGCCAACGTATAGGCCACGATTAGCGGCGGGAAGGCGTTCGGCACCACGTGGCGTGTGATGATCCGCAGGTTGTTCGCGCCCAGCGAACGGGCCGACTCGATGAAGTCGCGCTCGCGCACCGAGAGCACCATGCCGCGCATCAAGCGTGCCGCGCCTGTCCAACCGAACAGCGTGATGACGAAGATCACCACCAGCACGCTGCGCGATTCCTTCTGCGGGTCAATCAGCATGATCGCGCTGACGAAGTTCACCAGGAAGTCAGGAAAGGGCAGCAGCTTAGGATCCTGGTTCAGGACGGAGGCCAAGATGAGCAAGATCGGAAAGGTGGGGATGGCCGACATGAACTCCAGGATGCGCATGAGGATACCGTCTATGACGCCGCGGTAATAGCCGGCCAGTGCGCCAACTGCCATGCCGATGAAAGTGCTCAGTGTTGCCACGATGATGGCGACGCTGAGGGTAATGCGCGCCGCGTAGAGCAGGCGGGTAAACGTGTCGCGGCCAACGTGGTCGGTGCCCAGCACATGGAGCTTGCCGGTCTCCGTGTCCGTGGTCATGGGCGGCGAGAAGCGCATCACCGGATTCACGGCGTCACGCGGGAATGGCGCAATCAGCGGCGTGATCAGCGACGCGATGAAGACGACGATGATGAACATGAGCGAGATGATCGCCAGCCGGTGTCTGCGAAAGCGGCGCAAGACGATCGTCCACTGCCCTTCCGGCTTGGCCAAGGCGATTGGCCTTGCAGTTGTGGCTTCTACGCTGGCAGTTGCAGTTGCCATCCTCAGCCTCCGAAGTAGTCTATCTGCACCATCCGCTTCTCCATCCGTTCCACTGTCCGCTTCCTCATCCGCTCCCCACTACGACAACCGGATGCGTGGATCCACCACGGTATACAGCACGTCCGAAAGCAAGTAGCCGATCAACACCAAGAAGGTAGAGATCAAGATGAACCCAATTGCCACGTTGTAGTCGCCTGCGATGAGCGAAGCGACGAACAGCCGGCCCATGCCAGGATAGTTGAACACGCTCTCCGTGATGATCGCCCCGCCGAACAACGCCGGCAACACGCCCGCCAGCAGTGTTACGAACGGGATGAGCGCGTTGCGCATCGCGTGCTTCACGATCACCACGCGCTCGATCAGCCCTTTGGCGCGCGCTGTGCGCACGTAATCCTGACGCAGCACCTCCAGCATCGAGGAACGAATGAACCGGCTCCACTGCGCCAGGTTGAAGATGGTCAGGATCGTCACCGGCAGCACCAGGTGCCACAAGCGGTCAACGAACGACCCGGCCTTGATCGTGCCGAAGAGCGGGATGACTGCATCGCGCGGCGATTCGGCGGTGCCTGCCGGCAGGTAAGGGAGCCCGGCCTCCTTAAACAGCACGGCGAAGATCAGGATGCCCATGATGCCCATGAACAACGTGGGCATGCCCGAGCCGATGAAGGCCAGGGTGGTGACGGTGTAGTCGAAGCGCGAGTACTGCTTGACCGCCGAGATGATGCCCAGCGGGATAGCGATCATGATGGACAGGAAGGTGGAGATGCCCATCAACAACAGGGTGTTCACGATGCGGCTCTCGAATAGGCGCATGACCGGCTGTTCGCGCAGGATCTGTGTGGACTTGCCGAAGTCGAGGCGCACGATGCCGTCGCTGACCGGGCGACCTGCCAGGTCGCGCAGGAAGACGGGCTTCTCACAGTTCACCTCGACCACGCGCCCATCGGGATAGACAAGCCGGGCACGGCCCTCCTTGAGGCATCCGACCTGTAGGTCGGCGAAGAATTGTTGCCCGCCGATCTCGATCGGCCCGCGGGGATGGCCGGTCAACCAGCGCAGGAAGCGCGGGATCAAGAAAATATCGAGGTCATAGCGCTTCATCGTGCGCTCGATCAAGTCCAGGTCGTTGCGCTGCGTCGTGCTCTGGCGCGCGGCGATCTCTTGTAGTGGCCCGCCGGGCGCGATGCTCAGCAGAATGAACGACGCGAATGCGATGATGAATGCCATCACCACGATCACGAACAGCCTGCGAATCAGATAAGTTGTCAAATAATCCTCCGTGCTGCGTATTACGCATCGCGCATTCCGTTACGTGAGACGCAAGACGCGTAATGTAAGACGCAAACAGTGGACATATTTTATAGAAAATGAGTAGCCCCACGGCTGGGGCTACTCATTCGATCTACGATGCGCCTCGTCCAACCGGGACTACCGGGTGTTGAGGTTCATATCGGCGTGCTCCCAGGTCGGGCTGGCGATCGGCTCGGCCTTGATCTTGCCGGCCTGCGCTTCCTTAATCACCGTCTCGAGCTCCTGGCCCGCGCCGATGACTTCCTTGCCGACGATGTCCACTGTGCCCTGCAGCAGGGCGGCCACTGCGCCGGCCGGGTTGGCGTCGAAGATCTGGATGACGATCTCCTTGGCCTTCGGCGCGCCCAAGTAGAAGTTCGGGTTGGCCTTCAGCACGATCTTCGAGCCCTTCTCCCAGGTGTCCACTACGAATGGGCCGGTGCCGAGCGGCTTGTCGGTCAGTTCGGGCAGGTCCTTAAAGTTCTTCGGCGGCACTTCGGCCAGCGTCTTGCCCTTGAACTCGCCCTCGGTCTCGACCACGCGATGTGACGGATAGGCGCCATAGGGCGGCAGGAAGTAGGTCGGGTTCAGGTAGCCGGGCACGTACGTTACCGTGTAGCCCAGGCCGTCTGCCAGCACTTCATGCTTGGCCGTGCGGTCGCAGGTGAAGTAGCTGACGTTGCCCGACTCGCGATCGCAGGCGACCTTGTAGCCCAGCTCGAAGTCGGCGTTCTTCAGGTCTTCGCCGTCGTGCCACTTGCGCGGCTTGAACTTGAAGGTCACCGACAACTGCGGTATCTTGACGCCGGCGACCAGGTCCACTTCCTCGCCGGCGGCGTTCTTGACCTTGAGCGCCAGTTCTTTGCCTTCGGCATCGGTCAGCTTGCCGTCCTTGAACGTGCCAACATCGCCGTTAGCATTGACCAGCACATCGCCGTCCTTGATCTCGACCTCAGTCAGCGTGGCGCCGCCGTTCTCGATGCGCGGGAAGTCCTCGCCCTCCAGGCCGACGTTCTGGAAGCCGTAGCTGTATTGCGTGAAGTCCACGCCGTAGATCAGTTGGCCGACGATGACGGCAACCGCAGCGCTCTCTTGCAGCAGGAAGAGCGATGCCGGCTCCTGGCCGAGCGCAGCGACGATAGTGTCGCGGCCGGGCAGTTCGAACTCATGCGAGTTGGCCGACCAATACTCCGTCGGGTCGGGGCGCAGCCCCTTGAGATCCTTGTTGTAAGCCGTAGCCTCCAAGCGCTGGAAGAGCGGCAGCGAGACCATGTCCTTGCTGAACTCTTCCTGCACGATCACATAGTTCTTCTTGCGCTCCTCCAGGTTGAGCGTGTTGTTGGCCTGCTTGATGGCGTTGCTCGCGCGCTCGTTGCACCAGCCCATGTAGTTCTGGCCGTTCCAGTTGTTGGCCGGCGTAGGAATCTGGTCGCAGGCATACAGGCTCGGACCGGGCGGCTCGGTCTCACCGACCCAGGCGAAGGCGCCGATGTCGAAGTCGCGCCGGCGCAGGCCGGAGTTGCCGCCGAACCAAATCGAGCCGGGGATGTAAGACGGCAGGAGCTGGATGCCGCACTTCTGCAACTGGCTCACCCACACTGCGCCCCAGGTCTGGCGGAACGGTGCGTTGGTGGTGGTGAAGCGAATCGCCAGCGGCTCGCCCTTATCGTTGGCGCGGATGCGCCCACCCTCGGGCAGCTTCCATCCGGCCTCGTCGAGCAACTGGTTGGCCTTGGTGATGTCGTAGGTGTACTGGACGATGTTCGCGTTCGGGTCAATGTTCTTGGCGTACCACGGCGAGTCCTTCGGGATGAAGGTGTCCATGAGCTGCTTGGTGCGCTGCTCCTCCGGCAAGAACCCGTAGACCGAGCCGATCAGCTCGATCGGGTTGGTGCAGTGGGCGATGGCCTGGCGCACGCGAATGTCGCTGAGGATCGGATGCGGACGCGTCCACTCGGGCACCGGCGTCGCCGTCACCTCGACGATCTTTTCGACTTCCTTCTCGACTTCCTTGACGACCTCGACGACCTCGGTTACGCGAACCTCGACGGTCTGCACGATCGGGGCTGCCGCTTGCGGCGCGCAGGCTGAAAGAATGAGGCCGGCTGCGGCTGCGGCGGCCAATACGGCATAGGGTTTTCGGTTTTGCATGTGTATGGGTCTCCTCCTAAATGAGATTTAGGACACGGATCATGAGAAGTGAACAGCGAACGGTAGTCTGGGCTGATGGGTCATGCGATTTTGCGGTTTGTGGAGCTCGCTTTCAGCGTGTAGGCATTCCTCCTCGTGTCACGGGATTGACAAATGTTCTACGACGATGCTGCGGCACTACGCAGGATTATCGCGAACCAAACAAAGCTTGTCAAGAAATTATGGCGCTGCGCGGGTGCATTCGCCAGCAAGGGCAGATGTGCAGTCACAGGCGCGGAATGATGCGCCCGCGTCCTACCGCACGATGTTTTGCCTCCGTTTGCCCCTATACGCAAAATGCACCCGCGCTGTGCCGGCCGGCTGCAAGCGGCCTGCCTGTTTCACTGCGTCGGTAGATCCGCCGTCAGCGCAATCGTACTGATCAGGCCGATGCGGTAGGTGATGGTCTTCAGCTTCGCGTCCTTCGGCACGACGAAGCCGATCCAGCCGGAGGCGCGCTCGCCTTTCTTGAGTTCGGTAGGTTGGAGCTCGTTTGCGTATGCGCCGGCGACGGCGTTATACGTGATGCCGTTTTCGTCGGCGACGACTGCGTTCGTTAGATCTACCGGCATTGCGTCGTCGGAGGTTTCGTTGCCCAGTTCCACCTGCACGGCGACCAGGCGCGTATCGGGCTGGAGCTGGAAGCCGGATGCGGCTTGCGCGGGGTCCTCGATCGCCAACGCCTTGAGGGAGTAGCCGGCGCTCTCCGCGCTCTGCTGCGCCAGTTGCTCCGGCGAGATGCGCGTGGGCGTGGGGATGATCGGGGTGGGCAACGGACGGTCGTCCAGGCCGCTTCCCTCGCCCTCGCCGCAAGCTGCCAACAATCCTGCGATGCATACCGCTGCAAGAATGGACTTGAGTCTTGCCTGATTCATATCACTCTCCACTCACGCTTCCGCGGCCGCCGGGGACTTTGGAAGCGTCGCTACTTCACCCTCGTATAGATAGCATGCTGCCTCATGTCGCGCCTCGATTGCATAGAGCGGCGGGACTGCCTTCAGGCAGCGATCCATGCGCTGCGGGCAACGTGGGTAGAAGCGGCACCCGCTGGCCACACTGGCGCGCATCTCTTCCTCGGACGGCAGCCTCAAGTTCGTATCCCACTTCACCTCGGGGTCGGGCACGGGAATCGAATTGACGAGCAACTGCACATACGGGTGGCGTGGGTTCTCGATGACCTTGGCCGTGTCGCCCCTCTCTGCTACCAGTCCTTGATACAGCACGTAGATGTCGTCGCCGATCTGGTAGGCCGTGCTCAAGTCGTGCGTGATGTAGAGGAAGGAGATGCCGTAGTCGTTGCGCAGGTGCAGCATGATGTCCAGGATCATCGCGCGCAGCGAGGCATCCACCATCGAGACCGGCTCGTCGGCCACGATGATGCGCGGCTTGAGCATATACGCCCGGGCGACCATCATGCGCTGGCGCTGGCCGCCGCTGAGCTGGTGCGGGTATTTCTCCAGCACCTCCTCGCCGCGCATGCCGACCACGCGCAGCGCGTCCTCGATCATCTCGCGCGCGTCGCGCTTGTTGTCGGCCAGCTTGAACCGGCTGATGGCCAGCTCGAAGATGTGCTTGACGCGGTAGAACGGGTTATAGACCTCGTAGGGGTCTTGAAAGACGGCTTGCACCTCGCGCCGGTATTCGAACCGCTGCTGCGCGTTCATCGCCGCGATGTCCACACCCTTATAGAGGATTTGTCCGGAGGTGAGCTGCAGAAAGCCGAGCACGAGGTTGGCCAGCGTGGTTTTGCCGCTGCCGCTCTCGCCGGCGATGGTGGTGATGGTGGCCGGCTTCTCGTGAATCGTCAAGTTGAAGCCCTGCAGCGCGACCACCTTCCTGCCGCCGCCGAACAGGCCGCCGCCGTAGACCTTCGTTGCGTCGCGAATTTCAAGCAGCGGCACCGGCATGCGGATCTACCTCCTTCATCAGGTCGGATGCATACAACGCGCCGGGGGTCGCCGGCCGGGTTGCCGTGGCGATCGGCGCGCTGTTCTCGTAGAGCATCGGGTTCTCGTAGATGTGGCACGCGGTGAAGTGCTCGACGCCGTAGGCCTTGAGCTGCGGGCGCAGCGACCGGCAGATCTCCCGCGCGTAGGGGCAGCGGAACTGGAAGACGCAGCCGGGCGGCGGGTTGCGCAGGTCGTGCGTCAACCCCTCCGTCACCTTCAGCGGTTTGCGCTCTTTGATGGACGGGATCGAAGCGATGAGCAACTGCGTGTAGGGATGCAGTGGGTTCTTGAACGCCTCGCGCACGGGAGCGATCTCGACGATGTTGCCGGCGTACATCACGATGATGCGATCCACGAGCTGCGCCTGCAAACCCATGTCGTGGCCGATCAGGATCATCGAGACGCCCAAGCGCTGCTTCACGTCCAGCAGCGTCTGCGCCACCACGCGCTGCACTACCACGTCGAGCGCGCTGGTCGGCTCGTCGGCGATGATGAGCGGTGGGTTGAGGGCAATGGCCATCGCCACACACACGCGCTGTTTCATGCCGCCGCTCAGCTCGTGTGGATACATGTTGTACACGCGCGCCGGCAAGCCGACCTGGTTCAGCAGTTCGAGGATGCGCCCTTTCAGCACATCGCGAGGCTGCTTCCCTTCATGCGTGGTGATGGCGTCACCGATCTGATCTTTGATGCGCATCACCGGGTTGAGCGAGTTCATCGCGCCCTGCGGGATGAGCGCCAGCTTGTTCCAGCGCATCTCGCGCAGTTGCTTCTCGGTGAGCGGCACGAGATCCGTTCCCTCGATGAGCACGCGCCCGCCGATGATGCGGCCGGGCGGTTGCACTAAGCGCAGGATGGCCATGGCTGTGGTCGTTTTGCCGCAGCCCGATTCGCCTACCAGGCCCACCGTCTCGCCCTGATACACCTGAAAGCTGATGCCGTTGACGGCGATCACGTCGCCGCGCGGCGTAGCGTAGTGCACGCGCAGGTCTTGCACGTCCAGCACGACCGGCCGGCTGCCGTTCGGCAAGGAAGATAGCATGGAACTTTCTGCCATTGACCTCTGACTTCTAACCTCTGACTTCTGCACTCCTGTGCCCAACGTCTTGCGTCCTACGTCCTACGTTTTACGTCTCGGTTATTGACTCTTGGCTTGTTACTGCTTCACCTGCAAGCCACGCAGGCGCGGGTTGGCCACTTCATCCAGGCCGATGGCGATGAGGAAGAGGCCGGAGAAGATGATGGCCAGCACCAGGAAGGGGAAGCCCCACCACCACCACATGCCGCGGATCACGGCGGAGGCCTGGTTGGCGTAGAAGATCGTCATGCCCAGCGTGGGGATGCGCGTCGGGCCGAGGCCGAGCGCCTCCAGGCCGGCCGAAGCCAGGATCGCGCCGGACACGTTGCCGGTGAAGCTGGCTGCGATATAAGGCAGCATGTTCGGCATCATCTCGCGGAAGATCACGTCGAACGTGTTCGCGCCGGACAGCCGGGCCATGCGAATGTATCCGCGCTCGCGCAGCGTGAGCACCTGAGCGCGGATCAGGCGGGTGGGGCCGGGCCAGGCGAACATCGCGATCAGCACCGCCATCGTCTCGGCGCTGATCTGCCGGACGAAGGCGCTGATCACGATCAGCACGGCCAGGCTGGGGATGGTGATCCAGGCGTCCGACGCGATCAGGATCACGCGGTCCACCCAACCGCCCAGGAAGCCGGCCACACAACCGAGCACCACACCCACCAGCAGGCCGATGGTTGCCGCGATCAACCCGATGCGGAACGAGCGCGGCGCGCCGGTCAGGATGACGGCCAGCATATCGCGGCCGCTGTTCTCGGTGCCGAGCGGGTGCGCCCACGTCCCGCCCGGCATGAACGCCGGCGGCAGGTCCTGGGGCGAGGTGCCTACGCGGGCGAGCCGCAAGTCCCAGAACATCCCGCCGATCACGCCGGACAGCGCGACGCTCAGCACCATGATCAGGCCGATGATGAGCTTGGGATTGAGCCAGGGCGAATCCCACCGGTTGATGCGCGTCGCCTTTGCCGGCTGTGCAGCAACAGGTTCAGCAGTCAGTGTCGCCATCGGTTCATCTTTGTTTCGCTCGCGCGCCCGATCGCTTGGAAGAGCCGGGCGCGCATCTCGAATTTGATTTATCTTCTGAGTCGTTTGATTAGCGCTTCTGATAGGTGATCCGTGGGTCAATCAGCGGATAGAGCAAGTCAATGATCAACACCGCCGTCGCTGTCGTCAAAATCAAGATGTAGACGATGCCCTGCATCAGTGTGTAATCGCCGTTCGTGATGCTGTAATACAGCAGATAGCCCACGCCGGGGTAAACGAAGTAGGTCTCGATCAGCACCGACCCGCCCACGATGAGGCCGAGGGAAAGCGCCAACGCGGTGAGCTGTGGCAGCAGCGCGTTGCGCACGGCGTAGCGGAGGAACAAGCGCGGCGTGCGCAGCCCCTTGGCCTGCGCCAGGATCATGTAGTCCTCGCCGTCGGTCGTGATCATCATGCCGCGCATGCCCAGCGCCCAGCCGCCCATGCTGGTAAGCACGATGGCCATCGAGGGCAGGATGGCGTGGTGAATCGCGCTGGCGATGAACTCGAGGGTCAGGCCGGGCTGAAGGTTGCGTGAATCGTATGCCCCTTGGTTGGGGAAGAGGTCGAGCGTGTAGGCGAAGATGAACAGCAGCAATAGCCCGAAGATGAACGGCGGGATGGAGGAGAACGTGAGCGTGAGCGGCAACAGGTTGCGCACGAGCGCCGGCGTGCGGCGCCAGCCCAGCAGCGCGCCGATCAGGTTGCCGAGGAAGAAGGTGATGATCACGGCGAAGGTCAAGAGCGCGATCGTCCATGGCAGCGCGCGCCAGATCATCTCCCACACTTTGGCCGGAAATTGCGTCAGCGAGTAGCCGAAGTCGAGCGTCAGGCAGTTGCGCAACCAGTTAATGTATTGCACATACCACGGCCCGTCCAGGCCGAACCGTTCGCGCCAGGCCTGGATCAACTCGGCGCTGTTCTCGATAATCTGGCCTTGCGCCGACATGCGCAACACCATCGCCGCGATCGGATCGCCGGGGGCGAGGCGCGGGATGGCGAAGATCAGCGTGGCGCCGAGCCACACCGTCAGCACCCACATCAGAATCCTGCGGATGATGTATCCGCGCGTCATGCCACTCATGGTCGGGCGTCGGGAATCAGGAATCAGGAATCAGAGATCAGGGATTAGGGATCAGGTGTCGGCAGTCAGGTGTCGGGAGTGGGAAGTCGGGAGTCGGGAATGACCCCACTCCCGACTCCTCACTCCCCATTAGCATCCAACCTGCCTAAACTGCTTGGCCCGATGCAACCTACGATGCCTTCTTCGCCGGCTTGATGGCGACTAGGATGTCGTAGAAGCTCTGCCACCACGTCCACGATGGCGCGTACTTGTTCTCGTCGCTCGGCCAGTTGGTCCAGTAGGTGGTGTCGAACGGGATCAGCTTCTTGGCCTGGGTGATCGGGATGACCGGCAGCTCGCGGAAGTAGATGTCCATGGCCTTGACGAACAGGTCGTCAATGCGCTTGTCGCCCAGCGGCAGCACGCCCATCTCGTCCACGATCTTGCTGAACTCCTCGTTCTTCCAGCGCCACTGGTTGCCGTTCGCGCGCTCGCCGACCGGCACGATCCACTTGGCGTTGAGCGTGTTCAGCGTGGCCCACGGCTCGCTCACCGAACCGCACATCTGCCAGCCCATGCGCGCCTCGAACTTGCCGAAGGCGAAGTTGTCGCCCCAGAGCTGGCCGGCTTCCTTCTTGTGCGAAGCGTTGATGCCGACCGCCTGGAACTGCTCGACCAGCACGTCGGCGATGCGCTGCTTCTCGATGAACGCCTCATGGGTGGTGATCACCATCGAGAGCTGCTTGCCGCCCTTGGCGTAGTAGCCATCGCTGCCCTTCTTCCAACCCTTCTTCTCCAAGATCTCCATCGTCTTCTTGGGGTTGTGCTCCCAGATCGGATACTTCTCGTAGATGCCCTTGGACTCCAGCAGCTTGTCCAGGCGCTGGATGGGCGGATACATCGGGTAGGGGATGCGGCTCTTGCTGGTGGTGCCTTCGTAGGCGATCTGCACAATCTGGTCGCGGTCGATCGCGTAGTTGAGCGCCCAGCGGATCTCCGGGTCGTTCCACGGCTCCAGCGTGGTATTCAGCTCGAAGGTGCGCGAGCACGGGTCGAGCACCGCGTAAGGCAGGTTCTTGTACCAGGCGATCACGTTCGGGTTCTTGGCCTTAAGGGCGTCGAACGCGCCTTTGGTGATGTCCATCAGGCTGTCCAGCTTCCTGTCGGCCATCAGCGCGACGCGGTTCTCGGGCGGACCGGCCCAGGTCCAGATCAGGCGCTTCGGCGCGGGCAACGGCTTGAAGCCGCTCTTGGCCGCCCACCAGTTGTCATCCCGGTCGTAGATGAACTCGGTGCCGTCGGCGTTGAAGCTCACCAGCTTATAGGGGCCGCTGAACACCGGCGACTTGCCCTTCTCGTAGTTCTTGAAGGTGAGCGGATCCTTGCCCTCCCAGATGTGCTTGGGCATGATGTTGATGCCGCCCCAGATCTTGACCGAGAAGTAGTCGAGCTGGAAGCGCGGGTTCGGATTCTTCAGGGTGAATTCGACCGTATGCGTGTCTACCTTCTTGACGCTCTTCACCCACTCATTCATCGCGCCGTAGCAGTTCAGCTCCTTCACTTTCAAGCACAGTTCGCCGATGGTGAAGACGACGTCGTCGGCTGTGACCGGCTTGCCGTCGTTCCACTTGGCGTTCTTGTTCAGCTTGAGCGTCCAGACGTCCTGCTTGGCGTTGGGGGTGAAGCTCTCGCCCAGCCATGGGTTGATCTTGCCGGTCATGTAGTTGAGGATGAACAGCGGCTCGATCATGGACTGGTGGAAGCCGTGGTCGCGGCGGCTGCCCGGAACCAGGGGGTTCCACAGGTCGGGCGTGACGACCTTGCCGCCGTCAATGTCGAGGATTAACGTTTGTTCTCGGGGAACGCTCGGGATGGTCTGTTCGGGCGCCGCCGCCCGCGCAACGTTCGCCGTGACGCCCATCAGCAAGCTGAGGCCGACGAGGGCCGAACCAAGCACATGCAATCGCTTCTTCGAACCATTCATGGGTTTCCTCCTGATGAGTATGCAAGGACAGAAATCGCGTTCGAAACTCAATGCTGTTTGGAAATGGAAACGTTGTCAAGTTTCGTCTAGACTGCTAGCCGATCACCTCCTGGGACATCCGGCTTGCGTCCATCTGCGGGGCGAATGAGCTCAACGTCTGCGCCTGCAACCGGCAAGCCGGCAGATCGAGATTGCTGCCACATGCAGCGAGCTGAATTATCTAAATCGCGTCCGCAGATGTCAAACGCTTCACCAGTAGCCGAACGCCAGGTAGCCGCCGTCCACATAGAGCGCGTGGCCGGTGATGAAGGCGGCTTTCGGCGAGCACAGGAAGGACACCGCGTTAGCTACGTCTTCGACCTTGGCCAGCCGGCCCAGCGGGATGCGCTTCTTCAGCACGTCCACGCTCACTGCGCCGCGCCGGATGTTCTCTGCGGTCATCTCAGTCTCCGTGTGGCATGGCCCGACGGCGTTGACGCGGATGCCATACTGCGCCCACTCGATGGCCAGCGTCTTGGTCATCATGTTCACGCCGGCCTTGGCGCACGAGTAGGCCGTGCGCATGGGGAAGGCGGCTTCGGCGTTGATCGAGGAGATGTTCACGATGCAGCCGCCCCAGCCTTGCTTGACCATCTGCCGGCCGGCGGCCTGCGAGGCGAAGAACACGCCGTTGAGCTGCACTTCGATCATGCGCCGCCAGTTTTCGGGCGAAACGTCGAGCGACGGTTCAGGCTTGCTGATGCCGGCGCTGTTCACCAGCACGTCCACGCGGCCAAACGCCTCGACGGCGCGGGCGATCATCGCGGCGCACGCGCCGGGGTCGGTGATGTCCACTTGCACGGCGATAGCAGGCCGGCCCTGCGCGATGAAGGCCTCGACGGTCGCCTGCGCCGCCTCACCGCGCAGGTCGGCGATCACCACGGCATAGCCATCGGCGGCGAGCTGGGCCGCGCAGCCTTTGCCGATGCCGCCGGCTGCGCCGGTGATCACGGCGACAGGAATGGATGAGACTTCGTTCATGCCCGCTATTCAACCCCGAAGCGGGCATGGGCGCAACAAAAGGTGATGAGCGCTGCAGCGCGCTGCTGCGTGATAGCCTGGCAATGTTCATGATGCGAGCGAACGGGTGCACTTTTCTTGTAGGGACAGTTACGCGGCGATGGGTGCATTTTTTAACGGGGCGTTGCGATTTGCGCAGCGGATGAATCCGCGCGCAACGCATGGCAAAGCCGGCATACGGCCGGCTTTGCCCCCAGCGGGGGAAATACACCTGGGTGCATTCGTGGATAGGAGCAAACCATCGCACGGTAGGGCGCGGACGCCGTTCCGTGCCCGTGTGCTTTCAGCTGGCGATATTAGCTCATCGCTCGTCACCACTGCCCGTCATTCCCGCGCAAGTTCCCCTCCGGCGCGCTGCGGCGAGCGCGCCCTACAGCGCGTCAATTTCTTTTGGACAGCCACTGTATTGCGACAGGCCTGGACTCCCGTCCCTTGACCCCGTGGCCTTTGGCTTGGCCACGAGCCAAAGGCCCGGAGGGGCACAAATCTCGCGCCATGTGCGCAGACGCCGTTCCGCGCCGATGATGCATCGGCGATGGCTCCCGTTTTATCGTTGCACGGCGGGCAAATAGCGGCGCGCCTCTTGTGCCTGCGTCACAAACGAGCCGCCGCGCCAGTCCGAAGCGCCGGCGGCGTTGACCGATTGCACCTCATAGCAGTAACTCGTGTTTGGTGTCAGGCCGCCGAGAACTACCTGGTGCGATGTGCGCCAACCGTCGAGCGTAACCGTCTGCGTCCAGGCGCCGCAGGTCAGGCCAAGGCGCGCGCGGCTGTTGGCAGGTTGCGATGTCTGCCAGCTCACGACGGCCATCGTCGCCAACGGCGTCACCTGCGGTCCGGAGAGGATCACGGGCGGCGTGTTGGACGCTCCGGGAGCGATCTGTAACGTGAATGTCTGCTCGGCCTGCGCGCCCTGCCCGTCTACGACGCGGACGCGCACCGGGAATGTCCCTGTCACCGGTGGCACCCCGTAGATGAACCCTGAGGCTGAGTGAATGGCCAGCCAATCCGGCGCTTGCACGAGTTGGTAGCTCAGCGCACCGTCGTCCGGATCGGTCGCGTTGACGTTGGAGGCAAATGGCGCGCCGACGGCGCCGAACGCCGTGCGCGGGCGCGAGAGGATTTGCGGCACGGCGTTTTGCGCCGAGCCAACCACCGAGATGGTGAATGTTTGTGTCGCCGTCAACCCCTGTCCATCGCGCACGCGCAGGTGCACACCGAACTGCCCGGGCTGGGAGGGCTGCCAGGTGACTGCGCCACTCACCCCGTCCACCTGCATGCCCGCCGGCCCTTGGACGAGCGCATACGACACCGGCACCAGCGCATTCGGCTGACCGGTTGGGTCAGGGTCGTAGGCGTCGGCATTGTAGAAGTAGCTGCGCCCTACCTTCGCCGTCGTGATCGGTTGCGACGTGAAGTAAGGCGCGTCGTTCGTCGTGCTGCCAAAGGTCACTGTGGGCAGGTTGGTAAAGCCGCGCACGTATTGCGGCTCATAGTGCACGCGAAAACGCACCTGCCCGCTGACCTCACGGAGCGGATGCACATTGCCCAGCGGGTCAAATAGGTGCACCGCGCCGTTTGCGCCGTTGATCGTCGCCTCCACGTCCTGATTCGCGTTGTTGCTCCAGATCACCAAGATGGTCTCGTCGCCGTTCTTGAAGATGTGCCCTTCGACGAAGGACGGCGTGCCGCTCAGGCGGCTGTGGTAGGTCGCCGTTTGGAGCTGGTCGGCCAAGGCGCGCACGGCCAGCGCGCGCTCCGTCAGCGTGCGCCCGGGATTCCCGTACTCGTCTAGCAGGCGCTGGTCGTAGTTGTAGCTGTAGAAGAACACCTTCTCTGCACCGACGGCCAGGTTGCCGACGATGGTCTTTGCCGGCGAGAGGAGCGGCACGGCCAAGCCGCCGCGAAAGTAGCTCGTTTCACCGCTGCGCCAATGGATGCCGCCGCGCAACGGCGAAAGCGCCTCCGTGTTCCAAATCGGGCGCGCGATGCCGTAGCTTTGCATCACCTGGCGATAGGCGTTGATGCTGCCGCAGCAACCGTCGGGCGAGAGATTTTCACCACTGCCTTCTTCGAGATAATGCACCGTCAGAACGTCGAAGAGCACAAAGCTAGGGTCTTGCTGCTGCGCCTGCAAGAGCGCGCGCAGCGTGGTCGAATCGCCCTTATACAGGTCGGCGGCGAGGATGCGCGCGTCGGGGTTTACGCTGCGCACGGTTTGGGCGACGCCGCGCAGAAAGGTCACGAAGACCGCCGGATCGCACGGATCCCACCAGCCGCAGCCGTCAATCTCGTTGCCCACGATCCAGTAGTCCACCTGGTCGCGATATGCCAGCGCCACGCTGCGCAGGTTTTGGTAGAAGGCGCTGTTGTAATTTGCTACACCCGGCGGCGCACCGCCAATCAGCTTGAAGATCGGCGTCACATCGTTGGCCAGGGCCTGGCTAACGAACGTCTGCACCGCCGTTGAAAGCGCCCAGAGCACGCTGCCGGCGTCGCTCCGGCTTACCGGAACGTCGAAATGCACCCACTTGATTCCTAGGTGCCCGATCTGTGCTGCGAACTCCGAGTAAGGGTCAACCTCGATGATGAAGCCGACCGGTGAGCGGTTATGCGGGCCGAGCGGGATGATCGGGTCAACCAGGCCGATGTAGAGATTAGTCAGGTTGCCCCGATCCGTGAAGAGGTCGAGGCGATAGAAGCCGTAGCGCGTCAGGCGATCCGTGGGCAAGTGCAACCAGGTACCGCCGGCATCTTGCTGAACGATGCCCGTGCCCTCGAAGACGTCGCCGTTGACCATCCAATCGGCCGGCCCATAGGCATCCGTCAGGCGATAGGTCACGGACGTCGGAGCCGGCGTGACGCGCACACGGATCGCATCGCCTAGAGGGAACAGTCCGCCGTTGGGCAACGGGCCGGCAAGGGTGAGGGGTGATTGCGCGCGCGCCCACCTGCCGGTCGCAGCGTCCCATGCTCCTCCGCTACTGCATGCCAGAACGACGCACAAAAGGAAGATCAGGGTGCGCATCACTGGGCGCGCTTTGCAGATCGCCACGCGCAGCAGTCTAGCACGGGCGCGCTTCAACCTGCCGGCTCAGAAATGCCACCCGTCGCGCGCAGCAGCGTTTCTTGCACAAGCAATTCGTGCGACAGCGGGCGGTCGGGCGCTTGCGCGCCGGTGATCGTGCGGATGAATGCCTCCAGCTCCAAATCGTAGAGCTGCTGGCGCGACTGCGGCTGCACCGGAACGATGTGCTCGCCGGCCGCGAAGCCATCGCCGCTCTCCTCCAGGCACAAACGCAGTGCGTGCGCCGGCTCGAACGGCTCGAGCAATATGGCGCTGCCCTTGACGCCATACACCTCGAACCGGCGGGCCATCGGCCGCGGCTCCATCGCCGCGATGTCCACGAAGGCAATCGCGCGTTCGAACTCGAACACGCCGAGCGTATTGTCCTTGAACGCGGGCACGATGCCGCTGTCGTTGCGCAGGAAAGCCGTCACGCGCTGCGGCCGGCCGAGCAGCCAGACGATCTGGTCGAGCATGTGGCCGGCCAGGTCATAGAAGATGCCGCCGGCATGTGTGCTGATCACCTCGCGCGCCGCCGGCGTGAGCCAGGTGGACATGTGCGCGCGCACGGCGAACACCCGGCCGAGCAACCCGCGCTTGACCCATTCGGCGATCTGCCGGAAGCCGTTGTGGTAGCGGAACATGTAGCCCATCTGGATGTGCACGCGTTGCCGTTCGGCCAGTCGGACGACGCGCTGCCAGTGCGCCCAATCGTCGCCCGCCGGCTTGTCATACCAGACGTGCTTGCCCGCGCGCACGATCTGCTCGGTGTGCGCCAGGCTCTCCGCGTTCAGCCCCTCCGAAGCGACGGCGACGATGGTCGGGTCGTCGAGCATCTCGCGAGGGTCGTCGAACCAATGCACGCGCCGGAACGGTTCGCTCTCGCACAGCAACCGCTCGCGCTGCGCAGGGTCAGGTTCATACACGCCGGCCAGCTCGACCTGCGGGTTCGTCTGCATGGCCAGCAGCTTGCCCTCGGCATGGCCGTGCTTGGTGCCGTATTGCGCCATGCGCAGCTTGCTCATAGGGGGCTGTATACGTCCGGCTCGTCGTCGCTGATCATGCGTTCGCCGCGCAACAGGAAGGCGCGGATGTCGTAGCGGCCCGGACGCTGGGGCGCGAGGTGGCCCGACTCGACCATCAGGTCGAGCGGGTTGACGCGCGTCTGCAGTGGCAGCGTCACCTTCTCGTGGCAGCGCGCCGACTCATACACGGCGTGGATCATCTCCAGCGCCTTATAGCCGTTGGTCGCCTCACCGCGATGGGTCTCGATCTTGCCCTCGATCCAATCGGCCAGCTCATCGGCCTGCGCCGCGCCGCCCTCCAGCCATTCGAACTGCGCGCCCTGCTCGGCGAGCTTGAAGAATTTGCCGTCCGGCGTGTGGGTTTGCCACCGGCCGTTCGTCTCGGCGTTGAGGAGTTGCACCTGCTCCGTGGTCAACTGGATCATGCCGGCGCTGCCGATGATCAACGCGCCCTGAAAGTAGTTGGGGACGAGATCGCTGAGCAACAGCGCCCGCGCACCGCTGCGGAATTGAAACACGCCGATGGCGCAGTCCTCGATGCGCGTGTTGCGCTCGTAGCGATCGCTCTTGCGCTCGACGTTGCCCATCACCCAGACGCACTCGTCATCGCCCAGCAGGTAGCGATACATGTCGGTCTGGTGCGAGCTGAAGTTGGGCAAGCCGTCGCCGCCCAGGCTCTGAATCAACTGCACATCGCCGATGGCGCCTTGCGCGATCAGCTCGCGGGCGAGTGTGTAGGCCGGCAGGAAGCGGCGCTGGTGCGCGATGGCCAGCTTCACCTGGTTGCGCCGGCAGGCAATCATCATTTGTTCGGCGCGGCCCAATGTATCGGCCATCGGCTTCTCACACAGGATGGCCTTGGGGCGGTGCGCTGCCGCGGCGATCGTCCACGTCGCATGGCCGATGTGCCATGTGCACACCGAGACGACGTCGGGCTTCTCCCGCTTCAGCATCTCGCGCGGGTCGGTGTAGTGCCGGGGCAAGATGCGAAATAGCTGATCTATCTCGTGCATAGCCGATGCGTTCAGGTCGGCCAGGGCGACGATTTCGTAACGGCCACAGTCCAGATAGCCGCGGATGTGGTTGCGCGCGATCAGGCCGCAGCCGATGACCGCGACGCGATGTTGGGTAGGCATGGTGTGGTGGAGTGAAGCGTAAGCGTAAAACTCAAAACGTGGGACGCAGGACGCACGACGCAAGACGCGGGACGCAAGACGTAGGACGCACGACGCAACTCAGACCGCCGTATAGCCGCCGTCCACGCACAACACCTGGCCGGTGATCATGCGCGCTGCGTCCGAGGCGAGGAAGACCACCGCGCCGGCGATCTCCTCCGGCTCGGCGATGCGCCCCATCGGGATCTTCTCCAAGTTTTTGGCGAAGGCCGGGTTCTGCAGCGCCTTCTCCAGCATCTCGGTGCGCGTGAACGTCGGCGCGACGGCGTTCACCGTGATCCGGTGCGGCGCGAACTCGGCAGCCAGCGAGCGGGTGAGCTGGCCGACTGCGCCTTTGGCGCCGGCGTAGATCGAGCGCAGCGGCCCGCCGACGACGCCCACCTGCGAAGTGATGTTGACGATGCGGCCGGCGACGCCGCGCTCGATCATGCTGCGAGCCACGGTCGTGGTCATGAAGAACGCGCCCTTGAAGTTCACGTCGGAGATGCGGTCGAAGTCCTCCTCGGTGTAGTCGAGGGCCGGCTTGGGCGTGTTGTAGCCGGCGTTGTTCACCAGCACGTCAATCCGCCCGAAGCGCTCCAGCGCCGCATCCACGAACGCGCGGATGCTGTTCAGGTCGGCCACGTCCAAGCGCCATGCTTCGGCGCGGCGGCCGAGCGCCCGGCACTCAGCAGCGACGGCCTCGCACTCCGCAACGGTGCGGCTGCCCAGGGCGAGATCCCCGCCGCACTGCGCGCAGACGAGCGCGATGGCCTTGCCGATGCCTTTGCCCGCGCCGGTGACGACGACGACTTTGCCGTTCAGGTCGAAGCTCAGAGGTGTGGTCATGGTGACGCCAATTGTAGTGATCGGCGTCAATCCAGCTCTCATCGGTCGCTGCGGGCCAGCCGGCGCTCAATGCGCGACTGCCCGGCCTGCAGTAGGATGGTCATCAGCCAGTAGAACGCCGCCGCGATCAGCAGCGTCTCCATCGAGTGGAAGTACTGCTGGCCCACCTTCTGCGCGCGCCAGAGCAATTCTTGCACACCGATGACCGAGACCAGCGCCGAGTCCTTGGTCATGGCGATGAACTCGTTGCCGACCGGTGGGATGACCACGCGGAAGGCCTGCGGCAGGATGATCAGGCGCATGGTCTGCCACGGCGACATGCCCAGCGCATACGCCGCTTCGCTCTGGCCTTTGCTGATGGACTGGATGCCGGCGCGGAAGGTCTCGGTCATGTAGGCGCCGTAGTTGATCGCCAACGCGAGAATGCCGGTGGGGACGGCCGGCAGCAACAGCAGGCTGCTGATGAAAGGGTATTGCTGTTCGAAGCCGGGGATGAGCTTGTTGAGCTGCTGGTTGATCTGCGGCAGCCCGAAGAACAACAAGAAGATCTGAATCAGGAACGGCGTGCCACGGATGAGCGAGACGTAGAACGTGGCGACGCCGTAGGCGATGGGGTTCTTCGACAGCCGGCCCAGCGCGCCGAAGAACGCGAAGACGACCGCCAGCGTGATCGAGACGACGGAGATGAACAGCGTCATCACAATGCCCACGCGGAAGACGTCGTCCGTGCCGGCGCCGTAGACGATGAACCCCCACCACTCACGCATGAACGGCACGTCTAGCCGAATGGCGGCGAGGAAGGCGAGGATGCAGGCAAAAATGGCCGCCCAGACGAGCGCGACCTGGGCTTTGAAGGACAGCGCAATACGCGTAGGGCGCGGTTCGCTTCGTGCGGGTGAGGAAGGGAGCGGAGCGTCCATGCGATACGTTAGAAACAGGGCGATCTCAAGGATGCTGCCAATACTCGATCCCTCGACCGATCAGACCCTAAGGCTCTTCAAGAGCCTCGGGGTCTGGGGTGATCCCACGACGAAGCGCTCCGCTCCATGGCGCCGTCACTTCGTCAGCTTGGTCAGGTCGAAGCCGTCGTAGTACTTCTTCGAGATGGCCGACAGCGTGCCATCCGCGTGCATGTCTTCCACGATTCTGCTCAGCGCCGCCAGGAACTTGGCGTTGGGCTGCGCAGCTTTGTCAATGCTGATGCCCACCTTATCGGCAAACACCGTGGCGCCGACGGTCACGACCGGCGCGCCTTTCTTGATTGCGTCGGCCAGCACGTTGGCCGCCGTCAACACGGCGTCGTAGTCCTTGCGGCCGGCCTGCATGGACTGGATGCACTCCAAGTCCGTCTTCACCGTCGCCACTTTCACATTCTTCGGCGGCGGGATGACCTCGCCCTCGATGTTGAGCGTGCCGTTCAAATATTGCTCATAGACGGTGGCCTCGCCCACGCACACCGTCTTGCCCTCTAGATTGCTCAGGTCCTTGATCGTGTCTTTGAGGTCGGCGCGCACACCGAACTGAGCCGCTGTGTAGTAATACGGTGGCGTGAAGTCCAACACCTTCTGCCGTTCGGGCGTGATGGTCATGCTGCCGATGCTCACGTCCCATCGGCCGGCCCAGTTGCCTGCCGTCACCGCGCTCCAATCCGGCGTGACGAACTCCACCTTGACGCCCAACCGCCGGCCTACCTCGTAGGCCACATCAATGTCGAAGCCGGTCCAGGTCTTGGTCTTCTCATCGAAGTAGCTCTGCGGCGCGTAGTTCGGGTCGGTGCTCACGCGCATCACGCCGCGCTCCTTGATGATGTCGAGCAGGTCCTTCTCGCCGGTGGCCGGCGCAGCCGTCGGCTGTTCAGCTTGCGGCGCCGCCGTCGCAGACGAGGCCGGCGGCGCAGGCGGGGGCGCGGCACAGGCGCTTATCACCGCAGCAGCAACACACGCGATGGACAGAGTCAGTGTGCGTTTCATGATTCTCACCTCTTCCTATGGGATGGACAGTCGCGCGGGATTGTAACTACAGAGGGGAGAGATGCAAGCGCCGGACTTCGACGAGGTCAGCCCGCGACACGCTTCAGTAGAAATACTCGACCGGCCAGCCGCGCTGCCGCGCGTAACGCTTGAGCATCCGGTCGGGGTTGACGGCGACGGGATGGCCCACGACATCCAGCAACGCACGGTCGGAGTATGAGTCGGTGTAGAACGTGCACTCGCTCAGCGGCGCGCCGCGTTCGGCGGCGATGCGCTCACCCCAAATGCGCTTGCCCTCGCCGTAGCATGGCTCACCCACGATGCCGCCGGTGAACTTGCCGTTGACGATCTCCAGCTCCGTGCACCGGTAAGGGATGCACAGATGGCGCGCGACCGGCTCGACGGCGAACTGCGTCGAGGCCGAAAGCAGGACGACGTAGTCGCCCTGCTGCTCATGCGCCCGCAGCCGGGCGAGCGCCTTCGGCGCGATGTGAGGGAGCACATCTTCTTCTACCCACCGGTCGCATAACTGTTTGGTCGCGGCTGCGTCGCCGCCGCGGATGCGCCGGCTCAGGCGCGCCATCGCCCTCGGGAAGTTGAGCAGGTTGAGCGAGTATTGCATGCTGATCACCATCACGCCGATCAACTCGCGCGTGGAGATCATGTTTCGCCGCCACAGATACTTAACGTAGAGCGTGCCGCTGCTCGCATCCAGCAGCGTTTTGTCCATGTCGAAGAAAGTGATTCCCATCTTTGGTAATTGGTAACTGGTAACTGGTAATTGGCAACTTAGTAACGGGTTGCTGCAGCCGATGTGGCATGAATGTGCACTTTCAACTCTAATTACCAGTTACCAATTACTTCTTACCACATGCCAATCACCCATCACCCGCCGTCAAACAACCCCGTCTCCAACTTCTCATCGCGCCGGTAGGGCGGATAGGCGCGCGCAAAATATTCGAAGCCTTGATTGCGGCGGAAGAGAAAGCGTATCAGCCGGCTTCGTCCTGCCGGCAGTTGCTGGCTGGCATGGCACGCCGACGCCGCCTGCTTGATCTTCAAGTAGCGCCGCGTGTCTATCCGCGTGGTGACCGGCACGTCCCACGAAGCGATCTGCGCCAGGTCAATATCCTTGTTGCGACCGAACCGGCGCGGGTCTTGCCGGAACAGCGGCATGATGCGCACGCCCAGCTTGAGCAGGCGCTTGGGAATGACTGTGAAGTACAAACGCGGCGCCGGCGCGTTCTGCTTGACCACCGACCACAGCCCGTTGGGTTCCAACTTCCATTCGATGCCATACAGCAGCTCATAGGCGCGCATGGTCGCCCGGTGCAATTTGATGTGGTCAGGATGGCCATAGCCGCCGTATTGATCGTGTGTGATGATCGCGTCAGGGCGCAACCGTTCGATGAAGCCGGCGATGCGGCCGGCCACTTCATCCAGCGGCGCAGCGTGCAACGTTCCTTCTGCGTCGTTGTTGGCCGCGCCGGCCATGCCGCTGTCGCGATAGCCGAGGAAGTGCACGCCTGCCAGCCGCAATTCCTTCGCAGCGCACATCAGCTCGGCCGTGCGCAGGGCAGCGACATCGGCGTAGCCGTTCAGACGCTCTGCGTCCACCGTGCCGGACTCGCCGCGCGTGCCGCACAGGTAGTGCACGGACGTGCCGTGATAGGCATATTTGGCCAGCGTGCCGCCCGGACCGAACGATTCATCGTCTGGATGGGCAAGGATGACGAGCAAGGTAGCCATGCGCGCCGGAGTATACGGCGGGCGCATGGCGGCTTCGCATCAGTGACTCATGTTACGCGGCGATCGAAACAGCGCTGTGCAAAGCGCAGTTGCCCTTCGGTGACTTGCGGCCCAATACCGATTGCTCAATCAAAGCGTGTTTTGTTCTGAAACCGCAGATACGTCATGCCCGCTTGCGCGGGCATCCAGAGACTATGCATGGCTGGATTCCCGCTCCCCGCCTTCGCGGGGACAAGCTTTGCGGGAATGACATGCGCATGTCGTTTGAAGGCGAATTAGCCCACAGTGGGCTTCGCCCTGAGTTGCCCGCGACTTTGAGTCGCCGGGCAGAGTTGCATCAGTAGGCCTGCACCTTGCCGTCTACGGCTTGCCCCTGCCAGTGGTGCGTCACATGCGCGATCACTTGCGCTGCCTCGATCACTTCTTCACGCGAGACGTAGCAGTGCGTCACGGCGCGGATGCGGCGCGGGCCGGTCGGCAACATCTTCACCCGCTCGGCGGCAGCGCGCCGGCACAACTCGGCAGCGTCGAAGGGCAAGGCGGGGTCGAGGTCGAAGTACACCATGTTGGTCTTCACCCCATCCAGGTTGACGTGCAGCCCTTCGACCTGGGCGATGCCCTCGGCCAGGATGCGCGCGTTGGCATGATCGTCGCGCAGGCGTTCGACCATCTGCTCGAGTGCCACAATGCCGGCTGCCGCGATCACGCCGGCCTGGCGCATGCCGCCGCCCAGCACCTTGCGCCGCTTGTGGGCGATGCGGATGAACGCCTTCGATCCACACAGCACGCTGCCGACCGGACCACTCAACCCTTTGCTCAGGCAGAACGTGACGCTGTCGGCGCATTGCGCCAACGCTTTCACATCTACGTTCTGCGCGACGGCCGCGTTGAAGATGCGCGCGCCGTCAATGTGCAGCTTCAGCCCGCGCGCGTGGGCCAGATCGGCGACCTGGCGCGTGTACTCCGGCGTGAGATACGCGCCCCCCATCCGGTTGTGCGTGTTCTCCAGCGCGATGACGCGCGTCGTCGGGAAGTGCGCGTTGTCGGGACGGATCGCCGCCTCGATGTCCTCCAGCTTCAGCGAGCCATCCGGCTGGTTGGGGACGACGTGCGGCAGGATGCCGCCAACGACGGACAAGCCGCCGGCCTCGTTGATGTAGACGTGCGACCAATCGCCGACGATCGCCTCGTCGCCACGGCCGCAATGCGCCAGCAGCGCCGTCAGGTTGCCCATCGTGCCGCTGCTGACCAGCAGCGCTGCCTCGTGGCCGAGCTTCTCGGCGGCCATTTCCTGCAGCTTGTTCACGGTGGGGTCTTCGCCGAACACATCGTCGCCCACTTTGGCAGTCGCCATCGCTTCGCGCATGGCCGGCGTGGGCACGGTCAACGTGTCGGAGCGGAGGTCAATGCATCCGTTGAGTGCCATGTGAGGATTCTAGCGCGGACTCACCTAGCAGGGGTGAATTTTTTGTTGGGGGCGTTGCCGGTCTGTGCTGCGGCCTGCTGACGCGCCATATGTACGGCGTGGTCTCCGTGCCGCGCCGTACATCACCCTCTAGAAAAGTGCACCCACTTCCCCAGGTGCATTGGTGTGCATTTCAAAATGGGGGAGCGCAGATCGGCCCGCAGCGATATTTGCTTCAGTCGCGCTGGGATAAATCCCAGCGCTGAGCATACGGGCAAGCGGGTCTGCGTGCATCCCGCCCCTTTCAGCCCAGGCGTTTACGCCGGGCGGGTCTGCGTCTGCCCCCGTTGGCAGCATAGATAGGCGCGGAACGGAGTCCGTGCCCGACCGTGCGAATTTTGCCTCTATGCGCAAATGCGCCCGGTGCTTTGCCAAGATCGGGGATTTATTAGGCATCATCCAACACACGAATGCCCAGCTCATCGGCAATTCGATGGAAGAGCGCGCTGACCTGCGGCAGCTCTTCGGTTGTGTTGCCCTCGGCGATCACCGGGTAGTCGGGCGACAGCGCCTCCATGCGCCGGAAGAGCGTCCGGAAGTCCACCAGCCCGCGCCCGGGACAGCCTTGATCTACCCGCACGTTGAGATGGTTCACCGGCCAGGCGTCTTTGGCATGGCAACTGACGATATATTCGCCCAACGTGTCGAAGTCGGATTCGATTGCTGCCGTTGAGTCGTACACCGTCTTCAACGTCAGCCAGTTGGCCGAGTCGTAGTCGCTGCGCACCCAGGGCGAGCCGACTTCGTCCAGCACCTCGCGCGTCACGCGAGCGTTCTCCAGCGTCACCGTCTGCGCGCCCTCTAGGCAGAGGTAGACGCCGGCGTCTTCGGCAGCCGGGGCGCACTCCTTCAGCGTCTTCACCAGTTGGCGGCGCGCCTCGGCCGTCCAGTTGTAAGGATGCGGCCACCATGACGCGGCATGCACGCCGGCGCTGTCGGGATACATCGAGCCGGGGCCGGTGTCTATGGCCCGCGCGCCCATCCAGCCGGCCAACCGCAGCGCCGCCTGAATCACGCGCACCGACTCGCGCCGGACGTTTTCATCCGGCGTGATCATGTTCTGCCAGTAGCCGGTGGCCTGATACATGCGCACGCCTTCGCCGGCCAGCACGTCGCGCACGCGCTGCGCAACGTGTCGCGGCGTCTCGCGCGGATCGTTGGCGGCGAAGCGCGTGAAGATGCCGCTGAAGCCGAGCGCGCGCACCCGGCGGCATAGCTCCGGCGTCAGATCATTCATGTCTGCGGGCAAAAAGCACCCGCTCATTCCAAAGCGCATCGCACATCGCTCCTGTGGGATTGGGTTGAAGAAGACTCGCCGCAATCGAGCAGTTTGTCAAAATGAACTTCTACATCGGCGCAAGCGGGAATCCAGCCTCGGACTGACAAACCGGTAGGTCGGCCAGCAGCATAGTGCAAATGCCAGACATGACCGATCCCGTCTGCGCTACACTTCCGGCCACGAGGTGAGCGATGCGGTGGATTCGCGCGTTAAGTGACTGGGTGATCCGCACGCCGGCGCCGGCCTGGTCGGCGTTCGGTGCGTGCGTCTTCGCGTTCGTCTTCGGCACAGCCGGCTGGTATGGCAGCTTCTTCGGCGAGGTCAACGCGCCGCTATGGGCATATCCATTCATCCCCGATTGTCCGCTGGCGGCGCTGATGTTCGGCATCGCCCTCATCCTCATGCACCTGAACCGGACCAGCAACCTGATCAACCAGCTCACGGCGGTGTTTTGCATCAAATACGGCGTGTGGACGATGTCGTTCTGGGCGCTGTACTGGGCGCGCACCGGCGACGTCGAACTGAGCGGCGTGTTCAGCGGGCCGGTGATGTTCGCCACGCACTTCGGGCTGACAATCATGGGGCTACTGCTGTTGCAGTATGTGCAGCCAAGCGTGCGCGACTCGCTCCTCACGTTCGGCTGGTTCGTGCTCAGCGACATCGTGGACTACGCGCCGATCGCCCCCGGCCGGCTGGGCGGCTATGGCTACTACCCGCCGCTGCCGTGGATCAACGGCGACCCGGTGGCGCTTGTGCCGGCCATGATGTGGAACGCCATCGTCATGACCTGGCTGCTGAACGGGCTGTTGCTGAGCCGAGCGATGGTGCACCGTCACAAATCGGCGAAGCGACCTGCGCCGGCGCGCGCGTCGGGGCGCTGACGCCGGCAGCGGCGCGCCTCAACTCGGCCGGCGCTCGATCTGCGCCCCGATGGCGCGCAGCTTCTCCTCGAAGCGCTCGTAGCCGCGGTCAATCTGCTGGACGTTCTGGATCACGCTCACGTCCTCGGCGCACAGCGCGGCGATCACCAGGGCGACGCCGGCGCGGATGTCCGGGCTTTGCACGCGCTCGCCGCGCAGCCGGCTGGGGCCTTGCACCACGCAGCGGTGCGGGTCGCACAGCACGATGCGCGCGCCCATGCTGATCAGCTTGTCCACCCAGTATAAGCGGCTCTCGTACATCTTCTCATGGAACAGCACGCTGCCCTCAGCCTGCGTAGCGGCGACGATGGCCGCGCTGATGGCGTCGGCGGGGAAGGCCGGCCAAGGGTTGTCGTCAATCTTCGGCATATAGCCGTCGAACTCCGGCTCGACGACCAGGCGCTGGTTGCCCGGCACGAACACATCTGCGCCGTGCGTCTCGAAACGAATGCCGAGCCGGCGCAGCACCAGCCGCGTCATGCCCAGGTGTTGTGGGTCGGCGTTGCGAATCCATAGCCCCTGTTCGTCGGCGCACAGTGCGCCGATGACGATGAAGCTGGTGACCTCGATGTTGTCCGCGCCGATGGTGAACTCTGCACCGCCCAGCCGGTCGCGGCCGTAAATCACCAGCGTGTTCGAGCCGATGTTCTCGATGCGCGCACCCATGCGATTGAGGCAGTGGCAGAGGTCTTGCACGTGCGGCTCGCTAGCGGCGTTGCGCAGCACGGTGACGCCCTTCGCCAGCGCCGCGGCCATGATGGCGTTCTCGGTTGCGGTCACGCTGGCTTCGTCGAGCAAGATGTCTGCGCCGGTCAGGCCATCGGTGTTGATCTGGAAGTCGCCGTTGACGCTGATGTTCGCGCCCAGGGCGCTGAAGGCGAGGAAGTGTGTGTCGAGCCGGCGGCGGCCGATCACGTCGCCGCCCGGCGGCGGAAGGTTGATCCCCCCGGCGCGCCCCAGCATCGGGCCGGCCAGCAGGATGCTGGCGCGAATCTCGCGGCACAAATCGCGGCTCAGTTGGCAGGCGTTCACGTCCGCTGCATGCAGGCGCAAGCTGTTCCGGGCAATCCACTCGACCGACACGCCGAGCGTCTGCAGCAGGTGCGCCATGATCTCCACATCGCGAATGCGCGGCACGTTGTGCAGGATCAGCGGCTCGTCGGTGAGCAGGCTGGCGGCGAGCAGCGGCAACGCCGCGTTCTTGTTGCCGGAGGCGACCACCTCGCCGTGCAGACGCACGCCGCCTTGAATGATGAACTCCGAATTCATGTGGAATGTTAAGGTAACACTCGAATCGCGTGATCGCTTCGGCGTTGCGCGATAAAAAAGCCGCTTGTCGTCCATGACGGCAAGCGGCATATCGTCGCAAAAGCTAGAGCACCAAGCTCCATGGATTCTCGAGCAGACGCTTCACCTCGTTGATGAACTGCGCGCCCTCGGCGCCGTCCGTCACGCGATGATCGCCGGAGAGGGTCATGTTCATCATGGTGCGGATGACGATCTCGCCGTTGCGCACCACCGGCGTCGGCGTCGCCGTCGCCACGGCCAAGATGCCGGCATCGGGCTGGTTGACGATGGCAATGAAATTCTCGACGTTGTACATGCCGAGGTTGCTGATAGTGAACGTCTGCCCACCCGTATCGCCCGGCTGCATCTTGTTGTTGCGCGCCCGCTCGGCCAGCGCGGTCATCTCTTGGCTGATCTGCTTGAGCGTCTTCTTGTCGGTGTCGCGCACGGTGACCGTGACCAGGCCGCCCTCGACCGTCACGGCGCTGGCCACGTTCACGTAATCGCGCATCTCGATGCCCTCCGGCGTGAACGAGGCATTCATGTTGGGGAAGCGCCGCAGGGCCAGCGCGACGGCGCGGATGACCATGTCGTTCACCGAGATCTTGATCCCTTCCGGCTTCAACGACTCGTTGATCTGCGCGCGCAGTGCCAGAGCGGCGTCCATCTCCACTGCAACGGTGATGTAGAAGTGCGGCACCTGCTGCTTGCTGGCGACCATGCGCGTCGCGATGGTCTGCCGCATGCGGGTGAGCGGCTGTTTGGCAGCAGGCGCTGCAGCCGGCTGAGCGACCGGCGCAGGCGGCGGTGTTGGCTCGGGCGCTTTGAGGATCGGGCTGCCGAGGGGCTTGCCGATCGGCTCCGGCTCGGGCGTGGGCACGGGCGGCGCCGGCGGCACGAACGCCTCGACGTCGGCCTTAGTGATGCGCCCTTCTGGGCCGGTGCCCTTGACGTAGCGCAGGTCAATGCCGCGCTCCTCGGCCAGCCGCCGGGCGACCGGCGTGGCGATAATCCGGCCTTCGTTCACCACCTGCGGCGCGTCAGCCGATGGTTGCACCCGCGATTCAGCCTGCGCTGCTCCGTTGGACTTCGGCGCGGCTGGCGCGGCCGGCTGCGCCGAGGCGGGCGGCTGTGCAGCCTCGAGTTGCTCATCCGGGTCGGCGATAATGCCGATGACGTGACCGACGGGCACCCGCTGGCCGGCTTGAGCGATGATCTTGCGCAATATGCCGTTGCTGAACGATTCGATCTGAATGGTGGTCTTGTCGGTCTCGATCTCCGCGATCGGCTCGCCCTTGGTCACGGGATCGCCTTCCTTCTTCAACCAGGCGGCGATCGTGCCTTCGGTCATGTCGAACCCCATCTGGGGCATGGTGATTTCTGTAGCCATGTTTGGAACGAAGAACTGAGAAGCGAGATTTCAGCGCGCCGGTGTTCTCCCGGATTGCTTTCTCGGTTCCCGATTTTAGTATCTCACGTTGCGCGGCGATTGGTTACGCAGAAACCCGGTTTTTGGCCTTCAAATCTTCGCGGCATTCATTAGTCCATTAGATTGTTGGCTTGCGCGATTAGAAACCGGGGTTCTTTAGTATTGCTGCTGCATCATCGCGTGAACGGCGGCGACCACGTCTTCGGCGAATGGAAGCGTCGCGCGCTCCAGGTTCCTGGCGTAGGGCATCGGCACTTCCAGGCCGGCCACTCGCGCGATCGGCGCATCTAGGTCGTTGAACGCCATCTCCTGCAACGATGCAGCGATCTCCGCGCCTAGGCCGGCCGTGCGCCAGCCCTCCTCGACCACGATGACGCGATTGGTCTTGTGGACGGACTCCAGCGCCAGCGATAGGTCGAGCGGTCGCAACGTGCGCAGATCTACGATCTCGACCTCGATGCCCTCTTCGGCCAGGATGCGCGCAGCTTTGAGGCTCTCCATCGTCATGCGCCCCCAGGTCACGATGGTCACATCTTTGCCGCGCCGCTTGTAGTCCGACACGCCGATGGGGATCAGATATTCCTCGTCGGGAACCTCGCCGCGCGTGCCGTAGAGCTGCAAGTGCTCCAGGAAGACGACCGGGTCGTCGTCGCGGATGCTGGTCTTCAGCAGCCCTTTAGCGTCGTAGGGTGTGGAGGGCGCAACTACTTTCAAGCCGGGGACGTGGGCGAACCAGGCGTCGAAGTTCTGCGAGTGCGTCGCAGCGGTGCGGCCGTGGCCGTTAGGCGTACGGATGACCATCGGCACTTTGATCTGGCCGTTGAACATGTGGCTCTGCTTGGCAGCATGGTTGACAATTTGATCCCAGGCCACAAGCGTGAAGTTGACGGTCATGATCTCGCACACCGGCCGCATGCCGCCCATGGCTGCGCCGATGCCGACGCCGATAATCGCCTCTTCGGCGATGGGCGTGTCGCGCACGCGGCCGGGGAACTCCTTGGCCAGGCCCGAGGTGACGCCGTATGCGCCGCCACCTGCATAGGCCACTACATCTTCACCCCAGATCACCACGGTGGGGTCGCGCTGCATCTCCTCACGCAGCGCACGCTTCAACGCTTCGCGATAAGTGATTTCTGCCATGGCTCATGCATGTTTGCCGTTCGTGGGAATGTCCTTTGCAACCGTGGGCGGGCGAATGAGCGAGCCGGCGATTTGCATGTTCCGAACGGGCTGTTGGTAGATGTAATCGTAGAGCGTGTCCAGCGCAGGCTCCGGGCTCTTGTCGGCGAATTCGATCGCGTCTTCAACTTCCTGCTCAACGCTCTTCTGGATGTCCTCGAGTTCCTTCGGCGTCACTAGGTTGCGCTTGAGCAGCACGTCCCGCGCGAAGCGCGTGATCGGATCGCGCTCCTTCCATCGCGCGATCTCGGCCTTGTCGCGCTGCACATCCGGGTCGGCCATGGAATGGCCGCGGTAGCGGTAGGTGACGACGTTGAGGAAGGAAGGCCCCTCGCCTCTGCGCGCGCGCTCCGCCACGCGACACACGGCCTCGCGCACCGCCATCACGTCCATGCCGTCCACCTCTTCGGCATACATGTTGTAACCGGCGGCCTTCTGGAGCATCGGCACGGCGCTATGCACGTCGTAGTGCGTCCCCATGGCATATTGGTTGTTCTCGACCATGAAGATGACGGGCAGATTCCACAACTTAGCCCAGTTCAGCGCGGCATGAAAGGTGCCGATGTTGGTCGAGCCGTCGCCCATCGAGCATAGCGTCACCCGGCCGGTTTTGAGATATTGCGCTGCTGCAGCCAGTCCGGCCGCCAGCGGCAGGTGGCCGCCGACGATGGCGTAGCCGCCCCAAAAATGATTCTTCACGTCAACCAAGTGCATCGAGCCGCCGCGCCCGCCGGTGGTGCCCGTCGCGCGCCCGAACAGCTCGGCCATCACCGCGCGCGCCGACGAGCCGCGCGCCAGCGCCCAGCCGTGATCGCGGTAGTTGACCACCACGTCATCGTCTGGGTTCAGCGCCGACACTGCTCCGACCGCGACGGCTTCCTGGCCGTTGTATAGGTGCAGGAAGCCGGCGATCTTGGCTTTGGCGTACATCTCTGCGGCGCGATCCTCGAATACGCGAATGAGGACCATCTGCCGGTAGAGCGCGACCAGATTCTCTTTGTCCATTTCTTCTCCGTAAACTGACTTCGCTTCCGCATCGAGCCGGCTACAATTCGCCTTGCCCCCTTGCCAAACCTCGCTCGGTCAGAGGCGCTCGTATGCAGCAGAAGCGTTGATTCGACCACTGAAGTAGAACACTGCACTGTCCCCAACGGTTCGTCGCAGCGCAGCAACGGGGGTGCGCTCGAACACGGATGAGCGGCGCAACGCCGGAGCACCCGGGCTATTTTACGCACGATCCCAGGGGGCAGACCCTTTGAGCGGTCTGACCCCTGATTGCATTCACCCCTTCGCCAGCGTCACGTTGCTCACGCCGGCCAAAGCATTCTCGTACAAGCTCAACACGAATAACAACGATGACAAGCGATTCAGATAGCGCACCAGCTCCACATTCTCCACCAGGCCGTCGTGCACGAGATGCACGACCAAGCGTTCTGCGCGCCGGACGATGGTGCGCGCCAGGTCGAGGTATGCGCCCGGCAGCGAATCGCCCGGCACGACGAACTCCTTCGGAAGCTGGATCAGCGCGGTGATGGCGTCGGTTTGCTCCTCCAGCCAGGCCACGCGTTGCGCGTCTATCTTGCGGAACTGCGGCGCCGTCTGCTGCGTGGCTGCCAGTTCGGCCATCAAGTGATACAGATCGCGCTGGGCGGTGAGCAACAGCGCGCGCGTGCGTTCGCTCTGCGCGGCGGCGCGCGCGATGCCGATGGCGGCACTAGATTCGTCCACTGTGCCGTACGCCTCCGGCTGCGGCATGTATTTGGCGACGCGCCCTTCGCCGAGCAGGCTGGTGAAGCCGTCGTCGCCGGTGCGCGTGTAGAACTGAGTGGTCATGACAACGTCATTATATGGCTTGGCCGTCGGTATAATCTCGCCGTGTCGCCTCGCGCGCCGCTCACGGGTATCTTCAATCTGCTCGCCGTGATGATCATCGCGGGTTGTTCGGGCGCAGTGAGCGATCAGACGCCGACGCCGCCGCCCACAGCCATCTTGCCCACCGCGCGGCCCACACTCACCCCGCGGCCCACGCCGACGCTCGCTGCGGCGACGCCGCCTCCGCCCAGCCAGCCAATTGCTACGCCCACGCCGGTGATCTACATCGTGCAGGCCGGCGACACGCTGATTCCCATCGCCAACCGCTTCGGCGTGAGCGTCGCCGACTTGATCGCTGCGAACGGCAACCTCGACCCGACGCGGCTGCAAATCGGCCAACGGCTGATCATCCCGCAGTTGCCGCGGTCGGTGCCTGCCGATGGCTCGCTGCTCCCTTCGCCGACGCCGGTGCCCTATGAGGTGCGCGGCTTGAATGCCGTTCGCTCGCCGTCAGGCAGCTTGGATGTGATGGGTGAGGTGTTCAACCCCGGGCCGACGGGCATGGGCAACGTGAAGGTGCTGGTGACGCTCCAGGACGGCGCCGGCAATGCGTTGCAGAGCGCCGTCGCCTCCATCCCCCTTAGCGCCGTGCCGGCCAACCAGACCTCGCCGTTCCGCGTGTTGTTCACCGATCCGCCGCAGGGCTTCGCCAAATACAGCGTGACGCCACTGCGCGCGGAGGCCGTTGACCCGCGCACGATCATCATCCCGCTCGCCGTCAGAAACGTGACCGGCCGGCCCGAGAGCCCGCAGTTCCGCGTGACCGGCGAGATCGCCAACGCCACTGCCGATACGGCCGGCCAGGTGCGCTTGCTGGTGACGATCTACGATGCCGAGCGGCGCGTGGTGGGCTATCGCTACTTCACGCTGAGCGAAGCGCCGTTGGGGCCGAACGGCGTTTTGCCGTTCGACGTGCTGCTGACCACGGCAACGCCCAACGTCGCCAGCTTCGCCGTATACGCCGAGGGCACGCGGTGATGCCGAGGGTGCATTCATCAACAGGGTCAAACGTGTGTGTCCGGTGGGCGCCAATAGGCGCGGAATTGCGTCCGCGCCTTACGATGCGACGTTTTGGCCCTTGCTTGCCCACATACGCGAATGCACCCGAAGTGTCGCGCCGTTAGCGGGTAGAATTAGAGCGCTCGCTTCGTTCAGCTCCCGTCCAAGTCCGCGCGCTCAATCATTCTCGGCCGCCGGCCATCCATCGCCCTCCTCCGTCGTCACCCGAGGTCGCCGGCCTCGCATGGTGAACCATGGAAGAACGCTATCGAACATCGCGCCTTCTTCCCGGCTTGTTGATCCTCGGCGCATCCGGCGGCGTCGCCCATGCCCTGTTGCAACTGTTGCCTGCCTATCGCCACGAGTTTGGCGAACTGGTCTTGATGGACGGGCGACGCCGGGCGACTGATTCGCCTTTCCTCGATCATCGCGCGCTGCGCTACACCTTCATCGAGCATCACTTGGACATCCGGCGCGCAGACGCCGAACTCGCGCCTGTCTTCGCGCATCACGCGATCGAGATCGTCCTCGACCTGACCGACGCGCGCAGCCTGCCCATACTACGGGCTGCGCACCGCGCCGGCGCCAGCTACATCAACACCATGCTCAACGACGAGCGCTTCACCGTGCCAGAACAACATGCGCAGATCCTCTCTTGCAAAGCCGAATTCGAGAGCCGGCCGCATCTGCTGTGCACCGGTATGAACCCCGGCATCGTCAATCACTGGGTGAGCCAGGCCATCATGCGCCACGGCCGGCCGCATGAGATCGCCTTCTTCGAGTTCGACAGCTCCGCGCCGGCCGACATTCCCCCGCACGCGTGCGCGCCGTTCATCACCTGGTCGCGCAAAGAGTTCCTGCACGAGATTGCGGAGGAGCCCGGCGGCAGGTTAGGCTACGACGGGGAGATCGAATGGCTGCAGCCGAACGCGCTCAGCCATCCGGTGGACATGCGCTCGCACCTAGAACCGATCGTCGCGCGACCCACCTATCCGCGCGGCATGATGTTGTTGCACGAAGAGGTCGTTACCCTCGGTCGGCGGTTCAATTTGCCGGCATCGTTCACCTATGGCATCCATCCGGCGTCGCTGGCTGCACTGCGGTCGAGCTGGCTGAACAATGAGCCGCTGAGCGTCGCGAGCCTGCTGCTGGCCGACAACGTGACCATCCCGCTCACCGGCAGCGACCTCGTCGGCGCCTGGCTGAAGTATGACGATCGCGATGTGAGGATCTTCAACATCATGCACAACCGCGGCCTGCGCGGCACGAATGCGACCTACCGCCAAGTGGCCATCGGCGTGCTGGCCGGCCTCCGCGCGCTAGCGCACGGGCAAGTGCCTCGCGGCGTGCACTTCGTGGAAGACCTGGACTCGCCGGTATTCACAGAGACCGTGCGCGCTCACATGATCGTGCAGGAGCATATCGTTTGGAAGCCGCAGCCGGAAGCACAACCGGCGCGGCGCGACGTTTCGCCGGCGCGGCGCACCTAATGCACTGCGCAACTGCAATCAATGCGCGCGTACGACCAATGCCTCCGGGTCAGCCTCAATAAGTTCCCTCGCCCGGTGCTTCACCGGCAGATGTTCGCCCTCGCCATCGCGCAGGGCCAACAGCAACACTGGCGCGATGCTGGGCGAACGAAGGAAGATCGGTGAATTGGCCGCCACAAGCGGCCGCGCCACCACGCCGCCGAAGCCGACGAAGACGTTGACGGCGTGCGCTGCCGCCAAGTCGCTCGATCCATCGCCCACCAGCATGGCGCGGCAACCGCGCTCGCGCAGCCGGCGAATGACTTCGGCCTTGCCGTGCTGCGTCGTGAGCGGCGACTCGTCATACATCAGGTACGACTCGTCGGGATTGCCGATCTCGTTGCAGCGCTGGTAGTCCCACCACCGGCCGCTGAGCTGGTTGTAGGACAGGCCGACGGCGTGAATCCGCTCGCGCGGCACGCCCAACCACAAGCCGAAGCCGATCACTGCGTCGGCCAGGCCGCCGCTGACGATGAACACCTTGCGCCCCAGCGCGTGCAGCGCGGCGATCGTCTCGCGCGCATCGGGGGTGACATTGCGCTTGTAGGCCTCTTCGACGGCGCGCAGGTCGGCGCGCGTCGGCGCAAGCAGGCGCAGCCGCTCGGCATAGACCTCTTGGAGCGGGATGCGCCCATCCATGGCTGCGGTCGTCAGCACGGCGATGCGTTCTTCCACGCCCTTGAGCCGGGCCAGCTCGTCAATGCCCTCGATGGTCGAGAGCGTGCTGTCGCAGTCGAAGAACACCTCGTCAACCGGCAATGGGCGACGCTCCAGCATGCGGTTGATTGTATGCTCAAGCACGCTATCATCGGCGGCATCCATGCTGGCCAAGGTGCACTCGTGCGCGATCATCGGGCTGGAGGGCCACGTCGTCGAGGTGGAGGTGGACAGCGGGCGCGGCCTGGCGTCGTTCACGCTGGTCGGCCTGCCTGACGCTGCGGTGAAGGAGAGCGGCGAGCGCGTCCGCGCCGCCATCCGCAACAGCGGCTTGCACTTCCCCACCAACCGCGTCACGGTCAACCTTGCCCCCGCTGACCTGAAGAAGATCGGCCCAAGCTACGACTTGCCGATTGCGCTCGGCTTGCTGATGGCGTCGGAGCAGCTCGACCCGAATTGCCTGGACGGCGCGATGGTGATGGGCGAGCTGGCGCTGGACGGTGCCGTCCGGCACGTGCGCGGCGTCTTGCCGGCGACGGCCTTCGCGCGCGAGCAAGGCTTCCGTCGCATCTTCGTGCCGGCGGCGGATGCCGGCGAGGCATCGCTGATCGGCGGCATCGAGGTCATCGCCGTCGAGTCGCTGGGGCAGCTCGTGGGCGGGCTGAGCGGGATGCTCGAACTCAAGGTCGTCAAGCCGAGCGCGCCGGCGCATGTGCCAGCGGCATCGTTCGCGCCGACGCCGATCACCGACTTCGCCGAGATCAAAGGGCAAGAAGTGGCCAAGCGCGCGCTGGAGGTGGCGGCCGCCGGCGGGCACAACGTGTTGATGGTCGGCTCGCCCGGCGCCGGCAAAACGTTGCTGGCGCGGGCGTTGCCCGGCATCCTGCCCGAGCTGACGCTCGAAGAAGCGCTTGACATCACGCGCATTTACAGCGTGGCCGACATGCTGCCGCCCGATACGCCGCTGATCCAGCAACGCCCGTTTCGCGCGCCGCACCACACCATCAGCCACGCCGGCATGATTGGCGGCGGCAAGCTGCCGCGCCCCGGCGAAGTCTCGCTGGCCCATCGCGGCGTGCTCTTCCTGGACGAGCTGCCGGAGTTCGACGCGCGCACGCTGGAGGTGTTGCGCCAGCCGATGGAGGACAAAGTGGTGACGATCTCGCGCGCGTCCGGCGCGCTCAGCTTCCCGGCCAACTTCCAGCTCGTAGCGGCGATGAACCCTTGCAAATGCGGCTGGTATGGCGACCCAATCAAGCCATGCACATGCACGCCGGCGCAGATCAGCGCCTACCAGAAGAAGATCAGCGGCCCGCTGCTCGACCGGATTGACATCCACCTGGAGGTGACGCGGGTGAACTTCGAGAAGCTCAGCGATATGCGCCCCGGCGAATCGTCGGCAACCATTCGCGCCCGCGTGCAAGCCGCCCGCGACCGGCAGGCATACCGCTTCAGAGGCACGCCTCTGGCCTGCAACGCCGACATGAGCGTGGGCGATCTGCGGCGCTATTGCGAGCTGGACGACGCCGGCCGTAGCCTGATGAAGGCGGCCATGAACCAGTTACAAATGAGCGCGCGGGCCTTCCACCGCGTGCTCAAGCTGGCCCGCACCATCGCCGACCTGGCCGGCAGCGACCGCATCACTACGGCACATCTGGCCGAGGCCTTGCAATATCGCCCGCGAAGACAAGACGGAATTTAACACGCTCTTGAGGATGCGTTGACGATGGCTTAAATCCGCTGTGGCAGCATACTGATCAGGCGCTTCTTCCTTTTCTCTACCTCTTCTTGGACGGTCAACGCGGCGGAACCCCCTTCCGCCGCGTTGATTTTTCCTCTGGAGGCACCGCGTTGCCGACGCGGACGTAGTTTGCGTTCAGTGACTCGCATTGAATCTGCCGGAAAACCGTCTCTTATCTTAGATAAAGTGAACTTAAACATTTCTTAATCACTTTCTGTTTTGATTGAGGCTCGATAAAACTAGACTGGCCTTGCTGCGAGGGAACATTCCCCGAACCGAGGCGTATTAGAACCATCGAGCCATGACACAGACAACAGCCGAAGCGCCGGCGACGACCACGAATCCATACGCGAAGCCGAGTGACATCGTGCTCCGCGCGCGAGACCTCTTCATCTATTACGGCAACTTCAAGGCCGTGCACGGTGTGAACATGGACATCGAGCGCAACAAGATCACGGCGCTCATCGGCCCATCCGGCTGTGGCAAGAGCACGTTGCTGCGCGCGTTCAACCGGATGAACGATTTGATCCCCGAAGCGCACGCTGAGGGCACGCTCGAGTTCCACGGCATCAACCTATACGACAAAAAGGTGGACGCGGTGGACGTGCGCCGGCGCATCGGCATGGTCTTTCAAAAGCCGAATCCCTTCCCGAAGAGCATTTACGAAAACGTGCTCTACGGCGTGCGCCTGACGCGCCGGCTGAGCAAGTCGGAAGCAGATGAGATCGTCGAGAAGAGCCTGCGCAGCGCAGCGCTGTGGGATGAAGTCAAGGACAAGTTGCAGCAGTCGGGCACGGCGCTCTCCGGCGGCCAGCAGCAACGTCTGTGCATCGCGCGCGCCATCGCCACCCAGCCCGAAGTAATCCTGATGGACGAGCCGTGTTCTGCGCTCGACCCCATCGCGACGCTCAAGATCGAAGACCTGATGCAGGAACTCAAGCGCGACTACACCATCGTTATCGTCACGCACAACATGCAACAAGCGGCGCGCGTGAGCGACTACACCGCAATGATGATGATGCGCCCCGACCGGTCCGGTGAAGTGATCGAGTTCGATCAAACGAGCGTCATCTTCACCAACCCCAAGGACAAGCGCACCGAGGATTACGTGACGGGCCGGTTCGGATAGCCGCTCTTTAAAGGTTATTTAACTTCGGCTTGACAACGACTTAATAACCATTGTCTAAGTTTGCCGTCGAGACCGAATTAGTCCCTCATGCGAGTGGACGCATTTCACAAGGAGAGATTGGTATGAACGTGAAACCCCAGATCAAACGTGTCGTCCCTGCCGTCGGCATGGCTGCCGTGCTCAGCCTGACGATGCTCGGTACCGCCGCCGGCCAGACGAAGCTCCCGCCCGTTGACCCGAAGGCGCTCTCTGGCAACATCACCACCGGTGGTAGCTCGACGGTGTATCCACTCAGCGTCGCCGTCGTCGAGGCGTTCAAGCGCGACGGCTTTCCAGGCGAGGTGAGCATTGACCTGATCGGTTCGGGCGCCGGCATTCAGCGCTTCTGCCGTGGCGAGTATGACGTCGCTAACTCCAGCCGCGCGATGACCCAGCGCGAAATTGACACCTGCCAGCCCGCCGGCGGCGGCAAGCCGATTCAGTTCCAGGTCGGCATTGACGCGCTCACGATCGTAGTGAACCCGCGCAACACCTGGGTGCGCAACCTGAACAACGCCCAGCTCGCGCTGATCTTCTCGGGCCAAGCGAAGACGTGGCGCGATGTGAACAACACCTGGCCGAACCAGCCGATCAGGGTGTTCAGCCCCGGCACCGACAGCGGCACCTATGACTACTTCGTCGAGCAGGTATTCCGAAATATCCCCTCCGCGCAGCGCCGCAACATCATCCCGCAGGTGCCCGGCGTGCAGCTCAGCGAGAACGACAACGTGCTGGTCGCAGGCGTTGAATCCGACATTAATGCAATCGCCTACTTCGGCTACGCCTACTATGAAGAGGAGAAGGGCAAGCTGAAGGCGGTGAACTACGAGGGCGTCGCGCCGAACGCCGCCACGGTGGCCAGCGGCCGCTACAAGTTCGCTCGCCCGCTCTTCATCATCAGCGCGGAGCCGATTTTGAGGAGCAAGCCGCAGGTGGCTGCCTTCGTGAACTACTACCTCACCAACGTGAGCAAGATCATCCGCGGTGTAGGCTACTTCCCGGCGCCCGAATCCGCTCTGGAGAAAGCGCGACAGGACTTCATGAACGCGACGAAGTGACCTTCGTGCAGGAAACGAGGAAAGTCTAGGAGCAAGAGCGACGGCATCGTCGCTCTTGCTCATCTGTTGTTTCGAGGCCGTCGAGATTAAGTAAGATAGAGGATGTCATGGCAGTCCTGACCCAATCAGCAGCCCAAGCGCAGGCGCGCGAGCGCGTCAGTCTCAAGAAGAGACCGCGCCCAGGTGAAAGCGCGATCAAGACCTTTCTGTTCATCTGTGGGTTTATCTCCATCTTTACGACGATCGGCATCGTGCTGGTGTTGCTCAGCGAGGCGCTGATCTTCTTCGCCGCACCTGAGGTGTCGCTGGTGGAGTTCTTCACCGATACGGTGTGGGCACCCGAGGCAGGACGCGTCGGCATTTTGCCGTTGGTCACATCCACGGTCATCACGAGCTTGATTGCGATGCTGATCGCGCTGCCGCTCGGCCTTTCGGCCGCGATCTTCCTGAGCGAGTATGCTTCACCCAAAGCGCGCGGCTACCTCAAGCCCATCCTGGAGCTGCTGGCCGGCATTCCCACCGTGGTCTATGGCTTCTTTGCCGTCACCTTCATGACGCCGCTGCTCAAGGCGATCTTCGGTCAGGACACCGTCGAGTTCTACAACATGGCCTCGGCTGGCCTGGTGATGGGCATCATGATCATCCCGATCGTCGCCTCGATGAGCGAGGACGCGCTGAGCGCAGTGCCGCGCGGGCTTCGCGAGGCTTCGTATGGGCTCGGCGCGACGCGACTGGAGACCAGCTTCAAGGTCGTTGTGCCGGCGGCGGTCTCGGGCATCGCCGCTGCTGTGATCGTCGGCATCTCGCGCGCCTTCGGCGAGACGATGATCGTCGCCCTGGCTGCGGGCGCAGGCCCGAACTTCACCTTCAATCCGTTCAAAGCGGCCGAGACGATGACCGGCCACATTGCCCGCATCAGCAGCGGCGACTTGAGCTTTGACTCGCTTGATTACACGAGCATTTTTGCCATCGGTTTGGTGCTCTTCATCATGACGCTGACGCTGAACATGATCAGCCGCTGGATCGTGCGGCGCTATCGCGAGGTCTATTGATGGCTGCAGTATCTTCTCCATCCCCAACGCCAGAGACAACGCCGGAGTTTCTCACCGACCCATCGGTGCGTCGCCGGCAGCGCGTCGCATCGGCCGGCCGGGCCGGGCTATTCACTTCGCTGATCATTGCTCTTCTCGCGTTGATCGTCCTTTTGCTTGATGTAGTGAACAAAACCGGCGGCATGGTCGTGTATGGCTACAAGATCGATCCACTGACTGTCGTGCCCTCCATCCCGCTCGAAGAACTCAGCAGAGAGGAACTGCTCCAACTGGCTCAGGACAACATCCCTGCTGAACGAATAGACGAGCTTCCGAACGATTACGGCATGTCGCTGGAGGAGATGACCGTTGACGACCTGATCGGCGTGATCTACAACGAGGTGCCCAATCCCGATACGATCACCGCGCGCCCGTTGGAGACACTCGCTGATCAGGAGCTGATCGAGGTGCTGGACAACAACATCACCGATGCGCGATTCAACCAGCTCAACGAAGAGAAGCCCTTCGAGTCGCGCAGCAGAGAAGAACTGATCGAGCTGATCGAAGCGGAGGTGCTCCTCGAATCCGTAGTGAAGACTTGGCCGCTTTACCCCTCGCTCTTCAACCGTGCGGCGATTGAGGAAGAAATTCAGGCCACGTATCCGGATGCTGAGTATGGCTTCCGCTGGTGGCTGACGCCACAATTCATCGTCTCCGACCTCACTACGCGGCCGGAGACGACCGGCATCCGCACGGCCATCATCGGCTCGGTGCTGGTCATCTTCTTCACCATCATCATCGCCGTGCCGATCGGGGTCGGCGCAGGCATCTACCTAGAAGAGTTCGCCACCAAGAGCCGCCTCAACAGCCTGATCCAGACGAACATCTACAACCTGGCCGGCGTACCCTCGATCATCTACGGCATGCTCGGCGTCGCCATCTTCGTGCGCGCGCTCAGCGATTTCACCAGCGGCGCGGCCTTCGGCGTGCCCGACCCGCCGCCCAACGGCCGCACGATCATATCAGCGGCCATGACGATGGCCTTGCTCATCCTGCCGCTGATCATCATCAACACTCAGGAGGCGATTCGCGCCGTGCCGCAGAGCCTGCGCGATGGCAGCCTGGCGCTCGGCGCGACCAAGTGGCAGACGGTTTGGCATCATGTTTTGCCGGTCGCCATTCCGAGCATCCTGACCGGCATCATCCTGGGCATCTCGCGCGCCGTGGGTGAAACGGCGCCACTGATCGTCGTTGGCGCGGCGGCGTATATCACCACCGATCCCAGCGGGCTGTTCTCCAGCTTCACCGTGCTGCCGATGCAAATCTATAGCTGGGCCATCCTGCCGATTGACACCTTCCGAAATGTGTCGGCTGCGGCAATCGTCGTGCTGCTCGTCATCGTCATCCTGTTCAACCTGACTGCCATCATCATGCGCAACCGGCTGCGCAAATCGTTGTGACCATGACCCAAATCCGAAGCATCTCCGTTCAAACCGTCAAGGCAGCTGCGAAAGATGGAATTGCCAGCGGCGACGCGCAAACGGCGCTCGAGACGAAGCTCAACGCCGAGAACTTGTCTTTGTACTACGGCGACTTTCGCGCGCTGGCCGACGTGAACTTTCGCGCTTACGCGAACAAAATCACGGCTATCATCGGCCCATCCGGCTGTGGCAAGAGCACGCTGCTGCGCACGTTCAATCGCATGAACGACACCGTGGCCGGCACACGCATCGAGGGTCAGGTGACGCTCGATGGCGAGGACATCTACGCACCGGATGTGGACCCGGTCGCCGTGCGCCGGCGCGTGGGCATGGTGTTCCAGAAGCCCAACCCGTTCCCCAAGAGCATCTACGACAACATCGCCTTCGGCATCAAGCTCTACAACCCGCGCATCTCCAAGAGCGAGCTGGATGGACGGGTCGAGGCAGCGCTGAAGGGCGCGGCAGTCTGGGACGATGTGAAGGACAAGATGAAGCAACTCGGCACGTCGCTCTCCGGCGGCCAGCAGCAGCGCCTGTGCATCGCGCGCGCCATCGCCGTCGAACCTGAGGTGATCTTGATGGACGAGCCGTGCTCGGCGCTTGACCCGATCTCCACGCTCAAGATCGAGGAACTAATGGTCGAATTGAAGAAGGACTTCACCATCGTCATCGTCACGCACAACATGCAGCAGGCCGCGCGCGTGAGCGACTACACCGCGATGATGATGATGCGCCCCGACCGCTCCGGCGAGGTGATCGAATTCGACGAGACCGAGACGATCTTCACCAAGCCGAAAGACAAGCGCACCGAAGACTACGTGTCGGGCCGGTTCGGCTGACGGAAGATGCACGATTTACGATCCACGATCTACAATCCACGCCTTCCGTCTCGCGTCCTCCGTCTCGCGTCCTCCGTCTAACGTCTATCACCTCACCCGCGCTACCTGTGACCCGCTCGACCCGCACTCCACTCGACCGCGACCTGAGTGCGATCAACTTCGACTTGCGCCGGATCGCCGGGCGCGTCGAGGAGCAGATCGAAGGTGCCGTGCGCGCGCTCCAGGAGCGCAATCCGACCCTCGCCCGTCGCGTCGTCGAGCTGGATCAGCCGATCAACGCGCTGCGCTACAAGGTCGAGGAATTGTGCCAGCTCACTATCGCGACGCAGCAGCCGGCGGCGCATGACCTGCGCCACATCATGGCCGCCATCCACATCGCCGGCGAGCTGGAGCGCATGGCCGACCATGCCGCCGGCATCGCCAACATCGCCCTGCGCCTGGGCGACCAGCCAACATTGCAAACCCTGGTGGACATTCCGCGCATGAAGGAAGTCGCCTGCGACATGTTGCGGCAAGGCTTCGCTGCGTTCATCGCGCGCGACGCCGCGCTGGCGCGCCGCGTCATGGCGCAGGACGACGCGCTGGACGCGATGTATGTGCAATCGCTGCGCGTGCTGCTGACCTACATGATGCAGGATCCGGCTGCGACGCCCGACGCGACCTATCTGCTCTGGGCCGCGCACAACCTAGAGCGCATCGGCGACCGCGCCGTGAACATCTGCGAGCGCGCCATCTTCGCAGAAGAAGGCGTGCTCGGCCACGAAGGGCTGCTCAAACCTTCAGCGAATCCCGTTGCGCGCAAGTAAGGCTTCGATCTGCACCACTTCGCCGCTGCGCACCGACTCCTCCGCCGCCACGCCCACCACCACCGACCAGAAGCCCTCTTCCGCCGTCGCCGCATTCGTCGGCCGGCCTTCGATGCGATCCACGAAGTTGACGTGCTCGAAGTAGGTGCCGCCGTTGTGGCCGGTCATCTCGATCAGCGCCGGATAGCCGGGCGTGGCGACGCGCGACGGCCCGTTCTCGCCCAGCATGACCTCCAGGCCGGCGTGCGGCCGGTGCGGTGGCAAGAAGTCTTCGTTCTCGTAGGCTTTCAACCGCCCTGCCGAGCCGCACAGCACGATCTCCTCGTACACCATCGGCGCGAACATGCACAGGTTGAAGTTGGCCCGCACGCCGTTCGCGTAGGTCACGATGACGAAGGCGTTGTCCAGGATGTCTGACTTCTCGCCCTCGTATTCGAAGTCGAGGAAGTTCACCGCCTGGCCGCCGGCAGCGTAGACGCGGACCGGCCTGGACTGCGCGAACAGGTTGAACAGGTCGAAGTAGTGGCAGCACTTCTCCACCAGCGTGCCGCCGGAATACTTGGAGAACTTGTTCCACTGCTTCACCTTGTCCAGGAACGGCTCGCGGTGTTCGAGGATGGTGATGGTCTTGATCTCGCCGATGCTGCGGCGCACCAGCGCTTCGTGGATGGCTTCGACGTAGATCGGCTTGTAACGATACTGCAAGCCGACCTGCAGCACCGCGCCGTAGCCCTCGGCGATGCGCATGATCTCGTGCGCGTCCTGCAGCGTCGTGGCCATCGGCTTCTCCAGCAGGATGTGCTTGCCGGACTTGACCGCCTCGCGCAGGACGGCGATGTGCGTGTAGTTCGGCGTGGCGATGATCAAGCCATCCACTGCCGGATCGTGGCACGCCGCTTCGAGCGAGTCGTAGACCACCAGCCGTTCCGGCGGCGCGAACTGGGCGTATTCCCGCCGCGCGCCCTCGACGCTGCGCGGGTTCGGGTCATACACGCCATGGACGACGGCGCGCCCCTCCAGCATCGTCACGCGGATGTGCTCCTGGCCGTTCACGCCACAGCCGATCACGTTGAAGCGATGGCGCGGCTCACCCAGCGAGAGCACGTAGCGGTCGGCGTCGGGCAGGTAGCTGAAGCGCGGGTTGATCGCGCGTGTCTTGTTGCGGAATTCTCGGTAGCGGGTCATGGCTCATCCGTCCGGCAGCGCCCCACATGTGTCTTGCACTGGCGGAGTGTAGCGGGCACACGCGGCGTGTCAACCGGCATTTTCGGGGGCATTGCGCGGATTTGCATAGCGGATGAATCCGCGCGCAACGCATGGCAAAGCCGGCGCACGACCGGCTTTGCCCTTAGCGGGAGATACACCCTGTCAATCACACACGGGGCAAGACTCGTATACTTCGAGAGCGCGAACATGCAACATCGCCATCTGAACCATTCCGACTATACGCTGGCGGCGATTGACGACGTGATCGAGCACGGCAACCTGCGCGACTGGGTCGAGCTGGCGCGAGCAGTCTTGCGCGACGACACCGGACGCCTGCGAGAGAAAGTGCAGCGCATATGCCGTGCGCGCATGGCCGATAACCCGCAAGCCTATCGCGTTTGGCAGTTGCTCGCCGAGCGCTGTGAAGCCACGCCATGACGAACGCCGCGCCAGAGTGGGATCGCGTCATCTCCGCTGCCTGCCACTTGCAGGCAGTGTTGCCGGAGGCCGTGCTCGTCGGCGGTACGAGTGCTGCATTGTATGTCGGCCATCGCATTTCGCTGGATGCCGATCATGTGCTGACCGATCTGCGCGAGCGATGGTGACGCGGCAATGCGAGCGCATGTCGGTGGCGCTATTGTTGAAGTGCGCAGAAGAATGAATCCCTGGATGCAGCCTCGCAGCATGCCTCTTGTTAAAGATGAGGGCGGAAACGGGCGAGTGATCATCCCTGTTCAGCTCAGACGAAGCTGCCGGCACGGCTAAGCCTTTGGGCCGAGCCGCCTTAGGCTAAGGCCTTGCCGAAGTCAGCGCCGGGCGCGGCTCGCGCGCGATGTGTGGGCGCATCCTCACCCATGCGTTAATGCAGGGCGGGCGCGAGTTGCGAGCAGAGGCACAAGCGGGGAAAACAGCCGAAGCTCGCCTTTTCAGCGAGCCTCGACCGACCCACACACTCTCAGGAGAGAAGCCAATTGACGCTTACTTCATGCTTGGCGGCAGGATCACGGTGTCAATGACGTGAATCACGCCGTTGCCGGCCATCACGTCGGCGGTGACCACCTTTGCATTATTGATCATCACGCCGCCGTAGCCATCCGACTTGATGGTGATCTCTTCACCTTGAACCGTCTTGGCGCTGGTGAGCTTGGCCACATCCGCCGCAGTCACCTTGCCGGGCACCACATGATAGGCAAGGATGGCAATCAGCTTGTCCTTGTTCTCCGGCTTGAGCAAGCTCTCAAGCAGCGCCTTGTCGAGCTTGGCGAACGCCTCGTCGGTCGGCGCGAAGACGGTGAACGGCCCTTCGCCCTTGAGCGTGTCCACTAGGCCGGCCGCCTGAAGGGCGGTGGCCAGCGTGTTGAACGAGCCGGCGGCTATTGCGGTGTCCACGATGTCTTTCAACTCCTCGGCTTGAATACCAAGCGCCTCGCGTACCGAAGGTGGCAAGATCACCGCGTCAATCACGTGGATCACGCCGTTGCCGACCATCACGTCCGCACTGGTCACCTTTGCGACGCCGTTGAGGATCACCGTGTCGTTCTCGACCTTGATTGCCACCTCCTCGCCCTGAACCGTCTTGGCGCTGGTGAACTTGGCCACGTCCGCTGCGGTCACCTTGCCGGGCACGACGTGGTAGGTCAAGATGGCAGTCAGCTTGTCCTTGTTCTCCGGCTTGAGCAGGCTCTCGAGCAGCGCCTTGTCCAGCTTGGCGAATGCTTCGTTAGTAGGAGCGAAGACGGTGAACGGCCCTTCACCCTTGAGCGTATCCACCAGGCCGGCCGCCTGAAGGGCAGTCGCCAGCGTCTCGAATAGACCGGTCGTCGCAACCTTGTCTGCAATGGTAGATTCCGTCGCCATCGAAGGCGGCAGGATCACAGTATCAATGATATGAATGACGCCATTGCTGGCCGCGACATCGGCTGTGATGACCTTGGCATCGTTGATCATTACACCGCCGGCGTCCACTTTGATGGTGATCTCCTCACCCTGCACGGTCTTAGCCTCGGTAAGTTTGGCGACATCTGCCGCGGTCACCTTGCCGGGCACGACGTGGTAGGTCAGGATGGCAGTCAGCTTGTCCTTGTTCTCCGGCTTGAGCAGGCTCTCGAGCAGCGCCTTGTCGAGCTTGGCGAACGCCTCGTCGGTCGGCGCAAAGACGGTGAACGGCCCTTCGCCCTTGAGCGTGTCCACCAGGCCGGCAGCTTGAAGGGCGGTGGCCAGCGTGTTGAACGAGCCGGCGGCCAAGGCCGTCTCTACGATGTCTTTGGTCTCCATCGCCGGCGCCGCGGTTGGCGCTTCGGTAGGTTGGGGTACTTCGGTTGGGGCGGGCACTGGTGTGGGAGCAGGCATTTGCGCCGGCATCGCACACGCCGCTAGAATCATCGCACTTGCTACACCCATCAAAAGCACTTTACTCTTCAACATCGTCCGTTCTCCTCCAGTATCAAATATTCGATTGCCCATCGCTCGAACGATGGACATGGCTTCGCACCGTTACAACTATGCACAACCAGTGTGAAGACCTTGTGATGTCTGATTAAATGTGGACTGAAGAACGACGAAGTAACTGTGGAGGAGAGGCTGAGTCGTTTGTGAGAAAGCGAAGGAGCAGAGAAGATGCGGAGGGAAGACATGCGAAGTGCGCTGACACGCCTCAGCCCGAATGAGACAGCCACCTTGCGCCAATGTCCCGGCGGTAGTGCATGCCTTCGAAGGAGATGCGGGCGACGCCAGCGTAGGCGCGCTGCAGTGCATCGCGCAAGGTGTCGCCCCGCGCTGCCACGCCCAGTACCCGCCCGCCGTCGGTGACCCATCCGTCCTCAGTCCGGCGCGCGCCGGCAATGAAGATCATCACGCCTTCGGGCATGGCATCCAGGCCGTGAATAGGCAGGCCTTTGCGGTAGGCGCCCGGATAGCCGCCTGAGGCAAGCACGATGCACGCGCACGCGCCGGCATGCCACTCGACCGGCTGCGCATGCAACCGGCCTTCGACGCATGCCATGGCGATCTCGGCCAGGTCGGTCTTCAGCAGCGGCAGCACGGCCTGCGCCTCCGGGTCACCGAAGCGGCAGTTGAACTCCAGCACCTTGGGGCCGTCGCGCGTCAGCATCAAGCCGGCATAGAGCACACCGCGGTAGGGCACGCCCTCCCGCGCCATGCCGCGCACCGCCGGTCGCAGGATGTGCGACACACAGTACGCGATCTCCTCGCGCCGCATGAGCGGCGAGGGGCAGAACGCGCCCATGCCGCCGGTGTTCGGGCCCTCATCGCCGTCGAAGACGCGCTTGTGGTCTTGCGCCGGCGGCATGGGCATCACCGTCTCGCCGTCGCAGAAAGCCATCAATGAGATCTCCGGGCCTTCGAGCCGCTCTTCGATCACTACCAGGTCGCCTGCGGCGCCGAAGGCGTGCTCCACCATGATGGCGCGCAGCGCGGCATGCGCCTCGTTTGCGTCGCGCGGCACGATCACCCCTTTGCCCTGCGCCAGCCCGCTGGCTTTGATGACCACCGGATAGTCCACCTGCTGCAGATGGCGCTCGGCTTGTACGAAGTCGTCGAAGACGGCGAAGCGCGCCGTCGGGATGCCATGCCGAGCCATGAACGCTTTAGCAAACGCCTTCGACGATTCGAGCTG